>JBLHWM010000151.1:0-8512 GCA_047629095.1 Planctomycetota bacterium | reverse complement strand
CAGAAGCCGCCTTCGCGCCTCAAGCGACTGCAGATGGAGCGACTCGGAATCATCATAGCGCCCCAAGTCACGGTACAGGTTTCCCAGGCGAGACATGGTCTCCAGGGTGTCCGGGTGCTCCGCGCCCAGCTGCCCCTTATAGAGTCCGAGCGCGACCGGCAGGTGCAGTTCGGCCTCGGGGTACAAACCGATCGAGTTGTAGACACTCCCGACTAAACCGTGCAATTCCGCGGCAACCAAATCGTCTTCGATCACTCCGTCCGTCAGGCGCCTAGAAGCGGTATCGAGGATGCCTTTGAGCAGGCTGATGTCGGCACCGATAGCGTTCTCGGGGGCCACGCTCCGCAGCATCTCGGTGATCAGAGTCTTGATCTCTATCGCGCGCGCAAGCTCGCGTTCGGCGACCCCGGTCTGCTCGATGGCGACCTGTTCATTCTTCTGGGCTTTCATGGCCGAAGCCACGGCTTCCCCACGGGCGATTCCCTCGTTCGTCGCTGCCGTGTCCGCAGCTCGCCAGAACCAAAGCGAGAGCAAGAGCCCGGCGGCGATCACGGCCGTCAAGCTGATACCGAGCTTCTGTGTGCGCTTCAAGGCCTTTGCGCGCACCTTGGCCTCGGCTGCTTCAACGCGCGCCTCGTGGACCCGCGCCTCCACTGCAGCGAGATGAGTGTGCACGATCTGTGCGACGATTTCAGCCGACTTCGGGCGTTCCGCGGGCGCGGGCATCAGGCACTTCAACGCAAGTTCAACCATCTCTGGCTCGCCAACGCAGGCCTCGAGCCGCCCCTTGGCATCGTCAAGCTCTGCCATCCCCGCCATAACGATCTGTTCTTCGATGGGGCCGACGTAAGGTGGCTTGCCCGTCAGGATTTCGCACAGGATGGCACCGAGGGTAAAAACGTCGCTGCGTTCGTCCATAGCCTCGACGTCGCCGCGTGCTTGCTCGGGCGGCATGTAGGCTGGCGTGCCCATCATCGAGCCCACCAGTGACTGTGTTCCATGGTCGCCCGTGCGCACGGTTTGAATCGTGCTGGCTTTGGCGTGCTGTTCGGCGGCGAGCTTCTCGTCTGCGTCGCCGCTCGAGTCGAGCACCTTGCCCATACCCCAGTCGACGACCTGTACCTCGCCGAAGGAGCCGATCATGATGTTGGCGGGCTTTAGGTCGCGATGCACAACCCCCCGCGCGTGGGCATAGGCAAGAGTCTGGCAGACGTCTTCGAAGATCGCGATAAAGTCTCGTCGATCGTCGGTGGGTGAGCCGCGCTCGGCGAGCTTCTTCGCCAAGGTCTTTCCCTCGACAAGTTTCATACTGAAGAACGGTTTGCCGTTCGCCATGCCAAGGTCGTAGACCGGAACGATGCCGGGGTGCTGCAGCTGCCCGCCGATCTGCGCCTCTTCGACGAAGCGGTGCAGAATCTGTGGCTCGTCCTTGTACTTATCGTGCAGGAACTTCATCGCCACGTCGCGACCGAGATCCTGATCGCGCCCGCGGTACACAGTGCCGACGCCGCCGCGACCGAGCTCCCCATGCACGATGTACTTGCCCGCATCGATGCGATCACTCTGGCCGAGTGGCGTGAGCACGGACGGGTCGCCAGCTGGGTCGGCCCGCAGGAGCACCTGCGGCTTCGATCCCGTAATCTCACCGATTCGATCGATCACACTATGGGAGGAGGAGGCGGCGGAGTCGTCGCCGCGAGAGCCGGTCGAGCCCGTCTCCATCCCGTCAAGGAGGTCGTGTGCATCGCCGGGTGTGGGATCGTTGTTCATCGAAGTTCGGTGCTTGCAGGGGGCGGGGACAGTTGGCTCTTACGAGCTAGTGAATACCGCCCAAAGGGCCTTGCGGGAGGTTCGTTTCCACGGTGACCAATCATGGTACTCCAAGGGGGCCTACGATTTAGCTAGGCGGTTGGCCACATTAGGCCATTTGCCCTTCCGGCCTCAGCGCTAGCGCCCTGCACTGGGTATCGCCGACGTCAATCACGGCGTGCTGATTGGCACACGGGGAAAGTACGTCCTCGTGCTATATCGAAAATGCCCACGCATCAAACGATGAAGAAGGTCGGGGCCTAGTCAGTATCCAATCCCGCGCTGGACCATCGACGGACGGTTGTCTGAGCCCACAGCCCGCATTAGCAATGGTGCGCCCACCAGGACTTGAACCTGGGACCGCCGGATTAGAAATCCGGTGCTCTATCCAGCTGAGCTATGGGCGCGCGCTTGTTTCGTGGCAAAGTTTAGCGTTGCGGTCTCGGTGGAGGCTCGTGTGAGTGGTTAGAAATTTGAGTTTTGGGTCTTTCAGGTTTATCAAAGGTTGTGTTCGCGGAGTATTCGCTCGCGGCGATCTCTCTTTAGATGGAAGATCTGAGCATGCGAATGAACGCGACGGAACTGCTTGATGAGCTTGGGTGGCTGCGGCGACTGGCTCGGAGCCTTGTCGGGCCTGTGGGTGCCGAGGAGGATCTGGTTCAGGAGACCTGGCTGGCTGCAAGTCGGGTTGAGGGCGGAGTCACGCGGGCTTGGCTTGTGGCGACCTTGCGCAATCTCGCTGCGAGCTTGCAGCGGAGGGAGTCGAGACTTCGACGGCGCGAGGGTGCGGCGGCACGTCCCGAGCTGATCGATGCGGAGTCGCTGCTCGAGCGCAATGAGCTCTTTGGAGTCGTGCTAGAGCAACTGCGTTCGCTGGAGATGCCCTTTCGGTCTGTGCTTCTTTTGATCTATCAAGAGGGCCTTTCGGTTCGAGAGGCGGCCGAGCGTATGGGGACTCCAGTGGACACCTTGCGCTGGCAGCATCGCGAGGGGCTCGCTCGATTGCGCCAAACCCTCGATGGCAAGAATGGCCGACAGGATCACGACTGGCGGGCGGCTTTTTTGCCGCTGCTGAAGCTTCCATCTACGGACTTGATCTCTGGTGGGAGTGCCCTGGGCACAGCCGCCAAAACACTGAGCCTTTTGGCTGGAGTTACGATGACTTGGAAATTGACGACGGTGGCCGTAGTTGCAGGCCTTGCGGGGATGTTCGCGATCTTTGGAGCGGATGAGAGCGCGCCCCTGCCTTTTGTGGGGACGCCTCCCGCTAACGAGGCTGTGGCTGATGCGCCCGAGTCCATGAGCTTGGAGGAGCTCGATCGTCCCGAGGCCAGCCGGCAGGTGGTTGATTCGACGCCCTTTGTGGCAAGGGGGATGTCCGCCTCCGTAGCTCCAACATCGGGGGCAACCCTTGAGGTTACTGTTGTCACCGCGGTGGGGACGCCTGTGGCCGGTGCGCGAGTTTGGGCGGGGGACACTCCCGATCCCGTCGACGCCTTTTGGGAAACGAATCCAATGGGGCTTGCCGTGATCCCTCTTGGGGAGGATGAATCGGCCACGGTCTCCAGCTCTGCACCTGGTCTTTTCGGGAACTCGAACTACTTTCTTGTGCACAGTGGAGGGGAGGTGCGGGTCGTCCTGTTTCCCGATGCAGACATACGGGTGTTGATCGTTGATCAGGAAGGGCAACCGCTCGAAGGGGTCCCCGTGAGCAGGGGGGGCAAGTACAAACCCAAGGTGTATGCTCAAACAGGTCCTGAAGGCATCGCAGTCTTGCGGCACATCCTGGACCCTTTCAAGTTCAACAGACAGGGGCGGGACTTCACGGTTGGCCCCGCAGTCTTGCTTCGGGATTCGGTTCACGTGACCGTTGCTCGAGACCACGTGCCGAGCGAGCCTGTACGCATTGTGATGCCGCCCACGGGCGAGCTCAACATTCGAGTGTTGGATTCGAAAGGGCGACTGAACTCGGAAGCGAAAGAGGTCGACTTGTTTAGGGACCCCAATCCAGGCGTGGCCAGGAATGTCCTCGAGCTCACTGCGATGGCCAAGACCATAAGATGGGATGGAATCTCGATTGCAGTGAAGGGGGGCGTCGCTCACGTTCCCTTCGTTGGCCTCGGATTGAACATAGTGGCTGAGGCGAGACAGGCCGAACCGACGGAGTCCACGTTCGGCTTCGGGCTTGGTCCACAGGGGGTAGACGAGCGGGAGGAGCTGGATCTGCGCCCTCTTGACGTGGCACCGGTTCTCACTGGCATTGCGCTTCATCCCGATGGACGCGTAATGAAGAACCGTTTGCTGAAAGGCCGCATCTCTCTAATCAGTCGCGCGAAAGCGGAGGCGGCCTTATTCGAAGTCCAAACGGATGAATACGGCAGTTTCAGTATTGTGGTTGAGAAGAATCTGAGCAAACAATGGGCGGCCATGGAGTGGCGAAAGGTCGAGATTGAAGCGCCTCTTGCAAGCCCATTTGACCGCTCGTTTTTCTCCACAGCTCTTCCCGACAGTATTCATGCTGGCGACAACTACATCGGTGAGGCGTACATGCAGGATGACGTACCCTTTGTGCTTGGCCATGCGGTTGACTCGGATGGCAAACCTGTTGAGATTAGCTACGCCGATGTCTGGATTCGGTCAGATGTCGATGGGTCGCTGTCCCGGATTCTCTATGACGCTCGGCTGACCATTACGGGGGACGCTTTCGGGTTCTTCGGGGACTATCTTGAATCAGATCTAGAGAATGGAGAGTACTACGAGCTTATGGTCATGGCCGACGATCGGCCGAGGATTTATACTCGGGTTTCCCTGGGGCCAGACGACAGGGAATTCGTCTTCGAGGATGGGGCGAGCGTTGATGGTTCCGTGATTGTTCAAAAGGGCGACTTGCCAACCAACTACATCGCGTACTTCTACATTCTCGACGACAGGGGCAAGCGCTTGGAGAGAGGCCAGGCCTCACTATTCCAGAACGGCGATTTCGTTTTAACGGGGCTTACCAAAGTCTTGGGCGAAGTGGAGATCAGGCCCGTGGGAAGTCGAAAGGTAGCGGCCTTGATCCCCGGCATTCTTCCAGGCTTAGAGTCTGCAGAGCAGCAGGAGCTGCTCCAAGGGATTGATATTCGCCCTGTACTTTTAGACTATCGTTTAGCGGTCATCGACGAGCAGGGCCGAGAAATCGATGCGGCCTTTTTCGACTCGCCGGATGTGCCCTACGCAACCCGAGATGATGAGTATTACTCCTTGCGCTGGAGCCTCGATAGACAGAGGTTGGAAGGTAAGGTGACTGCTCCCGGCTACAAGTCCGTCGATGTCGTGCTTCTACCTGGAGATCAGTCCGTTGTGATGTCCCGGGGCCTCGAAGTGATTGTGAGGCCTAGCGCTCTGCCCACCCTTCCACAGGACGCGGAGTTCTTGGTCGTGCTCGATGCCGTTGACATTGACGAGGTGGTGCAACTCCAGCCGCTCGGCGATGGGTCCTTTCGAGGGTTCCTATCTGGCTCTGGCGAGTATCGTGTCCGGGGTCGGCTTTTCCACCGTGCAGTCCTGCTCAATGAGCTCCCATTTACGGTCGATCCCTATGCCAGCATTGAGGTCCTGGATCAGGTCCTCACACAGGATTTTGAAGTGCCCATAGACGTGCAGGTCTTCGAGGACAGTCTCCCGCTCGAGTAGGCCAAGTGGAGGCCTCGCGACCCTTCGCGGGGGGCAGCATCGCAGCGATTGGTAGTAAGGGCGCTTGCGCTCGGGCATATCCCCGGGCAGACGGGGCTGTTCATGGGGGCTCCCCGCGATCGGCTCGGCAAGGCGTGTCGATGAACCCAGGCAGGGCGAATGCGCTCTTACCAAGCTATACGCTTGGCGAGCCGTGCAAAACCCTGGGGGTGGCCCAAGGTGTTTTTGATGGGATTCACGAGATGGTCCGGGGGTGAGGTAGCCCGGCGGGTGGGAAGTGATTATTCTATGGGCTTGCTGGTTTGGCTCTGTGTGGGAGTTGGGCCATGACAATATTCCCTACAGGCACCTGGTGCCCTTGCTGGCTCCCCATGGAGCCGCTGCTCTCTATGAAAGTTCTGATCATTGGCAATGGTGGGCGTGAACACGCTCTCGCTTGGAAGATCTCCCAGTCGGAGATGGTGGACGAGGTGATCACGGCGCCGGGCAATCCTGGAACGGCGGAGTGTGGGCGCAACCTGCCCGACTTGGAGGTCGAGGATTCGGTGGGCATCGTGCGCGCGGCGAAGGCCGAGGACGTGGGGCTGGTAGTGATCGGCCCCGAGGTGCCGCTGTGCTTGGGCTTGGCCGATAAGCTGCGCGAGGCGGGCATCAAGGTCTTTGGGCCGGGCGCCGCGGGTGCTCAGCTGGAGGGCTCGAAGCTCTTCGCTAAGGAGCTCCTGGACCGGCACCGGATTCCTACGGGCGGTTGGCGACGGTTTGACCGCGCGGGCGCTGCGAAGGACTACCTCGAGAACGCCGAGTCCTGGCCCATGGTGGTCAAGGCTGACGGCCTGGCCGGCGGCAAGGGCGTCTTCATCGTGAAGAGCTGCGAAGAGGCCTGCTCCGTGGTCGATCAGATCATGGAAGAGCGCCAGCTCGGCGACGCGGGAGGCACGATCGTGGTCGAGGACTTCCTGGAGGGCCAAGAGGTCTCGATCCATGTGATGACCGATGGCGAGACGCTCGTATTGATGGAGCCGGTCGAAGACCACAAGCAGGTTGGCGACGGCGACACGGGTCCGAACACAGGCGGCATGGGTGTCTCCTCGCCCGTGGCCTGGCTTGGTCAGCGCGTCATGCACCAGATCGAACAGCGCATCTTGATTCCGATGCTGCACGCGCTGCGCGTCGAGGGCATTCCTTACAACGGCCTGCTCTACGCAGGTCTGATGATCACCGAGGGTGGCCCCCAGGTGCTCGAGTTCAACTGCCGCTTCGGCGATCCCGAGACCCAGGCTCTCATGCGCCGCTTCGAGTCGGACCTCGTGCCCTACCTCTTGGCTACAGCCGAAGGAACCCTCGACAAGTGCGAGGCTCCCGAGTGGGACAAGCGCCAGTGCGTGGGTGTCGTGATGTGTGCCCAGGGTTATCCCGAGCAGTACCGCAAAGGCGAGCCGGTTCTTGGAATCGGGAGCGCTGACGCGATCGAGGACGTGGTCGTTTTCCAAGCGGGCACACGCCTAGATGGGCACCAGCTTTTGACCGACGGCGGGCGCGTCTTGGCCGTGACGGGCATGGGCAGGAACGTCAACGAAGCACGGGATGCGGCCTACGAAGGCGTGGCGAAGATTCGCTGGAACGGCGCCTTCTGCCGCAGCGATATTGGCCTGCGCCCAAAGACCCTCTCCGCCAGGTCCTAGCAGTCCGTTGAAAAACGGCCTACTCGACTTCGCCCTCTTCGAGCATGCAACGTCGATAGGGAGCGAGGCATACGCAGTGGCCAAGAAGGAGGCTTCTGCGGTCACGCCTTCGCTCTACTTGCCTATTCAAGGACGGCTTTGTCAGCCTTCGGCCCTTATTCAACGTCCCGGTAAGCCAAGGACGCAACGATGCCCACTCGGCTAGCGGTCGTCATTCCGTGCTTGAATGAAGCCGTGAATCTTCCCCGTCTACTTAGACGGCTTGAGGACGAGGGCGTGGATCTAATCGTGGTGGTCGATGGGGGCAGCGAGGATGGCTCTTGTCAGCTCGCAGTTCAGGCCGGGGTCGAGCTCTGCAACTCCAAGCGCGGCCGCGGTGTGCAGCTGCAGGCTGGGGCAGAGCGTGCCATCGAGCTCGGTGCTGGTCGGCTGTGGTTCCTGCATGCGGACAACCTGCCCGCTCCCGGTGCCGTCAAGGCGATCACCGAGGCCTTTGCCGAGCATCCTACAGCGGCGGCCTTCGGGTGCTCCCAGGTCGTCGACGCCGAGGGCAAGTTCTTTCGGTTGGTGGAAGCCAAGGCGGACCAGCGGGTAACGCGGGGCCTGGTGTACGGGGATTCAGGGCTGTGCATCTCGGCGGCCAATTACCGAGCTGCCGGTGGATTCCGCGCGCTCTCCCTTTTTGAGGATCTCGACTTCTCGAGACGCGTTTCCGGCCTCGGGACGATCCACCTGGTCCCGAAAGCGAAGGTTTTCGTGAATCCAAGACGCTGGAAGGGGGAAGGAGCCTTGCGTACGACGGTCCGAAATTGGATCCTTACTAGGGCTTGGAGGCTTGGAGTTTCCCCCGAGCGTCTGGTGCGCTTTTATCCGGCGCACAAACCCACCAAGAGTTCCCCCTAACTGACCAGTGAAGCACGAGACCATCCGCCGCTCCTTCGAGGACTTCCTAAAGACCAAGGGCTTGCGCCTGACGCGCCAGCGCTCTCGGATATTTGAGAAGGCCTTTGCGACCCACGATCACTTCACCGCCGAGACCTTCCTGGGATGGCTCGGTGAGGAAGACGTGCCCAAGCCCCAGCGTGTCTCGCGAGCGACGGTCTATCGCACCCTAGGGCTGCTGACCGACGGCGGCTTTCTGGAGCTATTGGACGTCGGCTCGGGCGAGGCGCACTACGAGCATGTGATTGGTCACAAGCATCACGACCATCTGATCTGCACCAGCTGCAGTCGCATCGTCGAGTTCATGGACCAGCGCATCGAAGACCTGCAGATGGAGATCGCTCGAAGCCATGGCTTCGAGCTGACTCACCACGATCTACGTCTCATGGGGACCTGTAAGTCTT
>JBLHWM010000150.1:0-8532 GCA_047629095.1 Planctomycetota bacterium | reverse complement strand
AGGAGTACCTGGACTTCTTCGCCCGTGCCTATGGGATGCGCGGCCGAGAGCGGCGCAGCGCCCTGTCGTTCGTGTCGGACTTCACCGGACTCTCACGCCTAGAGGGCAAGCTGATCGACACCCTGTCCAAGGGTATGAAGCAGCGCCTCTGCCTGGCGAAGACACTGCTCCACGACCCCGGTTTCTTGATCTTGGATGAGCCCGCCGCCGGACTCGACCCACGGGCACGAGTCGAGCTGCGCGAGCTTGTACGCGCTCTCGCGGACATGGGCAAGGGCGTGTTGATCTCGTCTCATATTCTCAGTGAACTCTCCACTCTGGTGGACAGCATCGCGGTGATCGAGAGCGGCCGCATTCAAGGCGCAGGCACCGTCGAAGAGATCCTGCGCAAACTGCGACCTCACATGCGCGTCTTCCTGCGCTGCCTCGCGGACGTTGACACGGTGGAGCGAGCGCTGCTCGAACAGCCCGGCGTCGCTGGGGTTCACACGGAGCGCAATGGCCTCGCCTTCGACTTCGATGGCGACCAGCGAGCCCTTGCAGACATGATCGCGCACTTCGTCTCGGTGGGACTCTCTCCCATCGAGTTTGCCCCTGAGAGCGTCGACCTAGAAGATGTCTTCCTTAGCCTTACCGAGGGAGTCGTGTCGTGAAGGATACCTACAACGAGTTGGATATGGATGGCACAGGGCCGCCTGTAGAGACCGCTTTGGAGCGCGCATTTACTTGGTTGGACGATCGTTTCAATCCGGTCCTAGTTAAGGAAGTACGCCAAGCTTTGCGCGGTAAGCACTTTCGCTCGGCCTTCCTGTTCACGGTAATCGTCAGCGTGATCGTTGCTGTCTCTATTGTTCTTGGCAGCGCGGACGCGGCCGCTTGGAACCCGATCGGGCCACCGTTCTTCGTGGGCATCTTTGCCTGCCTGACGATTGCGGTGGTCGGCTTCGTTCCCATGGCGGCGTTTAGCTCCATGGGCGCCGAATGGGAGGAGAACACCTACGACTTACTGATCCTGTCGCGTCTGCGACCTAGGCATATCGTTCACGGCAAGCTGCTCGGAGCGGGTAGCCAGGCTTTGCTGTACTTCTCGATCTTCACCCCCTACGTCGCCTTCACTTTCCTGTTGGGCGGCGTTGACTTGCAGCTGGTTCTGATCAGCGTGCCCTTGCTCGCAATCATCTCCTTCGCACTCTCGGCCTTTGCCGTCTGTCTGTCGAGCTTGGCGACCAAGCGAACGGCACGGGTCGGCTATATGATCATCCTTGCGACCTCCCTTGTGGGGGCGTGCTCCGGACTGATCGGGGGGATGGCCGCCGCGACCCAAGTGGGTATTGACCTAGGTGATGACGAGGCGAAGGTCATCTTGGCCCTGCTGATCCTGCTGGCTAGTGTCGTGGCTGGCTTCTCCATCGTGATCGCGACCTCGCGTCTGGCCCACTACGAGGAGAACCGCAGCTCGGGCTTACGGGTCCTGACCTTCGTCATGGCCGGCATGTTCATGGCTTGGGTCTCCTGGGCTTATAGCCTGATTCCAGCGACCGAGTTCGTCTGGATGATGACGACCATGGCGATCGGCGCGGTCACCCTCGTGGGAATCTTCCTGGTGTCCGAGCGCGAGAGCCTTGGCATGCGCGTGAAGCACCAGCTGCCGGCGAATCCCCTGCTACGAATCTTTTTGCTCCCTTGGCTCCCCGGTGGTGGGCGCGGGACCCTTTGGCTGGTGATGACCCTTACGATGATCTGCGCCTGGGGTGGACTGATCTTGGAAGGCAGCACCTCCTTCATGGCCACAGGTCTTGTCTCCCCATCGTCCACGGGCATGCTGTCTAGCGGCAACATGGCCGCGCTGGCGGTCTGGTCCACGGGCGCCTACGCCGTCGTCTATCTTTGCTTGCCTTCGGCCGTGTTCAGCAATCGATCCAACAGTATCGGGCGAACAACGCTTGCGCGCGCCCTGATACCAGCTCTCTTCATCGGCGGGCTGATCGTTCCGCCATTGATCGGTTTTGTGACTGACAACACCGATCTCCTCCAGGGGAGCCATGTTGGTAACCCGTTCCTAATGGTGGACCGGATTGAACGTGGCATGGAGGACGCATCGATGATCCTGGTCGTCGCAGGCGCCGTGTTGGGCCTGCAGTTTGCTCGCATCTTCCGCGGTGTCGCCGAGGTGACGAATGCACCTCTCCCCGGAGCGATGGCCTCGGCGGATACGGGCGTGGCACTCGATCGCGTAAACATGGCCGAAGAGAGCCAGGGCGCAGAGCAAGATGCCTAAGCCGTCCCCCGAGTGTCTCTCCCTGGCCGAGGCTTTTGTCCCGGTGCTGGGCTTTCGTCCGAGTGGTCGCAGTGGCGACCGCCTCGGACCCGGCGTCGGCGCCTCTCTTGAGTTCGAAGATCGCCGCACCTATGCTCCCGGCGATGACGTCCGCCACGTGGACTGGCGCGCCCTCGCCCGCACCGGGGACCTGATGGTTCGCGTGCACCGCGAAGAGGTGCAGCCGCGTATGGATGTGTTGCTCGACGCGTCCCTCTCGATGTCGACCGAGCCCGAGAAAGAGCACCTCGCTACGGACCTCGCCGGCCTCTTTTTGCGAGCCGCCGCGTGCGCCGGTTTCGAGGCGCGGCTGATTCGCCTCGGCGCTCGCCCGATAGTGATGTCGGCCATGGAATTCGAACAGGTCGGCGTGACCTTTGATGAGACGGTCCAGCTTGGGGACAGTCTTGCTGCCGCCCGTGGCGTGCTGGCTCCCGGTGGGCTCTGGCTCTGCATCTCGGACTTCCTCTCGGAGAGCGGCGTCAACCTTAAGGCCCTGGCTTCACGCCGTGGCAATGCCTCGCTGTTGCAAGTGCTTGGTCCCTGGGAGAGCGACCCGCCCGTGGGCTCTTCCCTGCGACTCGAAGATTGCGAGGGCCGAGGCAAGCGCGACCTCTTGCTGGACGCCAGTGTTGTGAGCGCATACCGCAAGCGGCTGGGCAGATTGACCGATGGGCTCTCGGATGAGTCGCGCCGGCTCGGTATGCGCTACCTGCGTCTGAACGCTGGCATTCCCTTGGAAGAAGCTGCGAAGAACCAACTGATCGCTGCGGGCTTCTTGGAGCCGGCCTAGGCTAAAGTGCTTGAATTTCCTCTTGGGGTGGCCCAAGAGACCTCTCCGACTCTTCCCACTCAGGAGAAAATATGCACTTCGTTTCCGAAATCCTCGCCCGCAAGGGCCGCCACATCTACTCCATCCACCCTCGTCAGAGCGTCCTAGACGCGATTCAGGAGATGGACGTGCGGGAAGTTGGTGCCCTGCTCGTGATCGAGCACGAAAAGCTACTAGGCATCATCTCCGAGCGCGACTACGCCCGCCGCGGCATTCTCAGGGGGCGCCGCTCCGACAGCACCTTGGTCGAAGAGATCATGACCACGGAACTGATTTGCACCGCTGGGACCGAGACCCTCGACGCCTGCATGGAGTTGATGACTGAAAAGCGCGTTAGGCACCTGCCCGTCCTAGATGACGGCAAGGTGATCGGCGTTCTTTCGATCGGCGACCTGCTCAACGCGATCATGGTGCGCCAGCGCAGCACGATCGAAGAGTTGACCCACTACATCGAGGGCTAGCCGGTCCGCGGGGCCACTCGCCTAGCGGTCGAAGCGCTTTCCCGCCTTGCGGCGCGCGCGCTCCATGGCGTCGGCTATCGAGGTCGCCCCCTGGGGCTTTGGACGCTCGGTCGGCGGCATGTTTGCCGCGGGCGGACTCGTATGCGTTGGGCTTGTGCCGGCTGGCTGCTCGGCCGGTGAAGCCTGGGATACAGCGGACTGTTGAGCTCCGGCAGGCTCCTTGGCAACGGTCGCTTCGCCTTGGCTCGGCGCACGGCGGGATGCTCTTGCTAGCGCTTGGCCAAGGCGCGCAAGACGCTCGCCAATCACACCGAAGAGTTCGAGTCGGCGCACCAAGATCTCCAAGAGCAAGATGCCGATCGCGAACCACAAGAGCTCCATGCCGAGCACGCGCCAGCGTTCGGTGGCACGGGTTCCAGCCAGGGCTAAGGAGAGGTTGGTGAGGTTGGATCCTCCGGTCTCCTGGGCGAGCCGCTCGAGCAGCCGCACACCCGGAGCCACCGAGCCCGTGTTGACCTGGGGCAGGTACTCGGGCGAGTAGGGTAGCGCCACCGGAGGCAGGGTCAGCACGCGGTTGTCGGCCAGGTGAATCGAGCCCAGGGCAACGCCCTCTTCGGTCAAGGGCAGGCGCAGCTCGAAGGTCAGCTCGCCCACGGGATCTAGGGGCAGAACCGAGATACTGCCGTCGCCACGGGTCAAGTGCAGCTCGAGCTTCGAGGTGTCCGGTGCCAAGCCGCCGGGGCCGCCGGTGGGGTCCGCCTCGAGGCGGACTACGGCTTCACTACCCTCACGGCGCATGTCCACGAAGTAGTCCTCGGGCTCGTCCTCGCCGATCAGCCAGCGGGTCGTGGTGACCAAGAAGTCCGGGAAGTCGGGCCACTCCACAAGGCCCGTGGCTTGGCCGCCGACCTGGGGAGTGAGCGCGGCGGTGCGACCGACACCGCGGTGGTTGAAGGCAAAGATCGGTGCGGCGAACTCGTCCAGGGAGACCACGCCCGTGGTGGCGGTGGGCCGCTGGTAGGTCAGGTTGTAGCCGGAGAGCGTGGGGAAGTCGACGCCCTCGCCGAACTCGCCCATGGCAAACAGGCCGCCCCGTCCAGCGGTGGCCGTGGGCTCGGTGATGAACGTCGAGCGCGCCACGGTCATCGTGTCCTGGGTGAACAAGCGCGGCAGCTCCTCGGGCTCGAGGGTGAAGTAGATGTCCCCGCCGCCGCGCTCGGCGATCTCGAACAGGAACTGGGAGTCGGTATCTTGATCGGTACCGAGTGCGATGACGGAGACGGTGATGCCGAGCTCGGCAAACTGGTCGAGCAATGCGGGTACGCCAGCGGGCTGCTCCGCGTCGTTTGCGTCCGCGAACAGGATCACGTGCTTGTTCGCCTGGTCGGCCTCCTCCAGGATTTTCCCCGCCGCGAGCAGGCCGTTGTATACATAGATGCCACCGCCCATGGACTCGATACGACGCACCTTTTTTGTGATCGCCTCGGGATCATTCACAGGTCGCAGGGAGACGATCTCGTGGGGCTCGGTGTCGACCGCCAGCACGGTCACCGCATCGATGCCCGACAGCATCTCGATAGCCGAGGCCGTGCCCGCATTGGCCAGGTCCATCTTCGTGACACCCGGCGCAACCTCGACACCCATCGAGCCAGAGCGGTCGAGCACCATCGCCATGGCAACGCCCATCTTGCGATGCTCTTGGCGCATCTCCAGGGACACGGGCAGCAGTGGGTCGATAGGGGAAAGGTAGTAGCCGCCGATGCCGAAGGAGGCCTCGCCACCGGTCATCAAGAGTCCACCGCCGCGCTCGTCGACAAAGTCCGCGATGGCCTTCATGCCGGCGTGGCCAAGGCGCCCGGCGTCGACGTTCTCCAGGATGATCGCGCGGTAGGGCGTCAGGCCGATGCGGTCGAGGCGCGCATCCTCGGGGGTCATCACCGTGACAGGAATCGCCGCGGCCTCCAGCACCATCGTTAGGGTGTCCGGCGCGCCGTCTTCGTTGAGCACCAGCACCCTGGGCGCACCGATTACACGCACAGCTCCGAGGCCGCGATCGTTCTCGGGGATGCGGTCCTTGGTCAGACCGCCCTTGGGCGAGGCTCGAACCTCGTATTCGGCGACCCCAACCCGTGGGACGAGGTCCCGGAAGGTGACGCGGTTTAGGCCAGCGTCGAGCTCGACCTCGCGTGTGGTGAGCATGCGTCCATTGCGCAGCAGGCTGACCGAGCGTCTCTCGGGGCTGTCGGCGCGGATCCAAGCACTGAACTGGAAGGGTTCGCCGGTGGCAACACTCGGGGGTAGCTCGAGGCGCTCCACGGCAACGTCGCCGCCAGCGGGGCGCGTGATGGGCAGCACGTCCACACGAATGCCGCGGGACAGGGCGCGGCGCGCTTCGCCCATGGGGTCGCCGCCGTTGCTCTCGCCGTCGGACAGGATCAAGATACTGCCCGGAGCACCGGCGGGGATCTGGGCCAAGGCGGTTTCGATGGCGCCGGCTAGGTCCGTGGCGTTGGTGTTCGGATGGCGCTCGAAGCCGACGAACTCCAGGTCGCCGTTGGGCAGGCTCTCGATCTCGCTGCGACCGCCGAAGCTGATCACGCCGATCATGTCGCCGGTCTGGCGCGCCTCTTCCATCAAGCGGATGGCGTCGAGGGCCTCGCGCTCGGCCTCGTCGGGCATGGAGAGGGAGCGGTCCACCAGGACGATCAGGCTGCGGCCTTGGTCCGAGAGGTTGAGGTAGGGCTGGGCGAGCACCAGAATCAGGGCCAGGGCGGCGACGCCGCGCATGACGTCGCTGGGACGGCTGGGTCCGGGGAAGCGCCAGAGGAGCCAGGCGGCAGGGATGATCAGCAGCAGGAAGGCTGGGACGAGGAAATCGATCACAGGGCGGGCTCCTCGGCGAAGTCGGGGGCGGGCCGTAGCTTGTGGCCGCCGAGCACGAAGCCGTCGGCCAGCAGACAGGCCAGTGCACCCAAGGCGAGCAGGGCTTCGAGCCAGCTGGCGGGGGTGCGGGTGCCCGGGTTCTGGGTGTTGGATTCGCGGCTGCCTAGGTTGGCGGTCCGGAGGTCGGACTCGGCGGCGTCGGAGAGGTTCACGCCCAGGGTGGCGACGACTTGATCGGTGGCGCGAGCTAGCTCGGCGGGGGTTGGCTCTTCGGGCCCATCGGACGCGCCCGCCTCTTCGGCAGCGGGCCGGAGGGGGAGCGCTTCAGCGAGGCGGGTTAGGGTGTAGAAGCCCGGTGCGGTGGGCATCTCGATGGTGAGCTCGCGGTTGCCGCGCAGCTCGCGCCGGAAGCCGTCGGGGCCTGTCAGGGCGTAGTCGGCGGGACTCGTGGCGCGGAAGTGCAGGGTCTCCGCAGTGCGCAGGGTTGTGCGCAGGGGACCGGGTAGGTGGGCGCGCCGCTCTTCGGCCAGGTTGGACAGGAACACTGGCCAGTCTGGAGAGCGCTGCAAGGTCGAGCGCCTGGGGTCCATGCTGAGGTGATAGATGCGCGTGGCGCCCCGCTCTTCGCGAGTCGCTAGTACCGCGCCACCGGCCGAGATGATCGGGAAGCCGGGCGGCGTGTAGCCCGTGGAGTGGCTCCAGACGATGCCCTCGAGGGTCGTGCCCATGAGGACGGGATCGCGCAGATCCTTGAGGAAGGGACCGATGAGGTTCTGGCGCTCGCTCCCCGGGGCCTCGATGGCCAGGTTCCAGGTGGTTGGCGCGCCTATGGCGGCGCCGCCGATGACCAGGTGTGCTCGCTCTGCGTCAGCTACAGCGACGGCGTCGGGCACGAGCTCGAGCAGGCGATCGATGGGGCCAGTGCCCTCGATCCCCGTCGCCAGACCCAAGCCCAGGCGCAGCTCCTCGTCCAGGGGGGAATATAGGGAGAGGGTCCTGGGCGGGAGGGGCGCTAGGAAGGCGACGTTGTCTAGGTTCAGCTCGTCGTCCGCTAGGCGCACGATGATGCTCGGGGATGCGGGCGGCAGATCCAGCTTGTGGGTGCGGTTCTCGCCACCGGCGATTTGCATGGGGACCCGGCCGAAGACGGTCTCGGAGGAGCCATCAGGGGACAGGGCGGCGAACTCGAGACTTGCGATGCGCGGCTCGGGGGAGAGGTTCGCCACGGTTAGGCTGACGAACTCGTTCTTGGCTCCTTGGGCGTCGCGGCCCTGGGAGCGGGTTGCGCGGACGATGGCGAGGTTGCCCGAGGGCGTGCCCAGCGCGACCACTTCCACGGCGGCGGGCCAGCGCAGCTCGTCGAAGTGATCGGTGACCAGTACCACGGCGCCCTCGCCGGCGAGCTCGCGACCAAGCGCTACAGCGGGTCCAAGGTCGTGGCGACCGTGGCCCGGGAACCAGTCCGCCAGGGCGTTCTTGGCCTCGCCGGGCAGCACCGCGGGTCCCGCGATGAGAGTTGGGCGCGCGCCGCTTTGGATGAGTGTGACGCGTGAGTTGGCGGGCAGGTCCGCGATGCGCTGGCGGATCAGGCGACGTGCGGCCTCGTCGATGGGACCGGGCGACTCAGCGGTGGCGAGCACGATCGGATCCGCTGCCATGGATGCCGAGGAGTCCAGCACGACGACCAGGTGCTCGGCCTGGCCGGAGCCACAGGCCACGGGGCTGCCAAGGGCTAGTCCAAGTAGGAGTGCGGCCAGGATCTCAAGCCAGAAGGAAGGCGAGCGCAGCAGCTTCTGGCGGGTGCGCCCCGATGGCGAGTGCGTCTCCAAGTCGCCCCACAAGAACAGGGCGCTGACCGGATGGGGCTTGAAGCGTCGCTGGTACAGGTGGAGGAAAACCACGAGGGGGACGCCGAGCAGTGCCGTGAGGCCAAGAGGGGTAGTGAACACTTGATAAGGATACGCACCGGGGGCCCCAAAATCTCGATGTTCTACCCGCGGGTTGGGGGCTCTTCCTATAAATGCAGGCGGGCCCCCGGC
>JBLHWM010000149.1:0-8538 GCA_047629095.1 Planctomycetota bacterium | reverse complement strand
CTGCCTATGTGGGCCGTGACGAGGTCGCGGACATGACGGGCGCTGTGGAGCGCTATCGCACCGATGTGGCAGCGCCGCTCATGGTGGACAGCACGGAGACTCCTGTGCTGAAGGCAGCCTTGGAGCTACTCGGCGGTCGCTCGATCATCAACTCGATCAACCTCGAAGACGGGGTGCAGAAGTGTGCCGACGTGCTTCCGCTTGCCAAGGAGCACGGCTCCGCTGTGGTGTGCTTGACCATCGACGAAGACGGCATGGCCAAGACCGCGGATGAGAAGGTTCGCATCGCGCGCCGCATCCACGACATCTGCACGAAAGAGTACGGACTGCGCCCCGAGGACCTGCTCTTCGACGTGTTGACCTTCACGATCTGCACCGGCAACGAGGACGACCGCAAGCTTGGGCTCGAGACCCTCGAGGGAATCCGTCGCGTACGCGAGGAGCTTCCCGGCGTTGGCACTCTGCTCGGGCTTTCGAACATCTCCTTCGGCCTGAAGCCCGCGGCGCGCCACGCGTTGAACTCGGTCTTCATGCACCATGCCCAGGAAGCTGGCCTCTCCGCTGCGATCCTGCACGCGGGCCGTATCGAGCCGCTTCACCGCATCCCCGATGAGGTGCGCCAGGTCTGCGACGACCTGATCTTCGACCGCCGCAAGGAAGGCTATGATCCGCTCCACAAGCTGATGGAGCTCTGCGAAGGTGTGGACGTGAAGTCTGCCAAGGAAGACCACATTCCCGAGGAGCTCTTCGAGCGTCTAAAGTGGCGCATCGTCGAAGGCGAGCGCACCGGCCTTGAAGAAGACCTGACCGAAGCGCGAGCGCTGAAGCCGCCCCTTGAGATCATTAACGAGGACCTGCTCGGCGGCATGGGCGTGGTGGGCGAGCTCTTTGGCTCCGGCCAAATGCAGCTGCCCTTCGTGCTCCAATCTGCGGAATCGATGAAGGCGGCCGTGAAGCTGCTCGAGCCGTTCATGGAGAAGGAAGACGGGGGTAGCCGGGGCAAGATGGTCCTGGCCACGGTGCGCGGAGACGTGCACGACATCGGCAAGAACCTCGTGGATATCATCCTCACGAACAACGGCTACACGGTCTACAACCTTGGCATCAAGCAGCCGATCCAGCACATCCTCGACGTCGCCCAGGAGCACCAGCCCGATGCTATCGGCATGAGCGGTCTACTGGTCAAGTCGACGGTGATCATGCGCGAGAACCTCGAAGAGATGAACGCGCGCGGGGTGAACATTCCCGTGCTGCTGGGCGGTGCAGCGCTCAATCGAAAATACGTGGAGGGCGACTGCCGCAAGAAGTACGACGGCAGCCTCTACTACGCCCGAGACGCATTCGACGCCCTCGACATTATGGCCCGCATCAAGGGTGGCGAGACGCGTCCTGATGTTGTCGTATTCGAAGAGCGCAAGAAGAAGCTGAAGAAGAAGCCCGAGGTCGCTGTCCTTGACCCGGATCAGGCCGAGCAAGGCGACAAGTCCCTCAAGGACCACTCCCTAGACCGAGAGATCACCTACCCTACCGCGCCCTTCCTGGGAGCCCGCATCGTCGAGGACATCAACCTCCAGAGCGTCACTCCCTTTATCAATGAGCGCACCCTATTTCAGTTCCAATGGGGCTACCGCCGCAAGGGCATGGGCAAGAAGGAGTACGACGTGTTCATCGAGCAAGAGGTGCGCCCGAAGTACTTCGATCTGCTGAAGCAATGTGCCCAGGAAAAGATCCTGCTGCCCAAGTCCGTCTACGGCTTCTGGAAGTGCGTGCCCGAAGGCGACACCCTGCGCCTGCTGCATCCCGAAGACGAGAGCCGCGAGGTCGCCAGCTTCGCCTTCCCCCGCCAAGTGGGTAAGAAACACCGCTGCATCTCCGACTACTTCCACACCCGCGAAGGCGAGCCGGATGTCATCGCTCTGCAAGCCGTCACCGTTGGACAGCAAGCCACGGAGGTCGCCCTTGAGTGGTTCGGTCAAGACCGCTACAAGGACTACCTCCACCTGCACGGGCTCTCCGTCGAGACCGCCGAAGGTCTAGCCGAATACACCCACACCCAAGTCCGAGCCGACCTAGGTATGGCCTCGGAAGACGCCCGTGAGAAACGAGCCCTACTAGCCCAAGGCTACCGCGGCGCACGCTTCTCCTTCGGCTATCCAGCCTGCCCCAATCTGTCCGACCAAGAGCAACTTCTCGACCTACTCGGAGCCGACCGCATTGGCCTGAAACTAGGTGACGAAGACCAACTCTGGCCAGAGCAATCCACCTCCGCCATCGTCTGCCACCACCCCGCAGCCCGCTACTTCACCATTTAGCAGGCCTGGGCAACCCCTGAGAGCAAAACGCCAAGTGAGCGCAGGGGGGCCAACGCACGAAGCGAACCAAAAGTACGACACGCCCAGAGAGAACGAACAACCCACCATGACCTACCCAGCCAGCGAACTAGACCGCGTCCTAGAACCCGAAATCATGGACACTGACGAGGAGGCCAATGGCTACGCCGCCATGGACCACTCCGCCACCGGCGCCGCCTTCGTCCAGCGCCTCATCGAGCTAGGCGCCACCGGCCACGCCCTAGACATTGGCACCGGTCCCGGCACCATCTCAATCCTAGCTGCCGAGAGCATCCCCACCCTGCACATCACTGCCGTTGACCTCTCCCCAAAGATGCTGGCCCACGCCAACGCTCTTCGGGAGAAGTCCCACGCCAAGGATCGCGTCAGCTTCGAGATCGCCGACGCCAAGTTCCTACCCTACGAATCCGAGAGCTTCGACGTCGTCTTCTCCAACACGATCCTGCACCACATCCCGGACCCAACGCACATGCTCATCGAAGCCTGCCGCCTGTTGCGTCCCGGCGGTACCCTGCTGATCCGCGACCTCTACCGCCCAAACACCCAAGCGGACCTCGACGCACTCGTCGCCAAGCACGGCGCTGAGGATACTGAATACAACCGCGAGCTTTTCCGCGCGTCCTTGCACGCGGCCCTCTCGGTCGAGGAGCTCGCCATGGTCGCGGAGTCCGCCTTCCTCGAGGAAGCCGAGATCGTGATCGATACGGATCGCCACGTCTCGCTTCAGATGCAAGCCGAGTAGAAGCCGCGGGCACTCCCGAATCGCGCTCAGGAGCCCTTGCGCCTTGGCTCGTGTATCGCCCCCGTTCGGAGATTGGGCCCAGGGCGAATTGGGTACCTCCGAAACCGGCGTGGAGAGGCTAGAGTCTCTCTACACCCATTTGGAGACCCCATGCTTCGTTCTTCCCCCGCCGTCTTGGGCGGCCTGTGCCTCGCGCTCTGCGCCACGGCTTCAGGCCTCTCGAATCCCCTGCCCGAAATTACCGACCTTGCGCCCGCCCAAGGTACGAACGATCTGCTCGACCAAGGCAACCTGTCCGCTCGGCTTGTCGCCCTTGCGGCAAGCCACCCGGACCTCGCCCAGACCTTCACCCTGGGCAACTCCCGTGGCGGAGCCGCCATTGAAGGCGTGCGCTTATCCGCGGGCGAAGACTCGATCGGCAAGCCGGCGATCCTTGTGGTCGCGGGCATCCAAGCCCAGCGCGTCTTCTCGACAACCATGGCGATGGCGGCGGCGGAAGAAGCCGCGGCGACCTATGGCTTGACCGATGCGAAGCACCTCTTGGACTTCGCCACGGTCTACGTCATCCCGCGACTCAACCCCGACGGTGCGGCAACTCGCTTCGAGTCCGTACTCATGGACGGCGGCGCCACCGGTCACGATGTGGACAACGATCGCGATGGCCAAAAGGGTGAGGATGGACCCGTAGACGTGAATGGCGATGGCAAGATCAGCTGGATGCGCGTTGCGGATCCAGAGGGCACTTGGATCGAGGATCCGTTTGATGCGCGCGCCCATGTGGAAGCCGACGCGAACCACGGCGAGCGCGGCATGTGGAAGATCATGCGCGAGGGGCTCGACCAAGACGGTGACGACCAGATCGCCGAGGACAGCGCCGCCGACGGCCACGTCTCCCGCAACTTCCCCGCGGGCTTTGAAGAGCATACCGCGGGCGCCGGCTTCTTCGCTGGCGACGACCCCGAGGTGCGCGCCATGATGGAGTTCGTTGTCGAGCACCCGGAGATCGCCCTCGTGGTGACCTTTGATGGCACCGACAACCTGGCCTCGAAGCCCGAGACCGAAGACGACCCGACCGGTGGCCGCGGCTTCGGCGGTGCGCGCAACCTGCCCAATGGCAAGGTACTGCAGTCCGATGCGAATCTGATTGCCGAGTTCGGCCGTCGAGCTAAGGACCTGCGCAAGGACAGCCCGGCTGTAGACGCCTACCCAAAGGGCTCCTTCCAACGCTGGATGTACGAGGCACGGGGTATCCTGACCTTGGACATGGCGCCCTGGGCCATGCCCACCGAAGCACCGAAGCCGGACGCTGAGGACAGTGACTCGGGCGCCGCTGACATCAAGGCGGACGATGAAGCTGACGAGTCCGCCAAGGACGAAGGCGACGCCGACACTTGGCGCGAGGCCTCCGAGGACGTCGGGCGCTTGGCGTGGATGGATGCAACTGACAACGCCGACCGCTTCATCGCCTGGCAACCCTACAACCACCCGACCCTCGGTGGGGTCTTCATCGGCGGATGGGCTCCCTTTGCACACACCGAGCCACCGACCGCAGAGCGCGAGGCCATAGCCACTGCGGCAACGGCCTTCCTGCTTGGCCTTGGCGAGCCCCTCGCCAAGGTTGAGATCACTAGCTTCACCGCGACCAAGCTCTCCCGCAGCCTCTGGCGCGTGGAAGCTGCAGTCGAGAACAACTCGCTGCTGCCCTTGATCACCAAGGCTGGCGAACGGGCCCGCACCACGCGGCCCGCGCGCATGGAGCTTTCCCTTCCCGATAAGGCCACCATCATCGCCGGCGAGGGCAAGCAGCTCATCCGCCAGCTCGATGGTTCCGGCGGTCGCGCCGAGTTCACTTGGCTCATCGATATGAATAACCCCGCCCAACTGGGCCTCAACATCTCGACGGACCATGCTGGCTCCGCATCGATGACCTGCACCGAGGAGGACAAGTAATATGGCACTCTCCCAGATCAACTTCCTGATTGCCGCAAGCCTGCTTGCCGTACCCGCACTCGCCCAAGATCCGAGTGGCGCAACGATTCCCTTCGGCGACTCCGACGGCGGCTTTCCCGGCCTTGGTGCCGGCCGCGCACCGGTGGTCGAGATCCCGTGGAACCGATTGGTTGACGCGGACCAGCTCTACACCGACCTCGATCGCCTCTGCGCGAAGTGGCCGACCATGATGAGCTACGAGGTCATTGGCCATAGTGTTGAGGGCCGCGAGATGCGCGTCTACACTCTGAACAACCCAGCCACCGGCCCGGCGGACACCAAGCCCGCCATGTGGATCGACGGCAACATCCACGGCAACGAAGTCCAGGGCGGCGAGGCCGTGGTCTACACCGCGTGGTATCTGCTGGAGAACGCCGGGCACAATGCCCGGGTGGACTCTCTGCTCGAGCGCTCGAGCTTCTACCTCCTGCCCAGCGTCAACATCGACGGCCGGGCCAGCTGGTTCGACGAAGCGCACAACCCCCATTCGTCGCGCACGGGTGTGAAGCCTACAGACAACGATCGCGATGGCCTGTTTGACGAGGACGGACCCGACGATCTGGACGGCGACGGACAGATCGTGCAGATGCGCAAACACGTACCGGGTGAAGGAACCCACAACTTGGACCCCGAAGACCCGCGCATTCTGATTCCGGTCCCAACCAACGACACCGGCGCCAAGGGTGACTGGATCATGCTCGGCAGCGAGGGCATCGACAACGATGGCGACGGCCGCACGAATGAAGATGGCAAGGGCGGCTACGACATGAACCGGTCCTGGCCGGCCATGTGGATGCCCGAGCACATCCAACGCGGTGCGGGCCCATTCCCGCTCTACTGGCCGGAGACGCGCTGCATTGCCAAGTTCCTTGTCGAGCACACCAACATCGCGAGCTTCCAGTCCTTCCACAACAACGGCGGCATGATCCTGCGCGGTCCCGGAGCTGAGAGCTACGGCACCTACCCCCGCGCGGACATTCGCGTCTACGACGAGATCGGCAAAGACGGCGAGGGCCTGCTGCCCTTCTACAACTACATGATCATTTGGAAGGACCTGTACTCGGTCTACGGTGGCGAGGTCAACTTCGCCTACGAAACCCTGGGCATCATCAGCTTCACCAACGAGCTGTGGACCTCGGACCGCATGAGCCCCGATGCTCGCTACGGCCAAAGCCAGAAGGATCGCCTCTGGGCCGACGACCACCTCACCATGGGCGCCGGCTTTGTGGACTGGCACCCCTTCGAGCACCCCGTCTACGGTGAAGTCGAGATCGGTGGCTTCCGCAAGGACGTCGGTCGCGTACCCCCGAGCTACCTGATCGAAGAGATGCTGCACCGCAACGCGCTCTTCTGCATTCGTCACGCCGAGGCCATGCCTGAGGTCCAGATCCGGTCCGCCGAAGTCACCGACCTACCCGGTGGTCTCTACGCCCTCGACGTCACCTTCGAGAACCTCCGTGAGATCCCAACCCGCACCGCCCTGGCTTCTCAAAAAGGAATCGGCATCCCCGATCGTCTGGTACTCACCACCGAACGAGGCTCCACCAAAGTAGTCGCCGCCGGATTCCTAACGGACAAGTACCGCCCCAACCGGATGGACCTAGTCGAGAACAACCCCTCGAGCATCCCCCTAGAATCCGGCCTAACCAGCCGCGGCGAGCTAACCCTACGCTGGATCCTCTCCGGCCGAGGAACCGTAGAGGTCTCCTGGTCCGGCGAAAAAGCCAAGAACGTCTCCCAAACGGTAGAAGTCAAGTAGCCGACCCAGGAAGCCAAACGACGGAACGTCGAGGCAACCGCAAAACTGCGCGATCGCGTGACCAAGTAACCACTTGATCACGCGATCGTTTCATGCACCAATGAAGTCCAATCTTCAACCTGCCCCTAAAACGAGCCAAAACGAACTTCGTCCCCTCCCCTCTAAGAGATCGTCGTGCCCTCAAAAGGCGTCTCTTCCGCCAGGGGGGCGCAGGAATCCCTCAGGGACGGCCCCCAAGACGCTCAAAACATCCCAATCTCCTCCGGCCGTCCGGGTTCCGGAGCCCCCCTGGCGGAAGAGACGCCGGGCGCCCAGCATCCCGCCCCGCGCGCAGCGCAAAAAACGCGAAGCGCCCAAGCACAACGCCAAGCACAACGCCCAAGCTAGGCCTCCAACCCAACCACCAAGAATGCTAGCCCACGAAGACTCCATCTCCTCGTCCACCATCGAGCTAGCCCCCACCCAAGCAACCATAACCCTCCACCTCCAAGCCCTCTCCCTCCAAGAGATCCTCCCCGACCTAGACCAAAACCAAGACAACCAACTCACCGCCCAAGAGCTCCAAGCCGCCTCCCCCCAAGCCCAAGCCTACCTACTCCAAAACTACACCCTCTCCCCAACGACCAACGCTACATCCACCAACCTAACCCTAGACCCCGAAACCCAAGACCTCCCGCTCCAAGACCAGTGGCTCATCTCCACCCTAGAGTTCGCCCTGAACCCAAAGGCCGACACCCTAGCCATCGATGTCACCCTCTTCCAAGAGACGAGCCCCACCCACAAGGACTTCTGCCAGCTAACCCTGCCCGACGGTACCACCGAAACCTGGATCTTCAGCCGCGCCGATCCCACCTGGAGCGTCACCCTAGAAGTCCCCGTCCAGGGAGCGACCTTCACCACCTGGACCAACCTAGGCTTCCAGCATCTACTCGCCGGCCCCGACCACATCCTGTTCGTCCTAGGCTTGCTACTCGCCTCCGCCACGCTCCGCAGCCTGCTCGCCACAATCACTGCCTTCACCGTAGCGCACTCCGCTTCACTAGTCGCGGCCACCTGCGGCTGGCTCGTCCTGCCAGCTAGCCTCGTCGAGCCCCTTATCGCCGCTTCGGTCGCCTACGTCGGCATCGCCAACCTGCGCGCCAAAGGGCCGCGCCGAACCTGGCCCGAAGCCCTGGTCTTCGGCCTCATCCACGGCCTCGGATTCGCAACCCTGCTCACCCAAACCCTCGCCACCGAGACCTCCCTCGTCCTTCCGATTCTCGGCTTCAATCTTGGTATCGAGGCCGGCCAACTGCTGGTTGCCCTCATCCCACTTGGGCTCCTCCTATGGCTTGGCCGAGGCAAGCCAAGCTCTCCCAATCGCCGTCTCTGCCCCAGACCCGTTGCTCGCCTAGGGTCCTTAACGATCGCGATTACAGGGCTCTTCTGGCTTGGATCGAGGCTGTTCGCCTAATGCAAATCCCTTCTAGATCTCTGGTGCCCCATCGGCCACCCACTTTCCACCTGTCGTTTCCGCTCGGGAATGACTAAAATCGAGACTTCGAGTGCATGCCCACGGCGGCTTGCTCGTACTCGAAACCTTGCATGGCAAAACGTGATCTAGAGGACACTCCCGAGAATCCGGAAGAGGGCAGCACCACCCATGGTGTGGCGCCCAAGCTCACCGCTTTCGCGAAGCAGCTGCGCAAGCGCTACGG
>JBLHWM010000148.1:0-8544 GCA_047629095.1 Planctomycetota bacterium | reverse complement strand
ACATGCCGCGGCCGAAGTCGGCCTGCTCGGCGAGTCCGATGTGACGGGCCGCTTCCGCCAGGGTCTCCCGGGAGACTAGCCACGCCTTGGCGGCGGTGAGCCGGCCCTCGCTGTGGCCCGGATGCTTTCGGAATAGCTCTTCGGCCGCGATCAAGTCTAGGACGGTGTCCCCGAGAAACTCGAGGCGCTCGTTGTCCCGTGTCGCACCCGTGGATGCGTGGGTCAAGGCGCGCTGCCGCAGCTCGCCATTCCCAAAGTTGTGTCCGATTCCAATCACGGCACGCATCCTAACGAATGTGCCGTAAGCTAGAACCATGACCTCGAAGGACCCGGCAGAAGATAGCGACTACGTGCCCCGGCCACACGACTTCCTCGTGGAGCCGCTGTTCGCTCCGTTGGAGAAAACCGACCCGGGCGAGGTCGTCGATGATGGGGCCGAGGTCAAGCCCCGCGGTCTGCTGAGCCGACTCTTCGGCTGGTTGATTCCGCGTAAATCCGGGGGCTAGCAGCCCTTTTCAACGAGCTTCTAGCCTACTCGCCCTCGATCCGGAACAGCGGAACAAGCCGCGTGATGCGGCCCGCAACGTTCCAGTCCATGACCAGCAGGTTGCCCGCGCTATCGATGCGCGCGCAGTGGGGCGCAAGGAACGCGCCGTCGCGCCACTTGTCCGGCGTTACACCGAAGTTCGCATGTTGGGTAGCATCCGGATTGTCCCCGAGATGCGTGATGAGCTCGAGCTTCTCGTTGAGCAGCGTGACACGGCCCGCGAGGTCCGCGACCACGGCGACGTCGCCGGCAAACTGCAAGTGGCAAGGCCTGCGGAGCAACCCAGACTCGGGGTCCGTTCCGCCCAGGAACTTGCCGTCCAGGGAGAAGCGCGCGATGCGGTGATTCTCACGATCGGACACCAATAGAGTCGGCGTCTCGCCATGGGTATCGAGCCAGAGACCGTGGGGCGTGCGCAGGTTCTCGGGACCTTCGCCCGGGCCCCCGAAGCTGCTCAGGTAAATGCCGTCCGCGCTGTAGATGTGAATCCAGGAGAGCCCGTAGCCGTCGGCCACAAACAGGCGGCCGTCGGGCGCGACCGCAACGCTAGTTGGCTTGTAGCTAGCGCGGTTCTCGTACTTACCGCTGGCCGTGGGGAACTCGAGCTCAAGCAAGACCTCCCCGGTGAGGGTCGTCTTGAAGACGCGCTGCTTGGCCGTGTGGGCGACAAAGAGGGCTTCGACGAGCACTCCAACGTTCTCGGTCATGCCCTCGGATTCGGTGATGACCTCCTTGGCCTCGGTCACGATGGAGAGCCCATGAACACCCGCGCCCCAGTCCGCGCCAAAGCTGCGCACAAAGTTGCCGTGCTTATCGAAGACCTGGATCGCATCGCCCGAATCCGCACTCAGAAAGACGTTGTCCTTGGCATCGGTCACGATGCAACCATGGGTGCTGCCGAGCCACTCGCGCTGTTCGGGCAGCTTGAGCCAGTCGCTCTCCCAGAGGTAGGGCGTCTTTGCGCCACCCGTGATAATGACCTTACCGTCGCTCTTTGCACGCTCGAAATGCGGGCCATCATCGGTGTGGCCCTCGGCCGAGTCGTGGGCGACCTCGTGGGCGGCACAGATCCCAGCAAGAGTGAATGAAGCTAGGCAGAGACCTTGAATAAGCGGTTTGATAGAGACTGACATAGGATGACTTGGAAGGGGAGTGGAGGCCGGACGGTCTCTGTGGGAGCTATTTCTTATCTAGAATCGCCAGGTACTTGGCCGGGTCGGCCACGAAAGACTTCGGGCAGTTCGCACAGCAGAAACCAATCGTGCGTCCCTCATGGACCACGGTGAAGGCCGGGACCACAGGCTTGTTGGAGACGGGGCAGGTCTTGTTCTCGGGGACCGCTTCCGCTGGAGCGGTGACTGTCGACTCATCCACGTCCGCGCCAGGCTCGGGCACGTACTTCGTGAAGGCAACCTCGGGTTCCACCTCGATTGCCGCATCCCTCTCAATCCCCAAACCTAGGACAGCAAGTTCGGGCCTAAGCTCCGCGAGTTCCCTTAGATCATCTCCCGGGATACCGGCGCCCCAGAGGTGAACCCGCTTCAGGCCCTGCATCACGGCGAGGTCGTAGTGTCCTGAGCCAGAGACGGGTGTGGAGGAGAGGTTCAGGGAAGTGATCGATGTAGAAGCGCGGAGCTGGTTGAGGAAGAGCAGGTTCAGCGCAAAGGGCTGCACTCGCAAGCTGCGCAGATCTAAGTCCTTGAGATTGGGCATCATGCCGAGCAAGGTCAGGTCGTTGGAGGTGGGACTCTGGCCGTACAGGCAGACCTCCCCAACGATCCCTGCGATCGGGGCGATCAGGGACGAGATGCTCTGCTCTTGGATCGCGGCTGCGGTGAAGTCGAGGCGCAGCAGAGTGGAGTTCTCGCCAAGCGACTCCACGTGCACTTGATGTGCTGAGAGTGCATCCAAAGCCGCTTGGCTTGGCTTCACCTGGGCGAAGTTCGTCTGCTCTGGGATCGTTTGCACCTGGCGAAGCGCGGCTATAGGCATCGACTGCTCAAGGGAATCGACGATGGCCGAATAGCGAGCGACCTGCTGCTCATTTGTTTGAGAGGGGTCGAGCCGGAAGGGGATAAAGCCGTCCGAGCGCTGGTGCGCGAGACCACCTTCCATGGAATCCAGGAGCAGGAACTCGCGTTCGTCTAGGGCGGCCTGCTTCAGCTCGGGATCACCGTCGGACGCAGCTGCCGGGTCCTCTGGCGAAGCGGGTTCCGCGCCTGACTCCGCATCCGGGGAAGAGCCCTCGAGGGTACTGTTCAGAGCCGCGCTGTCCATGCCTTGGACCCAGAGAGTGAGCTGGGCAATCGCGTCCGCCGAGGGCTGCCGCTTGCCTTCCGGGGGCATGTGATGTTCGTCTTCGAGGGGCAGGCTCAGGCTGGTAATCAGCTTGCTGTTCAGGGGGTCGCCGGGGACGATCACCGCGCCGTGTTCGCCGCCGGCGAGGATCGATTCTAGGCTGTGAAGCGCGAGGTCTCCCTTGCGCTTGCGGGTGCCGTGGCACTTGACGCAGTAGTCCCTGAAGACCGGCGCGATGTCGGCATAAGTCAAGACGAGCAAAGTCTCGACGACCGGTTCCTGGACCGTGCCAGTCACGCTATCAACTTGGGCCGTGTCATCTGATCCATCGGCTAGGTGAGCGGCCGCTGCATCGCCAATCGTGCTGCCAGCACTTTTCGGTTGGCCTTCTAGACCAGTATGCTCGGTGCCTTCTGCGGGGGTCTGTTGAATGGCCTGGCTAAATCCAGGCTCTCCATCTGCGAGCTCGGAGCTGGACTGCTCGTCCTCATCGGCAAAGGCGGCCAACCAGGGATCGGTCAAGAAGCCTTCACCGTGGGTCATGGTCGCACCGAGGTGCGCCGTGGGGATGACCAAAATGAACGCGGCAATCACGCCCAAGGTGTAGGTCTCGGACTTGCGCCAATAGGCGATCGCGATGGCAACGGTCAAGAATGCGAGCCCAACGCCAAGCCACTCGTGCCACTCCACGGGGTGGCCGTAGCCACCACCTTCATGCAGCAACCAGCCTGCCGTAGCGCTCGCCATGCTGGAGACGGCCAGCACCGTGACCAGCACCGTGCGCGGGGTGTCGTGAACGGGAGCTGACTTCTTGAAAAGGTGCGGGAACTCCAAGATCGCTAGGACGACGATCAAGCCGATGGGCATGTGCAGCAGCATCGGGTGCAGGCGCCCAATGGCCTCGGCCCAATCAACGGCGGACAGATCGAGACTAGCTAATGTGGTAAGGAAGGGCATTGCGGTTCGAGTTAGCCCAAGAGGCTGTGTTGAACAGTGCCCTCGACGTCCGTCAAGCGGAAGTCGCGGCCCTGGACTCGGTGGGTGAGGCGCTCGTGATCGAAGCCTAGCTGGTGCAGCATGGTCGCGTGCAGGTCGTGGACGGACACGGGATCACGAACGATGTTGTAGCCGAAATCGTCGGTCTCGCCGTGCACGATGCCGCGCTTGAAACCGCCACCTGCGAGCCAGCTGGTGAAGGCGCGCGGGTGGTGATCGCGGCCGTAGTTCGTCTCGGTCAAGGTGCCTTGGCTGTAGACCGTGCGGCCAAACTCGCCGGACCAGAGCACGATCGTATCTTCGAGTAGACCGCGTTGATCGAGGTCGCGAATCAGGGCCGCCTGGGGTTGGTCCACGGCGGCCGTCTGGTCGCGTATCTCCTTCGGCAAGTTCGCGTGGGCGTCCCACCCGCGCATGTACAGCTGGATGAAGCGCACACCGCGCTCCGCGAGCCGACGGGCCAGCAGGCAGTTCGCAGCAAACGTGCCGGGCTTCTGCACCTCGGGCCCGTACATGGCCAGGGTGTCCTCGGTCTCATCTTTGAAGTCGACCAGGTCCGGCACCGACATCTGCATGCGGTAGGCCATCTCGTATTGGGCCATGCGCGTCGCGATCTCGGGGTCGAAGCTGCGCGCCTCTTCCTTCTCATTCAGCGCGCCGACCAGGTCCAGCATGCGCCTGCGATCTTTTCGGGAGACGCCCGCGGGATCCTTCAGGTAGAGCACCGGATTGTCCCCCGTTCGAATCTTACAGCCCTGGTGTTCGCCGTTCAGGAAGCCGCTGCTCCAGAAGCGCTCGCTCAGGGCTTGCATGTTGCCGAAACCCTGGCTGATCAAGACCACGAAGGCGGGCAGGTTCTCGTTCGCGTTGCCAAGTCCGTAGCTCATCCACGAGCCGAAGCTCGGTCGACCGGGAACCTGGTTGCCAGTCTGGAAGAAGGTGATCGCCGGCTCGTGGTTGATCGCATCCGTGTGCATCGAGCGCACGATGCAGAGGTCCCGGGCGACGCTGCCGGTGTGTGGCAGGAGCTCCGATAGCCAGGCGCCATTCTGGCTGTTCGGATAGCGACTGAAGCGGAACCTGCTTGGTGCGACCGGGAAGCGCGCTTGGCCACTGGTCATGCCCGTGAGGCGCTGGCCGTTGAGGATCGAGCTGGGCAGGTCCTGGTCAAAACGCGCGCGCAGGCCGGGCTTGTAATCAAAGAGGTCGAGCTGGCTTGGGCCGCCCTCCATGTGCATGTAGATGACGCGCTTGGCCTTGGCGGGGAAGTGGGGGCCGCCGATGCCAAGGTTGCCGAGCGGGCTGGCACCGCTTGCGATAGCGGGCCCAAGGGTTGCGCCCCGGGCGGCATCCGCGCCGAGCAAGGAGCCCAAGGAAGCGCGGCCAAGCAAGCCGCCAAGAGCGGTTGCCGAGAGGCCGAAGAGACGCCGCCGGGTCAGCAGTAACTTGCGCGCGGCGATGGGATCGTAGTTCGTCATTCTTAGCGCTGGGTGATGGTTGCGTGGAGGTTGAGCACAGCGCTGGCCACAAGGGTCCACGCCGCGAGTTCGCCGGTCGTGCTACCAAGCTCGCGCAGCTCTTCAGCGCTGGGCATGGCGCCCATGCCAACCGAGATCAAGGCGCTAGCGTCTTCGGGCGCGCCTTCGTACCTGACGATCAGTGCGTCCAAAGTGGCGCCCAAGAGAGCGAGCTCCTCCGTGTCTGGCTCGGCGCCCGTGCAGCGCAGGAACAGCGCGCGGAGTCCCTGCTCCTTCGGCATGCCCAAGCCGCGCATTGCAAGGTTGCGCGCGGCCTCGACAAACTGCTCATCGTTCCAGAGCACCAGGGCTTGGAGCGGCGTGTTGGTGCTGCCGCGCATGACGGTGCAGCTCTCCCGGGACGGCGCGTCAAAGGTCAACATGGACGGTGGCGGTGCGGCCCGCTTCCAGTAGGTGTAAACGCTGCGGCGGTAGAGCTCCTGTCCAGTGCCCACTTCGAACTTGCCCGTGTTGGAGGCGGGCATGGAGACCTCGCTCCACAGGCCTGCGGGTTGGTACGGCTTGACCGAGGGTCCGCCGAGCTTCTCTTCGAGCAGGCCGGCCGCATACAGAGCGCCATCGCGAATCGCCTCGCCGGTCAAACGCCTTGCGGGATAGCGTCCGAGTAGCGCGCCACCAGGATCCAAGGCCGCTAGCTCGTCGTCCATGTGCGAGGACTGGCGGTAGGTCTCGCTGATCAATATACGGTGAATCAGGTTCTTCACATTCCAGCCGTCTTCGACGAAGCCGACCGCCAAGTGGTCGAGCAGCTCAGGGTGGCTAGGCCAGGCACCCTGGAGCCCGAAGTCACCGGAGGAGGTGACGAGCCCCGTGCCAAAGAGGACTTGCCAGATGCGGTTCACCGCAACCCGGGCAACCAGGGGATTCTCTGGATCCGTCATCCAGTTGGCTAGGTCGAGGCGCGTCGCGCGTCGATCCGTGGGCAGGTGCTCGGCGCCAAAACCGCTGAGATACCTGGGCACTCCAGGCTCCACGGGGCGCGTTTTATCGGGCTGGTCGTACTCGCCCCGGATCAGCACAAAGGTCGGGCGGGGCTCATCGCGCTCGCGCATAACCATGGTGCGCGGCACCGCGGCCTCAAGCTCCATTTGAGCGGCGATCAATCCGGCCTCGATCTCGAGGATGGACTTGTAGGTGGGTGAGTACGCGAGTCGCCAGGAGTGCAAGATGGCCTGGTCCGCGGTCGTCTCCTGGGCGGTTGCAATCTCGCCCTCCGTCCGTTGCAAGAGTCCAGCGACCAAGCCGCCGGTCAAGGCCTGCTCCGCCTCGAGAGCCTTGAAGTAGAAGCCCGCCTGACCGCCGGTGTTGATGACCTTGAAGACGATCGTGTTGCGACCGGGCAGCAAGTTGATCGTCGCTCGATCCTGGTCCGGCGCAGCGCCCCGGGGCGCCTGCTTGGACGAGACCAGCTTCCCGTTCACGAAGAGTGCGAAGCCGTCGTCCGAACCCAGGCTGACCTCGAGCTCCCGGGCGTCTGGACTCCAGAGTTCCTTGGCTACATAGTGGACGTTGACGCCCGCAGCCAGGGGATTCACTTGGCCGTCGAGATAGGCCTCGCGGTAGGTCCACATGCGTCCCGGCGCGCCCGTGGTGTCGAAGTCCACGGCCGGATCCAAGGTGCCGTCGAGCTCGGGTCCGAAGGCGCCGTCGTAGGCGACGGACGCGTCGGCCACGGGGAAGGCGCCGGTCTCGTACCAACGTCCGCCGGCCAAGGGAATGCGGTCGATCGCGCCGGGATCAAGCTTGCCCAAGCCGAAGCGCACGCGCCCGAAGCTGTGGGCCGCCCAGATGGACTCGTAGCCGAGGCTGATCTCCACGGTGGTCCCGCCTTCGAAGCCGAAGGGCTCCGAGGCCAGGAAGAGCGCGGTGCGGCCGCCGCCTTCCGTGTGCCCCGCGATGGCCCAGCCCTTGTTGGGCCGGTTGTCGAAGGCGCGCTGAATCCCCCAGTCGTCGTTCGTCTGGGCGAAGCTCGCCCAAGCCCAGCTGACATCAATGGTCTTGCGCACCGAAGGATCCAGCGTCGAGACCGCTTCCATGACGAAAGAGGTCAACACCGCGTTACCGTTGTCCGCACGCCCAGGCGCGCCGTTCACAAACGTCTCGTCCCGAAGTACATCGAGCTGTAAGAGGCGCATGTCCACAGCGTTCGTGTGGAGCGTGAACTGGTGCACATCCACCGCGGGGTTCGCCCCAGATGCCAGGACGCTGCCATCTTCCTGGGGCACCAGGTCGGCACCACCAGTGGACTCCGTGTCGGTGATCTCGTAGTCCACCCAGGTGAGGTCGAGCTCTCCTGGTAGGTCTTGCAGGAACGAGTCGAAGGCTGCCTGCTCGTCCGCACTAGGCTCCGAGAGTGCTGATCGACCGTCGGCTAGCTTGGTAGCCAAAATGGCGCGCTCGGCTAGCTGCTCTTCGGAAGGAACCTCTAGAAACGGCTCGAATGCCCGGTTTGGGTTCGGTTGCTGGGAGTATAGCCCAGGCTCGTCGATAGAGCTGAAGAACGAATAGAAGCGGTAGAAGTCCTCCTGGGTCGTCGGGTCGAACTTGTGGTCGTGGCATCGAGCGCAGGCCGTGGTGAGCCCAAGGAAGACCTCGCCGGTGGTGCTGACGCGATCGACCGAGTACTCCGCCAGAGCCTCCTCGTCGATGGCGCCGCCCTCGTCCGTGATGATGTGGTTGCGATTGAACCCGCTGGCGATGATCTGGCCCGTCGTGGCATCGGGCAGCAGATCCCCGGCGAGCTGCTCCGTGAGGAACTGATCGAAGGGCATGTTGTTGCGGTAGGCCTCAAGCACCCAGTCGCGCCAGGGCCAAATCTGGCGGCCGGCGTCGGTATGGATACCCGATGTGTCTCCGTAACGTGCCTGGTCGAGCCAGGGGGTCGTCATGCGCTCGGCGTAGCGGCTGACGTAGGGCTCTTCCGTTAATAGACGCAGGGTCCAAGTGTTCCAGGTCCCTTCGGGGTCAACTGCGTACGCAGCGCTGAAGCCTGCGACCTCGCTTGGGGTCGGGGGCAGTCCTGTGACATCGAGCATTAGCCGGCGCACCAAGATCGCGGCGTCGGCGCGAGGAGACGGCGACAGGCCGTGGGCCTTGAGTTCGGCACCAATGTAGCCGTCAATTGCACCCAGGCCGACGTACTCGCTGTCTTGGGTCGGCGGAACG
>JBLHWM010000147.1:0-8655 GCA_047629095.1 Planctomycetota bacterium | reverse complement strand
GGAAACGCCCTGATCGCCGCCCAACACTTCCGGACCCAGGCGCGCCAATATCGAGGCTCGGACTTCGAGCTCGTCTTCTGGCCCCAGCCCCAGCTACCGGACGTCGACCGCTTTTGGTTCCCCGACTTCGGCGTCGATTTGGTGCGCGAGGTCCTGTTCGACGAGGACTCGGTCACCCTGCCCATCGACACGCGCATCCTCGGCAAGGGGACCGAGCTCAAGTTCCAACCCGAGCCGACCCGCGCGCCCTTTCTGATCCGCGCATCGGCCTCGAACTTCAGCGCCGCACCGTTGATGCGCGGCGTCGGTGACCTGGCCTTGGCGGACCCCAACTGGATTCGTCTGGACGAGGCGAAGCTCCAGCACAACGGCCTTGAAGCTGAGGTGCTGTTCACGGGCTCGGACCACGCCTGGCACGCCGACTGGCAGGGCGGCTGGCTGACGGACGAGATGCTTGGCGGACCGCGTGTGGCCCCCGCCGCCTTCGCTCCCGAACCGAGGCCCGCCCTGGGCGTGCACATCCGCGGCACATTCCCCGCCCCGGTTGACCTGGGCTCCGATGCTAGCGGAGTGCCGATCACTATGGGCGCTCCCTTGGACGATGACCTTGCCGAGGGCCAGCTGATCTTCGTCGGCAACTCCTCCTTCCTGACCGACGCCCAGCTCAAAGGCCCCGAGTTCCGAGGCGACAGCTTCCTGCTCTCGGCCGCTGCGAGGCTGGCCCTGGATAGCTACGAGCCCCACGGCCTCGCCCTTGCCAACCTAGCGGGCAAGCGCCCCATTGCCCGCGGTTTCGGCGTGCTCAGCACAGAATCCAAGCGCAACCACCGGCTACTCGTCATCCTTGGAGCAGCAGCTTTGCTAGCGCTAGGCCTTGGCCTTTGGCGCTTTGCTCGGCGCGATCAGAGCTCGCCCCAAGACTCCTCCTCCCAAGTCTCGGCGCCCCCTTTGTCGATCATGGGAGGATCCCAATCGACGAATAGGGCCGACTTGCGACGTCTATTCAACCCGACCCTAGCTCCTATCGCCATTGCGGTCATCGCCTTTGGTATCACCGAGCTCACCGCCCAAGGCCTCGAATCCTCGCGCACCGGCACCCTGCGAATCGGCCGCCTGACCACGCCCGAGTTACGCGCGCAAGAGGTCTCCGCCCTGCGTATCACCCGCGGCCAAGGCACATCCACGGAGGCCACATGGACCTGGGTCGACGGTAGCTTCGGCGGAGGCCCCGGCTACGACCCGACGGACGATACCGCCGAGCCCACGGAGCCCCTGCGCGGAGATCCCAGTGGCAGCTGGCGCGAGATCACCGGCATCGGCGCACTCGGCAACGTACAGTCCATCGACAAGACCATCGAGTCCGTCTTCGCCGCCGAGGGCATCGTCGTGCACCCGGGCACCGGCGACGTCGCCGCCTACGGCTTCGATGGCCTCACTTCCTGGCGCATCGAGCTCTTCCCCTACCAGAACGAATCCGACTACAAGAAGTGGGACCAGCCCATCTTCGCAGTCGATGTAGGAACCACATCCAGGGACGGTCTCTCGGCCTACCTGCGCATCCCCGGCGACGGAGCCATCTGGTCCTCGGACATCAACCCCTCCGCCTACTTCGGCGGCCGCTTGCAGGCGACCTTCCCGCCCCTAGCCGACAAGCACCTGATCCCAAGATCATGGCCCGGCACAACGGTCGGGATCTCCGCCTTCGCCTGGCAAAGGGTCGGCGGCACCAGCCTGCGTCTAGTCAACGGACCAGCTACCCGCACTCCCGAAGAGCTGCAATCCGGCCGCTCCCCGACCATGTGGACCCTGGTCGGCAAGAACGAAAACACTCCTATGGAAGACGGTCCCGGCGTCAATCCCAGGGGAGGTGCCAACGCCGCTGGTGCCCTGATCAAGTTCATGATGCGAGCCGAGGCCTCCGCCCTACTCGATCCCGCCCAAGCAGCGAACTTTGGTATGGGCCCAAGCGACACCCCACTGGCCATCCTACTGCTAGAGTCCAACCCCATCCCGAATCCCGCCGATTCAAGTGCCGACCCAGTCCGCATCCCACTGATGCTTAGAATCGGCCCCGAGCTCTCCACCGAACAAGGCGGCGGGCACGCACTTATCAACACCTTCACCGGCAACTTGCTAAGAGTCCCCAAGCGCTTCGTCGACCTAGTCCTACCCACGGCCCAAGACTTCGAAGACCTTGACCTCCAAAGATCCTGGCAAAAGGGGCTCTAGCAAGGGGCCGTCATTCGGGTTAGGGAGCCCCCTCTAAACGGAACACCAACCTTTCGAGTCGCACACTTCCCGTCGACCTTCTCCTTGTGGGGCTCTGTTTCGAGTGTGTGCGATGAGGGCGGATCCCGTGAGGCGCCCAGGAGTAGCCTCTCCCCGCAAAGGGTGGCCTGACTCCAAGTTTTTCCTGCTGGAACTCTTGCGCTTACTAGTGGGATAGCCAAGACTGCTTCTTCAGGCGCTGACCCGCCTGTGCCAAGGAGAAACTCAATGACCATTCAAGACACCTATATCATCGTCGGCCGCAAGCCGATCGGAGTCCCTGCACTCCGCTGAGCGTGTCTCTCTCTTGAAACTCCTGCGCAACCTTTGTTGCGCGTTGAAGACCCGCTCCCAACCAAACGAGCGGGTTTTTTCGTGTCCCCATTCCCACGATCTCCAATCGCTCCCGTGTATCTAGAAAGGTGCCGCGGAACCTCACACTGAATGGGACCTGACCTAGGTCAATCTGTTGCAAGCTAAACCAAACACTCCCAAAGCCCAGCACGCCGGACTCTTCGAGCTCACCGGCGGCTTCCGTGGTCTCTACTTTGCATCCATCGTCGCCATGGCGGTTGGTATCGGGTTGCTCTTCGTCGTCCCTTGGGTTACCCGGGACGTGATCGACGGCTTCGTAGCCCAGGCTGAGGGTGGTTACGGTTTCGTGGTTCCAGAGTGGATCGCGAGCTTCGCCTCGTGGCTCGGACTCTCGGCCTCCACCCCCACTGCCCTTGGCATTGCCGGCGCGGCGGTGATCGTCACCACCTGCCTGGCTGGCATCTTTCAGTACCTCAAAGGCCGCTGGGCTGCCGTCGCTTCCGAGGGCATCATGCGCCGCTTGCGCAACACCTTGCATGGACACCTGGCGGGACTGCCCGCGCGCTTCTTCGACAAGGCCGAGACCGGTGACCTGGTGCAGCGCTGCACCAGTGACGTGGAGACCGTGCGGGTCTTCCTGGCCTCTCAGGTCGTGGAGATTGGACGCTCGATTCTGCTGGTCGTCTGCGTGACCCCGGTGCTGTTCATCATGTCCGCTAAGCTCGCCTGGGTCACCCTCTCGCTCTTGCCGGTGCTCGTGATCTACTCCGTGCTTTTCTTCGGCAAGCTGATCCACATCTTCACCGAAGTGGACGAGGCCGAGGGCAAGCTCACCACGGTGCTGCAGGAGAACCTGACCGGTATCCGTGTGGTGCGCTCGTTTGGGCGCAGTGCATTCGAGATTGAGAAGTTTGGCGCCGCCAACGAACTGCATAGGGACAAGACCTACCACCTGATGAAGCTACTGGCCGGATTTTGGTCCTTCTCGGACCTGATCTGCATGGGCCAGGGCGCAGTCGTGCTGTTCTTCGGCTGCTGGTGGACCCTGACTGGCGATATCAGCCTGGGCACCATGGTGGCTTTCACCATGTACTCCGCCTACGTGATCTGGCCCGTGCGCCAGATGGGCCGGACCTTGGTCGAAGCGGGTAAGGCGCGGGTGTCCCTCGGACGCCTGCGGGAGGTCCTACAGACTCCGGAAGAGGATGCGAACGACGTGCTCAGCGACGAAGTACCGGCGGCCCTCGAAGGCGCGCTCTCGGTATCGAACCTTAGCTTCACCTACGGCCGTCCCGCCAAGAAGCAGCGTGTCGAGCGACCCGCCTCCCACAACGTTCTCGAGGACATCAGCTTTGAGATCGAAGCGGGCCAGACGCTGGCATTACTCGGCCCACCGGGCTCGGGTAAGAGCACTCTGATCCAGTTGCTGCTACGCTTGTATGACTACGACGCGGCTAAGCCCGAAGAGTCGGAAGAGACCGACCAAGGCCAAGAGTCCGGCACTGGATCCATCAAACTCGATGGGCACGAGCTTGCAGGACTGCCCCGTAACTTCGTGCGCGATCAGATCGCCGTGGTGCTGCAGAACCCGTTCTTGTACGCCCGCAGTATCGAGCGCAACTTGCATGTAGGTCGCCCGAATGCCTCTAGCGAAGAGCTGATCGAAGCCACCACGGCGGCAGCGATCCACAGCTCGATCGAGGACTTCGACGCGGGCTACGAGACGATGCTAGGCGAGCGTGGCGTGACTCTATCTGGCGGGCAGAAGCAGCGCGTTGCGATTGCGCGTGCCCTGTTGAAAGAGGCTCCGATTCTGGTACTCGACGACGCTCTGTCGGCGGTGGACACCGAGACCGAGCGCTTGATCCTGGACGCCCTCAAGGAGAGGCGTGGCAAGAAGACCACGATCTTGATTGCCCACCGCCTGTCCTGTGTGACCCACGCCCACAAGATCCTTGTCTTCGACGAAGGCCGGATCACCGAGCGCGGAACGCACCGTGAGCTGCTGAAAAAGGGCGGCGCCTACGCGCGCCTCTGGGCGATTCAGAATGCCTACCACCGGGACCTCGACGCCCACCACAAGTCCGACCCGGACACCCAGACCAAGGGGGTGCAGGCATGAGTTCTATGCAGGAAGAGGAACGCGACGACGGCAACTCCAAGATCGACTTGGGCATGTGGCGGGAGCTCTTTGTCTACGCTCTTGTGCACAAGAAGAAGGTCGCACTGCTGGGTGTCTTCGCCGTCAGCACCGGATTCACCGAGGTGTGCTTTCCCCTGGTTAGCCGAGCCCTCATCGACGAGGTCACCCGGCGCACCGAGGGCGGCTTGGATACGGACTTGAGCCCCGGCATCCTGCTGCCTTACATCCTGGCCTACGCCGTGCTGATTCTCAGCTTGTGCGTGTCCGTATTCTTCTTCATCCGCTACGCGGGCTACCTGAAAGCCCACATGGCGGCGGACATCCGCAAGGCTGGCTTTGCCAAGCTGCAGAAGCTCGAGTTCGCGTTCTTCGACAAGCGCGCCTCGGGCTGGTTGCTCGCGCGCATGACAAGCGACTGCGAGCGCCTGGCCAACATCATGGCCTGGGGCGTGTTAGACGTCCTCTGGGCCGCCACGTTCCTGATTGGCATCGCCGTCGCGATGTTGGTGCTGAACTGGCAGCTGGCCCTGGTCATCTTGTTGGCCGCGCCGCTCTTGGCGGGCATCAGTCGCTTCTTCCAGAAGCGCATGCTCAAGGCCTCCCGCGCGATCCGCAAGGTGAACTCCACCATCACGGCCGACTTCAACGAGTCGATCATGGGCGAGCGCACCACCAAGGCCTTCGTGCGCGAAGAGGCGAACTTGTCCGAGTTCAAGGGCAAGACCGACGACATGTTCGAAGCCAGCGTGCGCAACGCGGTGCTGGCCTCGGCCTACTTGCCGGCGATCCTGTCCATCGGCAGCCTAGCCACCGCCTCCGCGCTGATCTTCGGCGGTGTCCAGGTGACCGGACTCGCCATCACGCTCGGAACCCTTGTGGCTTTCTTGAGCTACACGCGCATGCTCTTCGAGCCGCTGCAGCAGCTCGCCCACATCTTCAGCGAGATGCAAATGGCCCAGGCATCCGGTGAGCGCATCCTCGAGATGATCTCCACGGTGCCCGCCATCGCCGACTCCGAAGATGTGCAAGAGCGCCTGTCCGGACAAGCCGCCAATCCTGTAGATGGCATGGCCGAGGACGGCTTCCCCGATGAATTGGGCAGCATCGAGTTCTGCGATGTGGAGTTCTCCTACGTGCCCGAGGAGAAGGTCCTCAACGGTGTCAACTTGAAGGTCGAGCCAGGCGAGACGATCGCCCTAGTCGGGTCCACCGGCGGCGGCAAGTCCACCATCATCAGCCTGATCTGCCGCTTCTACGAGCCAACCTCGGGCACCATCCGCATGGGCGGCCGGGACCTTCGTGACCGCAGCCTTGGCTGGTTGCAGTCGCACCTGGGCATCGTGCTCCAGGACCCGCACCTGTTCAGTGGCACGGTGCTCGAGAACATCCGCTACGGCAACCTCGACGCCACCGACGAGCAGGTCTTCGAGGCCTCGAACCTAGTTGGCGCGGACAAGTTCATCGCTAAGCTGGACGGCGACTACAGCTTCGACGTGGGCGAGGGCGGCGGCCTGCTCTCGTCGGGCGAGCGCCAGCTGATCTCCTTCGCCCGGGCCATCCTTGCGGATCCGCGCATTCTGATCATGGACGAGGCCACCTCGAGCATCGACACCGAGACCGAGCGCCATATCCAAGAGGGCCTAGAGCGCGTGCTCAAGGACCGCACCAGCTTCGTGATCGCCCACCGCCTGTCCACCATCGAGAGCGCGGACCGAATCCTCGTGATCGAGAAGGGGGAGATCGCCGAGCAAGGCAACCACGACGAGCTCATGGCCCTAGGCGGCCGCTACCACGAGCTCCACGCCCGCCAGGGCATCGAGGAGCTGGGCGTGCACGCAGAGGATTGGGATTAGGAGCGGGGGCGGGCTGTAGGATCAACTTCCCAGTTCTGGCAGTGCGAATCGCCCTACCTCTCGTTTGCCGTAAGCCCCAAAGAGAGGGTTTCGAGGTAGTCTAGAGCCATGATCCAATCACTTCGCGGAGCCCTTGCCCTCTTTCTGACCCTCGCCATTTTGGTGATTCCCGCTGGGGCGACCTGGTCCATCGTGCTGACCAACACGAAGACGGGTGAGGTGATCGTGGCCTCGGCGACCTGCGTTCCGAACCTCGATCTGTTGAAGCTTCTGCCCGTGGTGCGCGTCGACATTGGAGGGGCGGCTGCCCAATCCTGGGGTGACACGGGCGCGGTCAATCGTATGAAGATCTGGAGCGGATTTTCCCAAGGCGATCGACCCAGCAAGATCCTGGACACACTGGCCAACACCGACAACCTGCATCAATTTCGCCAGTACGGGATCGTTAACTTTAAGAGCACGCCGGTCACCTTTACGGGCAGCGGAGCCGGTGACGCCAAGAAGGGCGTGACCGGAGTCGTCGGCGATCTGCGCTACGCAATCCAGGGCAATGTGCTCACGGCTGAGCAGGTCATCCTTGCGGCCGAGAGCGCTCTCTTGAATAGTGCCGGCGACATGGGACAACGTGTCATGGCCGCCATGGAAGCAGCCCGCGCCCTTGGCGGCGATGGCCGCTGCTCTTGCAGCCAACAGGCACCCACTTCGTGCGGCGCTCCCCCTGCTAGCTTCACGAAGTCCGCCCACATTGGCTTCTTCGTCATTGCTAGGCACGGCGACACGGACGGCGTCTGTACTGGCCCCACAGGTTGCGCGAACGGCAACTACTACCTAACCCTGAACGAAGTCGCGGGCGCGGGCGGTCCCGACCCCGTCTTGAGCATGGCCTCCAAGTACACGACCTGGCGCACGAGCCTCATTGGCCACCCGGACCACGTACTCAGCCGCATGACGCCGGGCGCCTCTAGATTGGTCGCCGATGGACAGACAGCGACGACCGTGTTCATCGAGCTGCGCGACGTGGACGACATTCCCTTGGCGGGAGGCGGTGCCGCAGTCACCTTGGCCCACGCGGGAGCGTCCCTGACCAGCCTCGGCCCAGTCACGGATTACGGCAACGGCATGTACTCCTTCGACGTCACCGCCGGACTGGTGAGCGGCAAGGACACGATCGAGGTCACCGTGGACGACGGCACGGTCCAAGCGACCCTCTACCCGCCACTCAAGTTCTCCATCGATCCTGCGAGCGAACTCCACGCGGGCGAGAAAGCCATCAGTGCAGCGGCTGCCATCGAGGTGCCCTTCACGATCAACTTTGGTGCATGGAACGCGGGCTCCGCCTACATCCTGTTGGCCTCGATGACCGGCACCTCGCCGGGCACCCCTGTGGGCGCCCAGGTTCTGCCCCTCAACTGGGACCAGCTCTCGATCTACACCCTAAACCACCCCGGCGCTCCGATCCTTCCCGGGTCCTTCGGCGTGCTCGATGCTAGCGGCCGCGCCACCGCCCACCTCAAGGCCCCCGCTGGCCTACTCAGCGCCTTCGTGGGCTTGCACCTCGACTGGGCCGCTGTCGCCCTCACACAGCCCGAGAGCATCTCCACAACGGTCGGCCTGAACGTTCTTCCGTAAGGTTCTTCGGCCACATTCTCGCCGCCTAGAGCATCCACCCATTGCGGGTAAAGGCCAAGCGCCCAGCCGATTGTGGATCCGCGGTCCCCACCTGCCATGGGCCCGCTTTGCCCAGGGCGTAGTCCGGGTTACAGTGGGTGCCATGATTCCGTTGCTCTTGGCTTTTGTTGCGCTTGGTGATTCGACTCCCGTAGATTTCCAGAAGGAGATTCGTCCCCTCTTATCGAAGAACTGCTTGGCGTGCCATGGGCCCGACGAGAGTGCGCTCGAGGCCAATCTCAGGTTGGACACCGAGGCTGGGCTGTTCGAACTGCGCGACGGTTATGCCGTGGTCGTACCCGGTGAGCTTGAGGAGAGCGAGCTTTGGTTTCGCATCCACGACGACGAGGATCCCATGCCGCCGGAAGGCAAGCCGCGTCTCTCCCAAGCGGATCGGGAACTCTTGGA
>JBLHWM010000146.1:0-8686 GCA_047629095.1 Planctomycetota bacterium | reverse complement strand
GGCGAGCCTTCGTGATGGGCCCCCACTTTCTCGAGAACACCAGCTTTGACCACGTTGCACGACCCGATGCGGAGAATTGGCACCCCGTCGATATCGGCTTCCGATGCGTTCGAACGGTGTCGGTCCCCTAACGTTCTGGCCGCCCTCTGGGCTACCCTCGCGAACGCTGATCACTGCCTCATCCACTTAATTCTCGACCCGATCTTCCCGTCCAAATGATTTATTCATTCTCCGTTGGTTTCGACATCACCAGCGCATCCGAATATAGCTCCCTCTCCGCCGCCAATCGACAGCAAACGAGGAACGACCTGTTCACTCTGGTGCAGTCCGTAGTCGACGAAATGGGGAGCGCGACTTCGAGCGACCCAAACGCTGACCTAGACAGCCGACTTAGCACCGCATCCAGTAGTGGGCAAACCTGGACACGGGGGGCCAAACTTGATCGCGGCTTTGTTTATGAAGTTCACGAACCCAGTGGCGAGGTCATCTGCACGACTAGGTTCGCACTGGAGCGCAACGGTCTACCCTACCAAGCTCTGGTTGCGGTCTCGGGAGTTCAGCTCGCCGCGAAGTTCATCGTGAGCTACTCCGCAGAGAACGGTACCGTCTAGCTCGGTCCGCGCAGGCACTCCCTAGCTACCTTGCAAATCGGATGCGAAGCAGCTCGGCATTCGGGGTCGGAAACTCTTTGACTTGAATCCCGGGTTGTTCGAGCAAGCCCCGCAGCTGGTCGCGCCAGTCCTCACTGGCGGAACCCAAGCCACGCTTGAAGAGGTCCATGTCGAGCCACATGGATTTACCAGCGCCCTCGGGTACAACCAGAGGTCTGATGGCTTGTCCAACCTCTTCGATGAGTAGCTCCGAGCGCCCGCGTGCGGGAACGGAGTCCATGCGTCTCTTGAGATCGGTTCGGGTGAGGTCGGGCCGCTCATACTCCAGCGCGTTCATGCGCGCCAAGGTCGACGTGATCACGGAATCCCCCGGACCGATCTGCTCGTTGATGACGGCCATCCAAGCCCGTGCATCGATACGCTCATTGCGGTAAGCGGAGCGATTGTCCAAGGCCAGCCAGAGCTGGGGCGCGGCGAGTACAACAGCCAGTGCGGTCCAAGCGGTCGGCTTGAGCTTCGCCCCAAGAGTCCGATCGAGAGCCCAGGCAATGCTAAGAGCGAAGGCGGGGTAGTAGGTCAGGAAGTAAGCGCCGTGCTCCCATATACCGCCCTGGGGGAAGATGAAGAGCGCTGGTAGAATCATCGGAAACGCGCGCGCGACAAACTCGCCCGCCTCGGTCTCAAAAGCCCTGCGAGCTAAGAGCCTAGCCCAAGCAAAAGCGCCAATGAAGAGGCCGGCAAGCAGTAGGGCAGACTGGGTCACGAGCTCGATATTGAGATACTCATGCATTTCAAAGAGTTCGTACAAGCCTCGCTCAAGAGCGGACTCCACGAAGTTCTTGATGAAGATCACCAGGGCGCTAACCCACAGGATCTCGTTCTGCCGGATCCACTCGGAGAACTCTAGGGTGGAGAGGTAGCCGACAATCGCCGCGATGATGAGGCTGGCGCCGGCAATCCAAGGCAGACCGCGCTTGGAGACATGGCAACCATGGGACACTTTGGAATCAGCTGGATCGAGAGCGGAGCTGCGCCGCGCAAGCAGCCAGAGTCCGGGCAAAATGATCGCGTTGGAGAGGTGCGCCAGAAAGGCAACGACGAAGGCGAGGGCGAGCAGTCGCCAGGCGGCCGCGCCCCGCTTTTCGCGGGCAGACCAGGCTAGATTGAGGGCCCAGGCCGCGCCGGCGAACTGCATCGCGTGGACCTCAACCGTGGATCCAAAAAAGAGCGCACCGGGGCTGCACAGGAGCAAAAGCCCGGCAACCACAAGGGGCCCTGTGCGAAGCCCAAGGCGCAAGCCGAGGCGAAGGGTGCCCCAAACTCCGAGCGCCATGAGCACCGCGGAGAACAGTGTCAGTGCAGTGTCCACCGACCAACCAACCAGCGGCTCGAGTAGCCTGTATAGGACGAAGCCCGAGGGTACGTAGGCCACGTTGTAATAGGGCGCCGGTCCGGCCTCGACCAACTGAATCAGAAAGAGCCCATCGGAGAAGATGCGCTCCATGGGCATGCTCGCGAAGAGCACTAGTGCTAGCAGGGTTAGACCCCACTTTGTCCGAGCGCCCTTTGCTTGAAGGCCGCCGTCCCTAATAGCCGCCGCTTCCCTGGCCGCCGCTGACGATTGCGATCGACGCCGATGCGCCAACGCGCGTAGCGCCCGCCTCGACCATCATCTTGAGGTCGCCTGCGTCGCGAACACCACCGGACGCTTTGACGCCCATGGTCGGGCCAACCGTGCGCCGCATGAGCTCTACATCCGCGACCGTTGCGCCACCCGATGAGAAGCCCGTGGATGTCTTGACGAAGTCGGCCCCAGCCTCCTTGCAAAGCTCACAGGCACGACGCTTCTCGGCGTCGGTCAAGAGGCAAGTCTCTAGGATCACCTTGAGCTTGGCACCCATGCGGTGGCAAAGCTGCGCGAGGCCCGCGATGTCCCGGCGAACGAAGTCGTCGTCACCGGACTTGAGAGCGCCAATGTTCATGACCATGTCAATCTCGTGGGCGCCGTCTTCGATGGCGCGCCGCGTTTCGTACAGCTTGACCTCGGGCGCGACGGCACCAAGGGGGAAGCCAACCACCGTGCAGACCTTGACCGTGGAGCCGCTGAGGATCTCGGCGCAGCGCCGCACGTGGATCCCGTTGATGCAGACGGACGCGAAGCTGTACTCGAGGGCATCCGCACAGAGGTCGTCAATGTCCGAAAGGGTCGCATCAGGCTTGAGCAGGGTGTGGTCGATGAAGCCCGACACGTTCGAAAGGCTGGCGCCGGCGCTACTAGGTACTGCCAAGCGGCAGGCCCCCGCGTCGATGACCGCGTTGACACGGTCCGGGCAGATCTCAACCGAGATCGTGCTGCAGCCCCACTGGCCAAAGGAGCCGGAGCCGACACCTTGGTCGAGCATCTGGCGTGCGATCTCCGTCAGCACGTCTTCGATTTCCTGGGTTGCCTGGTCGTTCGTTGCCATGTTGCTCAAGTCCGTGCGTGTCGTTGTTCGATGCGCGTGATTTTCTCCACGCGACGCCCGTGGCGCTCGGCGCCCCAGGGAGTTGTCAGGAATGCCCTGAGGATTTCGAGGGCGACCGACGGCGCAATGCGCGGGCCCCCAAGGCAGAGTACGTTGGCGTAGTTGTGCTCGCGGGCGTTCTTGGCCGAGGCGACGTCATAGCAGTTGGCCGCGCGGATGCCGGGCACCTTGTTGGCCGCCATGGTCGAGCCAATGCCCGCACCGTCGATGCAGACGCCCAGGGAGCAGCGGTCCGAAGCCACGGCGTCGGCAACGGCTTCGGCGAAGTCCGGGTAATCCACGGCCGACTCTCCATGGCAGCCCAGGTCGATGGGCAGGTGCCCAAGGTCCCGGATCCAATCGATGAGGTCACCCTTGAGGGCATAGCCACCGTGGTCCGCGCCAATGGCGATTCGCAGGGGGCCGCTCTCGCGGGAGTCGGGGATCGGGTCGCCGGCATGCCCGATGGCGCCGCGCAGGGTGATTCCGCGGCGAGCGGCCTCGTCGAAGGCCATATCGGTAATAGCAGCGCCCATGGGGACTTCAAAAATGACGCCATCAGCAACGGCAGCCAGGTCGCTAGCAGTCACAAGGCCCAAATTGGGGTTGCCACCGGGGTTCCCGGGCGCTCCCGGGCGATCCTCAACGGAGGCCCCAGATACAGAGACATGGACTCCGCCACGTGGCAGGTTCTCCTGGGTGGCGGAGCCCCCCATCTGGGTCATAGCACGCCCGAGGGCACGCCGCGCAATCTGTCGAGGGTCGAGCTTCATCGGGCCGCAGTCTAACCATTAAAGATGCAAATGGCCGCCCCCGGATCCTCGATATGGTGGCCGGTGGGGGACTTTGCCCCCCTAAACGAACCAGCCTAGATGGGAGAGCACCCCCAATCCTTAAAGGCTCCTTGCGTTAATCGGCCCCTATAGTCCCACTAAGTGGCCCTTAAGTGACACCTAGGTGGGCTCGAGGCTTGAGCACCAACCCTTGTCCAGAAGGGCCTTGCCTATACGGAACTCGTCCGGCTCGTCCTGGCCCGGAGCGGCCTGCAGGCTGAGGCGAGCTTCGCGGGCCCCGGGCATGTTCCGTGCGCCGCAGATCAGGCATACAAAATCAAGGACCCGGTCCTCCAAGCGGCGGTCCGGGTCTCCATACAGGTATAAGTCGGCGGTTCCTGGGTGATTAGGCGATGCTTCCGCCAGGTGGCTGCCAGGGGTCCCTTGGTCATTGGGCCAATGGAGCAACACGCGCTTGGGGGCGCCCGTAATGGGCCACCAGGAAACGAGCCCACGCAGGCGAACGCCGTCGTGGCTACGCAGCAAAAGTTCGACGACCTCGAGGCCGGGTGCTTCGAGGTCGTGCCTTGGCACGATCAGCATCTTGTGGGCACGGCCCTGGAGCTGGGCGAGACGCGCTTGCCAGTAAGCGGGGTCGAACAGGAGGGGGTGAAAGAGGTTGGTGGGTCCGGTGTGCACTAGATTAGCAGCGGGAAGTTTCATGGCAACCGAACGCGCCATAGGGAAAGTATGGGGCCGGTTTCATGGTTTGGAGACTTTTTCACCATTTGGGTGTGGCCGGTCCGGCCGAACGCGTCGCTGTAAGGAATTGCAAAGGAAGTGCATACCGGGGCCATGCGGGTCTGGGCATGGCTCCTCTGTTGCCCTAGGATCGTGACACTCCATATCTTCCGGAAGTAAGTCGAATGTTCGACTTGTCCCGTATCTTGGAACTTGGAAACCCTTTTGAAAAATGCCGTTCGGTTGGGGCCGCAACTCCCACGACGCAACTACCCGACCCGGTCCGCATCCATGCACGCCTTAAAATTAAGCCTCAGCCTTACCGCCGCCGCCCTGCTCTCCAGCGCGGTTCTCTCACAGGACGAGGTGGACACCTCCAAGACACCGGAGGCTTCGGCTCCCGTTGTTATTGAAGAAGCGCCTACCTATCTGATCCGAGCCAAGGAAGTCGTCGTCGCCCCCGGCAAGACGATCAAGAATGGCGAAGTTCTGGTCCAAAACGGCATGATCCTCGCGGTCGGCGAGACCGTGACAGCTCCCGAGGACGCCATCGTGGTCCAAGGTGAGACCGTCTGCGCTGGCTTTATGGACGCCTGGTCTTCCCTCGGGATCGACGCGGCTAGCGTTGCGGAAATGCGGACTGAGGCCTCGACTGAGACCGCGACGGCCGTGGATCTCTTCAATCAAGACCACTTCCGCGAGGCGGCCCGCGACGCGGGTGTCCTGCTCGCACGCTCCCAAGTGGGCAAGGACGCCTTCCTAGGCGGCGTCGGCGCTGTGATTGCCACCAGCCCAGCAGGCGCCGTCGTTCTCGATGACGCCTGCCTCTCTTTCACCTGCGGCATCAGCCGGATGGGACGTCGCCCCGACGTCTTCGACCGCATCTCCGAGGCGGACCGCATCGGTTCGACCATCGCTTCGGGCATCTCCTACAGGCAATCCCTGGTGGAGTACTCCTACGAACTCGCCGAATGGGAGAAGGCGATCGCCGAAAAGGAAGAGGAGCTGGCGGACGACTTCAAGAAGGCCAAGAAGGACCGCGACAAGGAAATAGTCAAGGCTGAGGAGAAGGAGAAGGAGTTCAAAGAGGAGCGGTACAAGGAAGACAAGCGTCCGAAGTCTCCACGTCTCGACGCCGACAAGGCCATTTTTGCCCGTGCCGCCTATGGCGAAATCCCGGTCATCGTTGAAGTTCACGGCACCCAGGAGCTTCGCGCCCTATTGGCCTCGACCGCAGATCTTCCTAGCTTGCGCTTGATCCTCATGGGAGCCACCCACGCGATGCCCTTCGCCGAACAGCTAGCTGCTCGCCGCATCGCCGTCATCGTCCAGCCCATGCCGATGGGGCAGCCTTCGGAGGCTGAGTTCAAAGGCCACGATCTTGGCCTTGCTGGCCAGCTCGAAGAAGCCGGCGTTCAGGTACTCATCGGCAGCGGCGGCTCGGTCTCCGGTGTCCGCGATCTCCCGGTTCTGGCCCAACTGGCCGTGGCCCATGGCCTCTCCGAGCAGGCCGCCTTTGAAGCCCTCACCATTGGCGCAGCCCGCGCCTTTGACCTCGGCGCCGAGTTCGGCACCGTCGAAGCCGGCAAGCGGGCCGAGCTTCTAGTTCTCAACGGGTCGCCCCTTAGCGGGCGCGCGACCTTTGTCTTCACCGGCGGCGAGCTGGTTGAGCTGTAATCCTCTCCACCAAACGCCACAACGGTCCTCCACACATTTCCGAATGAGAAACACCCTCCTCATCATGGCAGGCACACTTGCTTGCCTCGCCCCTAGCGCATCCGCTCAGATGGATGCCGCGCCCTACGCCATCACCGCCGACCACATTCTTGTGGATGGTGGAGAGGTGCTCCAGGACGGCCTCGTTCTTATCGCTGACGGCAAGATCCTGAAAGTAGGCCTAGAGGCAGACCTCAAGGCCGGCCTCGACAAGGACACGCCCGTGGTAGACCACGAGGGTTGGCTGTCCGCTGGCCTCGTTGCTGCCAACGGAACCATGGGCCTTGGCTCTGGCTCCGATGACTCCACGAGCGCATTCACCGAGAGCCTACTTGTGGCCGAGTCCTTCAATGGCGACCACAGCTCCGTGACCGCTGCCCGCAGCGCTGGTGTCACCAGCTTCGGCCTGACCACCGGTCGCGCCAACGTCGCCGGGGGCCAGGGCTCATTCGTCAAGACACAGGGCGCGAAGATCGTGAACCTGCGCACGCACCTGACCCTCTGCATGGGGCCTCCCGCGATCCAGAGCCGTCGCTACCCGACTAGCTACAGTGGCGCCGTGGACGCCCTCGAGAAGCGGTTCGCCGCCGGCGAGGGCGCCTTTGGCTCCGTGACTGCAGGTAAACTGGGCGTCACCATCGCGGCGGATGCCCGCCACGAGATCGACCGCGCGATTCGCTTCTGCGCGGAGGCGAAGCTCTCGGCCACTCTACGTGGTGCCGAACGCGCCGGCGAGTTCGCCGACCGCCTCGCCAAGGGCAACATGACCGTCGTCATGACCGCCCCAGGCATCGGTTCACCTAAGTGGCACACCGACTCACTCATGAGCCTCGCGGAAGCGGGCGTTCCTTTCGCCTTCGGCTTGGCCGACTCTGGCGCCGGAGCGGGCTCCCTGCGCTTGGGCGCATCCCTCGCCGTTCGAGCAGGCCTCGACCGCGCGACCGCATGGCGCGCCATCACCTCTACGGCGGCGACCCTAGCCGGCGGCGGCGAGAGCGTTGGCCGTGTTGCGGTTGGCTTCGATGCCGACCTCGCACTCTGGAGCGGTGACCCCCTATCTCCCACGACTCGCCTCGAGTCGGTCTACATCGACGGCGCCCTCATCACGGAGGGCAACTAGCCATGAAAACGATTCTTAGCCTTGGCGCAACAGCGCTTGCGACGCCCCTTATCTGTGGCCTAAGTTCGGCCAACGAAGTGCCTTCCGTGTCACCGATCGTTTGGGACACCGAAGTCGAGACGGTCGAGGCCTCTGCACCGAAGCCCGAGTCCGAGCCGATCAAGCTGATCATCTCGGCCGACGCAATCTACACTGCGGCCGGTGACATGATCGAGGGCGGTACCATCGCCATCGCGGGCACAACCATCGTAGCCGTGACACCTGGCGGAGTCTCCTCGGAAGAGGACGGCCTGCACGTGGCAGCGATTACACCCGGCTTCATCGACCTCAGCCCACGCATCAACCTCGCCGACTTTTCGGTTGAGGAATCTAGCGAGGTTGTGCCGTACCTGCGCGCGACCGATGCTATGGATCTCTACGATCCCCGTTGGGAGCGCCTGCTCAAGTCGGGAACGACTTGTGTCTTGATCTCTCCGGCAGCAGAAGACGTGGTCGGTGGCATGACCTCGATCATCAAGACCGGTGGAGAGGAACTTCTCGAGTCCCGCGAAGTGCTTGCGGACGCAATGCTCGCCGGCTCCTTCGGCTCCCACGCTAGCCGTGGCAACGCACCCGTCAGGGGCCGCCCCACGGATCACTTTGCCCGCCGTCCCACGACGCGCATGGGCACCGAGTGGTCTCACCGCAAAGCCTTCTACGATACCCTTGCCGCGATGTCCTACGAGGACCGCAAGTTCGAAGGCTGGGAGATCATGGCCTCTGTGCTCAAGGGTGAGCGTCCCTACATCGTGCAGGCTTCGGCCACCCAGGATATCCGCACGGCCATCTACCTTAAGGAAGAGTTCAACATCCCCAACATGGTTGTCGACGCGGCTGCTGAGTCTTGGCGCGAGCCGGGCTTGCTCGCTCGCTCAGGCATGTCTGTGGTGCTTCCGCCCTTCTCGGCCATGGGCCGAACGGCCATCGATAACGGGTTCCTGTCTTGGAACTGCGCGAAGACCTTGAGCGACCTTGGCGTCCCCTTCGCCCTGTCGAGCCACGGTTCTGCAACCCCCAGTGGCCGCCTTGCTATGCAGGCCGGCTACGCCATCCGTGGTGGACTGTCTTTCGAAGACGCTCTCGCCTCGGTCACGATCACCCCGGCCCGCCTTGCGGGTGTGGACTCCCGAGTCGGGAGCCTCGAGGTTGGCAAAGATGCCGACCTCGTTCTTTGGAGTGGCA
>JBLHWM010000145.1:0-8764 GCA_047629095.1 Planctomycetota bacterium | reverse complement strand
TGCCCTGCTTCCAGCGCATTCGCGTCCGCAGCCGTTGCCCAGAAGTGCGCGACCACGGCGCGCTGCTCGGTAAGTAAGTAGTAGAGCAAGAGCACGTAGGGCTCCCCGTCCGGCAGGGCGAACTCTAGCCTCTTTCGGATACACGTCACGCCATCGATGTTGATTGCATCACGGCGCTCGCTCTGGATCTCGAATTCCTGGTTTAACTCCCCCGTCACGCCGGTTCCGGCCCAAGTCTCCTGGATCGAGAAATACGGGTCTGAAGCGCCCACGAGAGCATCAAACGAAGATTGACTCGTTGCCCCAAGGGGCGACGCCGCGTCCTGGAAATTGACCTCCAGGTCCAAGTCTACGCGCGCAAACCGGAACTGACTTCCTGTGCCCACGTGGCTCGAGTTGACGGTCCATTCTGCTGGATCAAAGACAACGTCGAAGGTGTCCGACTGGATCGAACGATCACCGGGATTGAGCGATTGCAAGCCGGCCAGAATGTTGGCAAAGGCCCAGGAAGTCGAGTTTGCATTCTCAAGCCGGCTGGTCGCAAGCGCGACGAGATGACCACCGTGCAGAGGAGCTGAAAGGGCAGTAGCCTGGAATGACTTTCCACCTTGGCGCCAGGTCATCTGCGCACCTTGCTGGCGCTGCCCGAGCAGGTCGCCTTCGATGGGCCTAGCCTCCCCGACTTCGGCGCCGGGGAACTGGGTGTCGATCGCGGCCCGCACGAAGGCTTCGAATCCGCCGCCGGGAAGTGGACCGGGGGCGACGAACAGGTGCATCGCAAGGTCGCTGGATACTAGGCTATCCTCGCCGCGCAGGGTAAGCCTGACCACGTCCCCGAGCTCTTGCTCCAAGCGTAGTGTGTCGGGATAGTAGAGCGTCAGCCCGTGGGCTTGATTGAGAGATGTCCTTCCGAAGAAGGTCCGTAGCGCGTCTTCGCTGCCGGCACACTGGAGGGACTCCAGCATGTCTCTCAGTCGTGGCAGTGCGCCTGGAAGTTCCGCGGTCGGCACAGTCACTGTGGCCGTGAAGAAGTTTGTACCTGCGCGCAGGTAGAAGCTCGAGATCGTGAAGGCAACTCCATCACCCTCTACGAAGTCCGTGTGGAAGCCGCGCAGTTGACCATTTTGGATCCACTCCCCAGCCCAGCGAGTGTCCAAGATCGTGCCGCCTGTCTCGTCGAGTAGATCGCTGATCGCCGTGCTTCTAGCGGCCAGATAATTCGCACCGATCGTCTCGGCCTGGCCTTCGGTCAACACTTGCTGGGCCCCGAGCTCGAAGTTCCCGGTGCCGACTCCAATCCGCAAGTAGGTTGCACCCTCCGGTCGCCGCCACGCGGTCGGCGAGATCACAGGAACCTCGACCGTGAAGTTGCCCACTTGTACCGATCGTGCGCTGGCGATCGTGACGGGCTTCACCTTGAGGGTCGAGCGCACCAGCTCGGCCATGGCGCGCAGACCCGTTGTATCGGCCTGCTCTGCCTTCGCGACCATGCCAATCAGATTTTCGCCGCTCTGGTAAGCGAGTACATCGATATCGATGCTGGCCCCCGTGGCGAGACTCTGGGGACTGAGCTGGAAGCGATGGCCAGCACGAGGGCCGCCATCGATCACGAAGTCCAGCTCTGCAGAAGACACCACATTCATGGAGATGCTCGCCGCATAGTCGCGGACATTGCTGGCCAAGAAGTTCGCGAACTCGGTGGCGGTCAGACTAGCAGCTGCACCCGGCGCGCAGAGCAACTTGAGAGCTGGGAACACAAGATCGCGGCCGTCCCCTACGCGGCGCACTTCGAAGAAGTGAACCTGGCCACTACCGGTCTCGGCCACCTCGAAGCCGGCCGCGATCTGCGCCTCAAAGACCCCACCTTGAAACAGGGGCGCCGATGTGGCCGCGGGATTGTCGAGCGCGGGTTTAACGGGAGTTTGGATCGTGATCGGGACGAGTGCAGCCAGGGCGGTGAAGGCGATTTGGGTCAGCATGGTCTTGGTCGTCTAGGCGGACGGAATGTTCACGAGGGTAGGATCATTGACGATCCCGGAGGAGGAGCTCGGCGGGATCGAGCGGCTTCTCACTTGGAGGGCGGTACCAACTCAGGCTGACCTCGACGGTCGCGGGTTCGGAGCCAACACCAAGGCTGAGGGGCACTTTTTTGGCTTCAAATGGGCCCACCCAATCGGCGGAAAAGTCACTGATATATCTTGGGGCTTGACCTTCCACGTGCAGAACTCGAAAGCTTGCGGCGCTGGGGTCGGGATACAGGAACACATCATATTCACCAGGGAACAGCGGGCCGACATGCAACTCGACGATCTCGCCACTCGCCGCGGGTTTAAGGCCTTCGTATCTGACACTGCGTGATCCTAAAAACTGCCCCGAGGGGAGTCGAAACACGGCAATCAGAAGATCCTGCTTATCCAGTACGATCGCTTGGCTGCTGTTAAACTTCACCTGAATTGTGGTCTCCCGGGGCTCCTCAAGGACAAGGTCGAGCACGGGGACACTCGGTGTGTGCGTGGGGACCTCGACCGGGTACTGGCGACCGATGGCGCCGGTCCCGGGGCGCACCTCGACAAACCAGGTGCCGGCCTCAAGATCCGAGAATGTCCAGCGTCCCGAGTGACTGTCCTCGGAGCTCTCTAGGGTGCGGCGCGGAAGGTCCGTGCCGAACTGATCCAAGAGTCGGACCATGTTGCGGCGCGGCAGCTTGCCCGAGCGGAACTGGGTCGCCACGAGGATCTGGTAGCCATCGGAGATGTCGAGTTCGAGCAGGGTGATTGGGCTTGAGACCTCGAAATTCAGAATGCGCTTGGTGTGCTGCCTGCTGTCAACAACGAGCTGGTAGCCTCCTGGATCTAGGCCTTTGAACTCGAAGTCACCGGGAAAGCTGCGCTTGGTGAGAGACGTGATCAGCTCGCCTTCGGGTACTTGGCTAAACGTCCGGTGGTCGAAGGGGCGTTGGCCCATTGGGGGGAGCCGTGTGGGCCCCTTCAAACGGTCGAAGAGCTCCATTTTTGCAAGCTGCCTCGAAGCTTCCTCTTCGGTGATTTGTCTTGGGAAGGCCCGGTCACCAGGCCCGCTCCGATAGAGCCGAATTTCGCCCTCATCTGTCGTGTCCGAGTAGATCGAACCGCGCACCTCATGGCTGCCAGCGACTTGAACCTTGAGGACACCGCTATTCGTGATCGTGGTCGGCTCGTCCACATGGGGAAACGCAATCCGGTAACCGGGTGAGCTGACCCAAAACTTGCCGACCGGTATGCTGTACAAAGTAAGGTCGCCACGCTGGGAGGACCACCTCGTCAGGATCTTCCCGTTGGACAAGTGAAGCCTCAACTTCGCCCCCGCAAGCGGGTCGCCGTTGAAGGTCGTGATGAGCAAGTCGAGGTCTACCAAACCTATGACGGGATCTGTCGCGATCACCTCCTGGCGAACCTCTTCTGCCCCATGACTTGCCGGCAGGATAACGGCCTCTCCCGATTCGGGAAGTTTGAGATCTCGGCTGCGGAGTTCCTTCGATTTAAGCGCCGTGTTTGACTTCTCGTGAAGCGCTTGCCCTGACTTGGAGTCACTTGATGAGATCGCCCAAAGCACGAATACTGCTAGAGCGACTGCGAGCAAGACAAGTGCGGCGTTTTTCCCCATGTCCTAGCCTAGCCAAGCGATAGGCTTCGACCACGTATTCAAGGGACTCGACGCTCAAAAACAGCCAAGGAACCCCATAGACATGCCCCAATCACTAATAGGAAACCGGCGGTCATGGCTGGCGGAAGGGTCCCCTGCTCGTAAATCTCAAGGAAGGTCTCCATGTCCGCGAGGCGGAACACGCTCATGTGCGTTACCGTCTTCACCATGTAGATGGAGAAGTTGAAGATGATAAAAACCAGCATGGCGAAGGCCAGGTGGAGCGGGGCCCGGCCCATGGTGGAGAACAGGAACGTCAGGGAAAAGAGGCTCAGCAAAAAGAGACACTGGTGCACGGCGCACAGCATCAGTGGGCCGAAAGCGAGGGCCTCATCTACGTGGGACAGTAGTAGTGGAATCGTCAGCGTGGTCAGGATGACTGGGACCAAAACTTGGAGCGCTCCTGTGAGCCAACGTTCCAGCAGAAGACGCCGGCGGGAGAGCGGGCGCAAGAGGAAGATTTCGAGGGTGCCTCGATGTGCCTCGGCAGCAATCGCATTCGCTGCAATCAGCGCCGCCGCCGCACAGCCGAGCACGTTGCATCCCTTGAAGAAGTGTTGGCTGAGCACATAGGCAGAGACGCCCTTCTGCTCGAGCTCGCTGAACATGTCACGCAGCACGGGGAGCGGGCTGGCGAGGATCTTGAGGGCGCCGGTATTCTCCTCGAAGTTGGGCCAAAATAAGATCGCTGCCACGAGCATTAGCTCTAGTGCAATGAAGTAGCCGAGGCCAGTGAAGAGCGCGTTGCGCACGTTGCGGGAGAGGTTCATAGACCAGTCACTCCATAGACCGTCCGGTACAGTTCGACCAGGGAGAGCTTCCCGAGTTCAAGGGAGAGGGGCGCGGGGCCGGAGTGCCCGGCCAATGCGGCCAAGAAAGGCCGCGGGTCGTCGCCCGAGATCTGAACCAGCACGGCCTTACTGTCCTGGATTGCGCTCTCGATCACACCGGAGCTCTCGGGGCCAAGCTGTTGTTGAAGACTTGCAGCCAGCGCGGACGCTTGCCCTTCGGATTCGTATTCCAAGTTCGCCGAGCGACGCGCACGTCGGGCGAGATCTGCGGGGGACTCGTCTGCGATGACTCTCCCGTCGTGGAAGAAGATCATGCGCGTACAGACCGCCTGCACCTCGGACAGGTGATGGGATGAGAGCAGGACAAGTCCCCCGGCTTCTGCCTCGGCACCGATCATTTCGAGCACCTCTTGGCGCTTGGCCGGATCCAACCCCTCGGTCGGCTCGTCGAGAATGCGAACGGGCACGTCGGGGCCCATCGCTGCCGCAAAGAGCAGCTGGCGCTTCATGCCGTGGCTGTAGGCGTGCACCTTTTTCTTCGGCGGCAGGCCGAGTCGATCGGCAATCGCCTTGGCCTTGGTGACGGCGGCTCGTGGCCGGCCGCGGAGCAGCCAGGCCAGGTGCTCACCGCCAAACATCTCGCCGTAGAGCGCGATCTCCCCGGGTGCAAAGGTCGCGACCCGCCGTACCGCGGTACCGTCCCCCGTGAGCTCTACTCCCGCGACGGTAGCCGTTCCGCTATCGGGGCGTACCAGGCCGTTAATCATCCGCAAAGTCGTGCTTTTACCGCTCCCATTAGGGCCGAGAATGCCCGTCACGGTGCCTGGCTCGATATCAAGATCGACGCTCTCCACCGCGCAGACGGAGCCGAAAGTTCGGCAAAGGCCGCGCACGGTGATTCCTGGCGGGTGAGAGCTACGGTTTGGCTTGGAGATGGGTGGCATGGGGCAGCTGGCGGATTATGGGCTTCGCGAGTACGGGGAGAAGGGTAAATGGAAAGCCGCGTGTCACCACAGGGAAATCTGGGAGTCCGCGGGGCGGAGGGTGGGGGTGGAGGGCCCATTGGGAGGTAAGACTCCGGTGGAGGTCGGGTAGACAAGACCCGTATATAGGCGACCGAGCGCGCTGGGCTCGGATACGATAGGCGCCATGAGTATTACTGAGGGGAAGGCGCCGCTGGACGCGCCGATGGACGGATCAAGGCGCGAGCAACTACGGCGTAAACAGGGCGAGTTGCCCGACCGGCTTCAAGCAGCCGGAGGCATGGTGCCCGAGGCCGCGGCCGAGGTCGCAACCGCTACGGGTGGCTCCGAGGCTGCCGCGTTTGGCGTGGCGAGCTTCTATTCCCTGCTGGCACGCCCGAATAAGAAAGTGCGCGTCTGCACGGGTCTCTCCTGCCGCATGAAGGGCGCGGACGAGGTGCTCGAGGCTGCCCTAGCAGCTGGCCTAGACGCGGAGGGCTGCTCCTGCCTGGCAGCTTGCGATACGCCGCCGGCCGTGCTCAAGGACCGCGTCACCCTGCCCGAGGTCACCGCCCTCGACATGGCGGCTACGAAAGGCGACTGGACGGCGCTCGTCTCCAGCTCCAGCCGCATGCGGGCCACGGCAACCGGCGTCACCTGGACCGGAGACGTCGGACCTCTGGATGCTGCGCCGGACTCCCTCTCGATCAACATGCTCGCGGAGCCGAACTACGACGGCGCCGGCCTGGCGAAGGCCGCCGAACTCGGCGCCGGCACGGCCGATGCCGGGGCCCTCTTCCAAGAGCTGGAAGAGTCTGGCCTGCAGGGGCGCGGCGGCGCGGGCTTCCCGGCCCACATCAAGTGGCGCGCGGTCGCCGGCCAGCCAGTCCAAGAGCGCTTCATCGTGCTGAATGCCGACGAGGGTGAGCCCGGTACGTTCAAGGACCGCGAGCTCATGATGCGCCGCCCGGACTTAGTCATCGAGGGCCTGGCCATCGCCGCCCGTGCAGTCCGTGCGGACACTGTCTACCTGTACCTGCGCGGTGAGTTCCAGGTCCCGCGCGTGTGCCTCGAAGACGCCATCGCCGCCTTCGAGAGCGCCGGCCTTTTGACGGGCCTCGACTTTCACATTCACGAGGGCCAAGGCGCCTACATCTGCGGCGAGGAGACGGCCCTGCTCGAAGCCCTCGAGGGCAAGCGTGGCATGCCCAGACTCAAGCCGCCCTTTCCCGTGGAGGTTGGCCTCTGGGGCAAACCTACACTCATCCACAACGTCGAGACCATCGCCTGTTTGCCTGGCATCCTTGCACGTGGCGGCGCGGCGTTCCGTGCCCAAGGCCGCAAAGAGGCTGGCGCGAAGCTGTACTGCATCAGCGGTCACGTGGAGCGACCCGGAACCTACGAGCTGCCCCTGGGCGTCACCCTCGACGAGCTCGTCGAGGCGGCCGGCGGTTACGTCGGCGAGCTCAAGGCCTTCTGCCCCGGCGGCGCTAGCGCGGGCTTCCTGCCCGCATCCGAACGCACCCGCCCCCTCGACTTCAAATCCCTCGGCGAGGTCGGCTCGATGCTCGGCTCCGCCGGCGTGGTCGTGCTCAACGACACCGTCGACATGCGCTGGGCCTGCCTCGAACAGCTGCGCTTCTTCGAGGACGAGTCCTGCGGCCAATGCGCACCCTGCCGCATCGGCACGCGCTACCTGCGCGAGGCCGTGGACCGCGACGTTGCGGGCACCTGCCAAAGCAACGGCGACAAAGCCCTCGCCCACGTGGACGACGTGGCGTGGCAGATGGAAGAGGGCTCCATCTGCGGCCTCGGCCAGATCGCGGCCCTGCCACTGACCAGCGCTCGCAAGTACTTCCCCGACGACTTCCAAGAAAAAGGCACCAAGGCCTAGCTCCATGATCATCACAAAACCCACCTGCACGATCGACGGTCAGGAGTTCGAGTTCACGCTTGGCGAGTCCATGTTGGAAGTCGCGCACCGCAACGACATCACGATCCCGACCCTCTGCCACGATCCGCGCCTCGACCCCGCCGGCGCATGCCGCTCGTGTCTTGTGGAGATCGAAGGCCAGCGCCGGCTGCTGCCCTCTTGTGCAACGAAGGCCACCGACGGCGCATCGTTCCAGACCAAGAGCGAGCGCGTCGAGAAGCACCGCAAGACCCTGTTCAGCCTGTACCTCACGGACCATGCCGACGAGGACAGCGAGGGGGGCCAACACCGAGGCGCACCGAACAAGCTCGCGGGCGCGTCGAAGAAGTTTGGCGCCGAAAACTGGGGCAAGCTCACGAACCTGCGCGATGAGATCGCCGGCGACCGCAGCATGGATGTGAACCCGTACATCCAGTACGACTCGGACCTCTGCATCCTCTGCGCCAAGTGCACGCGCTACTGCGACGAGGTCGAGGCCGTCTCCGCGATCACCCTTGTGGGCCGCGGGTCGGAGACCGCGATTGCCACCCCGGACTCGCGCTCGTTGTTGGACACGACCTGTGAGCTGTGCGGCGGCTGCGTCGCCGTCTGCCCCACGGGCGCCATGGGCGAGAAGAAGCCCAAGACACGCAATCAACCGATTGAGGCCGAACTAACGAAGGTGCGCACGACCTGCAACTACTGCGGTGTCGGCTGCCAGTTCGACTTCAACGTGGATCCGAATGGACGCGATGGCCTGGGCGAGGTCGTCAAGGTCACGAGTCCGGACGCCACGCCGAACCAGAACATGGACCTGCCCGAGGGCTTCAGCGGTGTCAGCTCCGATGGCAACCTGTGCGTAAAGGGCCGCTTCGGCTACGACTTCGTTCACCATGAAGAGCGCCTGACCACGCCGTTGATTCGTGGCGCCGATGGCGACCTGCACCCCGCGACTTGGGACGAGGCCTTCGACGCCGCCATTGCCGGTCTCGAGAAGGTCAGCGCCAAGTACGGCGACGACAGCCTTGCGTTCGTAAGCTCGGCGCGCTGCACGATCGAGGAGAACTATCTCGTGCAGAAGGTCAGCCGCGTGGCCTTTGGCACGAACAACGTGCACCAATGTGCGGCGACCTGACACGCCCCCACCGTGGCCGGTCTGGTCAACACATTTGGTGCTGGTGCGATGACGAACTCGATCCGCGAGATTCGTGACGCCGATTTCCTCTTCGTCATTGGTAGCAATACCTCCGAAGCTCATCCCATCATCGCCATGGAGATGAAGCGCGCGCTTCGGCGCGGCGCCACCCTGGTGGTCGCCGACCCCCGCGCGATCTGGCTCACGACGATCGCCGAGGATCACATGATGCTGAAGCCAGGCACCGATGTCTGGCTGCTCAACGCAATGGCCCACGTGATCA
>JBLHWM010000144.1:0-8789 GCA_047629095.1 Planctomycetota bacterium | reverse complement strand
CGCTCGATACCGGAAGCACTTGATTGGCGCAGAAGACGATGTCGGGAAAGCCTTCAAGGGGGGGCGCAACCTCGACGTGAATGCCGAGGTCTTCGATGGACTCTCGCAGGCACCACCATTGGCGGCGAGCCTCTTCCCGATCGACTTCTAGCAGCTTGCCATCCGCATCCCGCATGTGCGGGTTGATGGCAAAGAGCACGTCGAAGTCGGCGGGGTCAACCATCAAAACCTGGTCGGCCCGGGGGATGCGGGGGAGGTCCTGGAGGGTGAAGGCCACGTCGGCTCGGGTTCGGAGAATGGTCATGCGGAAAGTGTAACGGGAGCGGAAAGAGCGGTGGATCGCGGGCGGACTTTCCACGCAGCTTTTGCATCGCGCGCTGGATCGGCCGGCTTGGATATGGCACTAGTGGTACATGGGAACGACCACAAACGACTACGTTCTGCCTTCGCAAGCGCGGGTTGCAGCGCAAAATACGGGTGACAAGGCCGCAACCGAGGGCGGCGGACGGCTGGTCTTCTGGCTGCCACCAGCAGAGGCTGCCCTGCGCTTTGGCGTGTCCGTGGACGAGCTCGTGACGGCGACCAAGCGTGGCCATTTGAGCGTCCAGGCGAAGGTGGCGGGGGGCGAGCTGGTGGCGACGCTCTGCTCGACGGACCTGATCGCTCGCTATGGCGAACCGCGTCGCGGCAAGCTGGAGCAGCCGCTTGGGGTGGCGCACGACGCAGAACTAGAGCAGCTCCGGGGCGAGCTGAAGCAAAGGGATGTGCAGCTTGGCGAGGCCGAGCTGATGCGTGCCCACATGCAGGGCGAGCTCAAGGCCGCCGACCGGGTGGAGCGCTCCCTGCAGCGCTATGCGGATCGCGTGGAGCAGCGCTTGGACGATGTGTCGGTGACCTACGAGGCGCGGCTCGCGGAAGGGGACAGGCTGCGGCTCAACATGGCGCGGACCATCGGGCGCATGGAGACAGAGCTGTTGAAGCTACAGGAACAGGTTGCGGCGACGGAATCGGCGCCCTTGGCCTTGGGCGAAGGCGCCGGGCAGAAGAAGCCGCGTCGGCGCTGGTTTTTCGGGCGCTAGGTACGGCCAGCCCAGGGACCTGCTGACACAGCTGGCTCTAGCCGTGCCGGTGCGCAAGACCCGAAAGCGCGGTTTTCCTGTGGGATTTGAATCTTGGAATCGGCTATTGTGACGGGCTCTACTGCAGCCTTGCTGCACGCCTCAATACCCTGCAAGTCGCCCCCCCTTGAAGATTCCCTACCACGAGCCGTCCTACGGCGCCGCCGAAGAGCGTGCCCTTATTAAGGCGCTGCGCGCCGGGCACACGGGCGGCAACGGCGCGATCTCCCTGCGCGTGGCCGAGAAGCTGAAGGTCTTAACTGGCGCCAAGTACGTCTTGATGACGCCAAGTGCGACATCGGCCATGGAGGTCGCCCTGGTCGCGGCCGGAGTCGGACGCGGAGACGAGGTCTTGATGCCGTCCTTTGGGTTCGTGAGCCAGGCCAACGTGATCATGTCCTGCGGCGCGACGCCGGTCTTTTGCGACGTGGACCCGGCCACGATGAACATGTGCCCAAAGGATGCCGAGCGGCGCATCACGAAGAAAACCAAGCTGCTCTTCCCCGTTCACTACGCGGGCATCCCCGCCCAGATCACGGCCTACAAGCGCTTGGCCAAGAAGCACGGGCTGCTCTTGTTTGAAGACGCGGCCCAGTGCCTGCTCTCGTACCAAGGCAACGGTCCGCGCAAGCGGCATCTGGGCACCTTTGGCGACGCGGGCTGCCTGTCGTTTCATGTTTCCAAGAACGCTGGTTGCGGCGAGGGCGGCGCACTGCTGCTCAACGATCGAGGCATGGCCGAGGCCTGCGAGATCATCCAGGAGAAGGGCACCAATCGCTCTGCGTTCTTGCGGGGCCAGGTCGACAAGTACACATGGGTCGGACCCGGCGGAAGTCACGTCTTGTCGGACCTGCTCTCGGCGCTCTTGGAAGTGCAACTTAAGCGCGCCCCCGCCATGACGGCGCGTCGCGTGAAGCTTTGGGAGCGCTACCACGCGGGGCTCGAAGAGCTCGAACACCTAGGACTGGTCGTGCGGCCCGCCGTGCCGAAAGGGGCAACCCACAACGGTCATATTTACGCGCTTAGGGCCAGAACTCCCGCCGAGCAGCGCGAGCTCCTAGCGGCCCTTCGCAAGGTCGGCATTGGGGCAGTGTTTCACTTCCAGCCCCTGCACGCCTCGCCCTTCGCCCAGGCGAAGCTCGGACGACAGGAAGAGCTACCCGTCACGACTCACACGGCCGAGACGATCATCCGTTTACCCCTATTCGAGGGTATGAAAGCGGCTCAAGTCGACTTTGTGATCGCTGCGGTTTATCGTGCTGCCATCTCGGACTGAGGCCTGACGTGGGCCGGTAGGCCCATGCTTTCCTGGGGCTGCGGGCCTAATCCTTTGGCCCGTTCTTCATGACAGGTCGGCGTTCCGCCCTCAATCGTCCAGCTCGCAAAATGACGCGGGGGCAATCAAGCGGCGCCTGCCGTCGTGGGAGAGCTTGATGTCGGCTGTGCTTTCGCCACCGGGATCGGGCACGCTGAAGTTGCGGTCCCAGAGTTGGCAAGTGACCTGCTTGTGGCGCTCGTCGAGAGCCTCACAATAGTTGGTGAGTTTGCAGCGGCGAATCGTGTGCCCGTCGCCTTGCTCCACCTTGCGGAACCAGTCCGGATCTGCGATGGCCTGACGAGCAGAGCCGACAAAGTCACAGGTCTCCGAACGCAGCGCGCTCTCCGCCGCGGCGAAGTCGTTGATCCCACCGGCAGCAACGACGGGAGTCTGGTGGCCCGCATCTCGGATAGCGCTGCGGATCTGCTTGGCTAGGGGCAGGTTGCGGCCGAAGGGGCCAATGTTGCCGGGTATGGCAGGGTCCTCAATGAAGATGGTGGGCATGCACTCGTGACCGCTCTTGCCCGTGTACGGATAGGCGGCGCTGCCCACCTTGGGCTGGCGGGCGTCGTCGAACTTGCCGCCCTTGGAGAGAGAGATGAAGTCCATGCCTGCGGCGGCGAAGGCTGTCGCGATCTTGGCGGCCTCCTGGACACCGGTTCCCCCCTCGATCACCTCGTCGCTGAGCATGCGGCAGCCAAGGGCGAAGCGTTCGGAGACCTGGGCTTTCGCCGCAGCGAATACCTCAAGGGGCAAGCGAAGGCGACCCTCGAGGGTAGAGCCGTAGCCGTCCTTGCGATCGTTGGTCGCGCTGAGGAAGCTGGCCATGGTGTAGGCATGGGCGTAGTGCAGCTCGGCGCCATCGAAGCCCGCGAGTTCGGCGCGCTTAGCAGCCGCGGCGAAGAGCGTAGGCAGGACCTGGGGCAGCTCGGCGATGTGCTCGAGTTGAGTGTCGGTGATGCGCTCCCGGTGGCCATGCTCGAGGTCCTCGACCTCCCGGGTCGTCAGGACGGCGTGGACTTGGCTAGGCAGGTCCGTATAACGCTCATGCAGGGCGTTACGCAGGTCTGCTTCCGAGGTGATTTCGAGTTTAGCGAGACCCGGTTCATCCCATTGGGCAGCCATCTTCTCGCGATGGGAGTCCGTTATCTGGAGGAAGCGCTGGAAGAACTTCTCCGGATCTGGGCGCCTGCGGATGCCCACGAAGTCGATCAGCTGAATCAGCAACCGGGTTTGGCCGCTGGAGCGCTCGCGGACCGTCTCCGCCAACTTTGTGAGTCCAGGGATGTACTTATCGCTGCCAATACGAAGCAGGGGCCCGCTAGGGATGTCGCGGATCCCCGTGGCCTCGACGACCAGCACTCCAGGGCGCCCCTCGGCAAAGCGGCCATACCAATCGAGCACGTCGTCCGTGACCTCGCCGTCGTCATTCGAGCGCCACGGAACCATGGCCGGAATCCAGGTCCGGGTCCGGGTAGAGACAGGCCCGAAGTTCCCAGGGGCGAAGAGACGCGCGCCCATGGCCTCCAGGGCGGTGGGCCAGGTGACTTCGGGCAGGATGAAACGGGGACGTGCCATAGGGAGTAGGTGGGAGGCTCGGGTCGGAGACCCTTTAGGGAAGCGCTGTACTGGATCCGGGCAGCTCGAGGGCCGGCTGACGGGGTTGTTCAGCTTCCGCTAGCAGGCGAGGGTTAGGGACGAGAGGGTACGGAATCCCAAGCCCGCATGTAACCAAAGCTCCCCCCAACCGTCAGGTGGAGGCCCCTTGAGAATAAGGGCAGGATTCTTGCTTGGGGTGGGTGAGTGGCTGTTGTGTATAGTTTTTACCTGGATGGCGTGTTTACCCCATTGAGCTACCCGCTGGATGGATAGCGAGGCAAAATGGGTTTCATGAGCGAGCCATCAGATTCCCAAGGGCAGCGCCCCATCGCCTTGGTCACGGGCGGGAACCAGGGGATCGGCGAGTCCATTGCCCGCGCACTCGCCAACGCTGGTGCAGTTGTGTTCGTCGCCGGACGCAGCGCAGCGCGGAACGCGGCCGTCGCCGCCTCGATCGAGACCGACGGCGGCATCGCCCATGGGCTCGAACTCGATGTCTGTGATCCCGCCTCGATCGCAAGCGCCTTCGACAGGGCCGAGCTCCAGGCGAAGGCGCCCATCACGTGGCTCGTGAACAATGCCGGCATAGCGCTCAGCGCTCCCCTTGTGCGCACAGAGGACGACGCCTTCTTGCGCCAGATGGACGTGAACTTCCATGGCGCCCGGCGCTGTACCGCCCGGGCTCTTCCCGCCATGCTCGAGGCGGGCGGTGGCCGTGTGGTCAACGTCGCCTCTTCCGCCGGCCTTCAGGGCTATGGCTACGTGGCCGCCTATTGCGCCTCGAAGCACGCCCTCGTCGGGTACACCCGGGCTGCCCAAGTAGAGTGCGGATCCAAGGGCGTGACCTTCGCCGCAGTCTGCCCGCACTACGTCGACACCCCGATGCTCGAGGCGTCGGTCGAAGCCGTCATGCAGAAGACCGGCCGAACCCGGGAAGAGGTGCGCGCATTCTTCGCCTCGGAAAACCCCGGCGGCAAACTGGTCACACCTGCCGAGGTCGCCGCTGCTGTAGTCGAACTCTGCACCGGTCCAGGTGGCGACGTCTGGGAGCTCGACGGCTCGGGCCCAGCCAAGCGCATCCCCTAAATCCACTCTCATCGCCAGCCGATGGGATTTCTCAAGCCCTACTTGCCTTGCCGCGAATCATCCGCGCCAGGCCAAAGCCCGACACTGCCAATGCTACAGGACACCGCCAAGCCGTCACCTGCACGTCCAATCTTCTCGATCGACACGAGCGCGATCACCGCAACCCTTAGCGGCCACAAGCTCTACGATCAGCTGCAAACCGAAGCGAGCCTGCAGCTCTTCATGCGCACCCATGTCTTCTGCGTGTGGGACTTTCAATGCCTATTGAAATCGCTCCAGCGCCTTGTGACCTGCGTCGACGTTCCCTGGTTCCCAACTGCGGATGCCGAGGCCCGTCGCCTCGTCAACGAGATCGTTCTCGAAGAGGAGTCCGACGAGCTTCCCGGGGGCGGTTTCCTCTCGCACTTCGAACTCTACCTCATGGCCATGAAAGAGTGCGGGGCCGACACGGGGCCGATCCTTCGCTTTCTCGATGAGCTCCAAGGCGGCAAGGACTTAGACGAGTGCCTCAGCCGATCGTACATCCCTGCAGGCGCACGGGAATTCGTGAAGTCCACGTTGACCATCGCCGAGTCAGGCGAGGTCCATAGGATCGCCGCTGCCTTCTCCCACGGTCGCGAGGACATCATACCGGTCATGTTCCGCCAGATCGTGCAGCGCCTAGCCGGTTCCAATCCCGGTAAATGGGAGACGCTCCGCTACTACCTCGACCGGCACGTGTCCCACGACGCCGAGGTCCACGGACCCGCCGCACGGGCTCTCGTCGGTCGCCTTTGTGGTGAGGACACGACTCTCTGGGCCGAAGCCCAGGTTACCGCTGCTGATTCCCTGGCCGAACGGGCCAAGCTGTGGGACGCCCTTCTGACAACGGTCACTGCGGGAAGTGTGGCCTCATAAGGTAGGCTAGTCCTAGCGACAACGGCTCGGCCGCCCCAAAGCCCGGCAGGCCGGAGCCTAATCAATCGCGAATCCGCCAAAACCGAACTGCGCTCAGCTCCTCAATCTCCATGCAAGTCAGCTTCATCAATCCACCTAGTTGGAAGGCCGCCAGTGGCTACAGCAATGGCGTGCTTGTCACCGATGGCGGACCGCAGCTCTTCCTGGCCGGCCAGATCGCCTGGGATGCGAACCAAGTCATCGTCGGCAAGGACCACTTCCCAACCCAGTTCCGCCAGGCGCTGCAGAACGTCGTCGACATCCTCGCGACTGCCGGCGGCCTGCCCGAGCACATCGTGCGCATGACGATATTCGTCTCGGACAAGGAGGCCTACGAGGCAGACCTACCCGGCGTCGGCGCAGCCTACCGCGAGGTCATCGGTCGCCACTTCCCGGCTATGAGCCTCGTGCAAGTGGCGGCGTTGTTGGAGCCCGGCGCCATGGTTGAAGTGGAAGCTACTGCCGTGCTGCCGAAGTCCTAAACGTTCTGCTCCATGCGCATCTCAACCCTGGCCATCTTGGCGCTCCTGATCCTGGGCTCGTGTTCGGACAACGGGGCGGGCGAGGTCCCGCGCAGCTCCTTGCCTGTAGTGAATCAAGGGGACTACCATGTCAGTGGAGCCCGAGATGTGACGGATGCCGACTGGGCCGCGCTGCCATTTAGTCGTATCTCGATTGGGCGAGGTGGGTGTTATGGGCCCTGCCCACTCTACTCTGCGGAGTTCTTGCGCAGCGGAGTGGCCCTGTACTCGGGTGAGATGTACACCCCCCGTGAGGGCGAGTTTGAAGCCGAGCTACATTACGACTCTTTCGCACTGCTCTGCTCCCTAGCCGAGCGACTTGGGCTCGAGGAGCTGGACTCCGAGTACCAGGCAGCTTGGACCGACGACGAGACCATCACGATCCAGTTCGAGAGGGACGACGCCTCCTTTACGATCCAAGACTACGGCCGCCAAGCCCCACCGGAGTTCCAAGCGTTTCGAGCTCTCTTTGACGAGTTGATCGAACAGCAGGGCTGGTCACCCGTGGGCAAGTGACGGAGTGATGGATCGGGGCGACGGGAATCGTGTCTCCGCTACTCGGTCGCCAAGGTGGCTGTGGTGTTGCCCTGGTTGGCGCGGGGCAAGCTGGACCTTGTCGTCTGGAGGCGCTCGGATGCCGGCATTTTAACGGGACCTTGAAATCGCTTGTCGACGCCTAGGATTGGGATGTCGGGCTGGGGTAAGAGAGGTCTCGGTGGGGGGCATGTGATTCTTCGGAAACTGGGGTGTGGGGATTGGGAGCGGGGATAAACTGCGGAGGCTGTATCTCTCTCAAGGGGGGCCCTGGAGCCGCCTTTGGTTTGCGGGGGCGCGCATGGGGGCTATGGTCTCTGTTGAGAGCAAAGCGATACTGATCGCCGCGCCGTCTCTTTGACTCTTGTTTTTGTGACGCCTATACCTGCTGTTGGGCCTCTACTGGATTTGTTGACATGAAGCTTCCCACCCACTTCCACTACTCCGAGAATGACGGCGTCGCCATCGTGCGCCTCAACCGCCCGGACCGGCTGAACGCACTGACGTTTGAGTCCTACGCCGAGCTCAGGGACACCTTCGTAGAGCTGCGAACTCGTGACAGCGTGCGGTCGGTCATCTTGACGGGCACCGGGCGGGCCTTCTGCTCCGGTGGCGATGTCGAGGACATCATCGGCGCGATGGATGGCATGCCCGACGCGGGATTGTTCGAGTTCACGCGCATGACCTGTGACTTGATCGAGAACATTCGCACCTTGGAGAAGCCGGTGATTGCGGCCTTGAATGGGACGACCTGTGGCGCGGGTGCGGTGCTGGCGGCGGCTTGTGATATGCGGCTCGCGGTCAAGAAGGCGAAGATCGCCTACCTGTTTGTGAAGGTTGGGCTGTCCGGTGCGGACATGGGCGCGGCATGGCTGCTACCTCGCATCGTGGGCATGGGGCACGCTACGGAGTTACTGATGCGGGGCGAGTTCATCAGCGCAGAACGGGCCGCAGAGATTGGGCTCTACAATCGGGTGGTCGAGGATCAAGAGGCCCTGGACACACTGGCCATGGAGTGGGCGCGCGGTCTTGCGGATGGTCCCGGCATGGGGCTCGCCGTGACCAAGCGCATGCTGAACGCCGAGGCGCACATGGAGCTTGGCGAGGCGATGCAGGTCGAGGGCTGGGCCCAGGCGGAGTGCATGCGCCACCCGGACTATAAGAACATCATTGCGGGCTTCAACGAGAAGAAGGTCGCCAAGGATAAGGCGGCTGGAGGCAAGTCCTAGTGGGCACGAACTTAAACAACTTAGACAGGGCACTCGCCCTGGCCAACCAAGTCGAGGCCGAGCTCGAGAACGAGCTCGAGTCACTTAGCGAAGACAACTCGGCGCGGCGCTCGATCGCGTGGCTTGCCGAGCGCGACTTGATCACCTGGTGTGTGCCCCAAGCTTTCGGTGGCGCGGACACGGAAGGACTCTCTGGCCCCGACGCGGTCAGTGTCCAGGCTGTGGCTAAGCTGCGCGCGAAGCTCGCGTTCGGAAGTGGCATGCTGGACGTCATGCTGGTTATGCAGGGACTGGGCTCGTACCCGATTTCCCTGGCTGGCAGCGACGAGCTACGTCACGAGATCCTGCCCAAAGTGGCAAATGGCTCTCGAATCGCAGCCTTTGGACTGACCGAGCCCGGAGCTGGATCCAGCCTGGGCGAGGTGCAAACCACCGCGAAACGGGACGG
>JBLHWM010000143.1:0-8793 GCA_047629095.1 Planctomycetota bacterium | reverse complement strand
TGCTTCCTGATGAGGTAGGTGGACTTGGATTTGAGGGGCGCGATCAGAACGTAGCCGGGCTCAGCTTCGGGACTGCGGTAGCGCAACCCAACTTCGGGCCCAGCATCCTGGATGCTGAATGCGAGCAAAATAGAGAGGAGCATGGATGTGTTCTATTGAGTCAATCGAGGGGGGCTACCTAGCAGCCGTTTTTCGGGCGGGCTGCTAGCCCCAATCTTTAACACCGAGAAGCTCGTAAAGTTCTCCCTTGATGCGCGCGTATTCAGGACTGGCAAGATCCCTGGGATGCGGCAGGTCGACTTCCACGATGCGCGCGATACGCCCAGGGCGTTCCGTAAGCACGACCACGCGGTCGGCCAGCTGAATGGATTCGTCCACGTCATGGGTCACGAAGAGGATCGTCGGCTTCTCCTGCTTCCAGATGCGGATCAACTCGCTGCGCATGGTCAGCCGCGTCAGTGAGTCCAAGGCGCCAAACGGCTCATCCATAAAGATCACATCGGGCTTGACTGCCAGAGCCCTGGCTACCTCTACACGCTGCTTCATGCCACCCGAGAGCTCCATGGGGTAGGCCTTCTCAAAGCCCTTGAGCCCGACCAGGTCGATAGTCTCCTGGGCAACGCGCTTCTGCTCGGCTTTGGGCAACTTGCGCAGGCCCAGACAGACGTTGTCCCACACCGAAGCCCAGGGAAAGATCCCGTACTCTTGGAAGACGAACACGCGCCGGTCACTGGGCTCGGTGATCTCCTCGCCATCAATCGTGATGCTGCCGGTGTCCGTATGCTCGAAGCCACCCGCAATGTTCAGCAGGGTCGACTTACCGCAACCCGAGGGCCCGAGCAAGCAGACGAATTCGCCCGGAGCCACATTGAGATCGACGTCCTGGAGAACGCATAGGTCCTCGCCCTTTGTCTCGAACGTCTTGCTGACATTCTTAAAGACCACCTTGGGTTGCACCATTTCCATCACCTTCTCGTCCTTAGATTTCGCACTCGTATTTGACTGACTCATCGCTTCACATACCCCCAGCGGACCTCGTCGAAGTCCTCGAACTTGCGGATTAAGAGGTCCAGCACGATGCCGATAGCTCCAATGATCACCATCGTCGCCGCGACTAGGTCGTAGCGCCGGCCCATGTTGCGGGCATCGTTGATCAGATAGCCCAGGCCTGAATCCATGCCGACCATCTCGGCCGCTACGATCACAAGCCAAGCGACGCCCAGGGCGATGCGCATACTCGTAATGATCTGGGGCAGTGCCGCCGGCAGCACAACCCGTCGGAAGAGCTCGACACCCGTCAGGCCAAAGTTCAGCGCCGAGCGCTGGTGCACCATCGAAATGTTGCGGACAGCGGCCATTGTGCCCACGGTGATCGGGAAGAAGGACGCGTAGAAGATCAGGAAGATGCCCGCCCCGTCGCCGATGCCAAACCACAGGATGGCGAAGGGAATCCAGGCGATCGGCGAGATCGGCCGAAGGGCCTGAATGATCGGGTTCAAGGCCTCGAAGCCGCGGGTGGTCCATCCAACCCAAAGGCCGAGTGGGATCCCCACGAGTGCCGCAAGGAAGAAGCCCCAGGTCACGCGGAAGAGGCTAGCTGCCGCGTCGCTCCAGAGGCGGCCGTTGTCATCGATCTCAAAGATCGCAGCAAGGGTCTGGCCCGGAGTTGGGTTCGTCTCCGAAAGCAGGTGGTCGCAGGCGAGCTGCCAAAGGCAGACCACCACGAGACCAACGGCCGCGGGCAAAATCACCTTGGTAAAAACCTGGCACTTCCAAAGAGCCAAGATAGCGACCGCTAGGCCGATCCATGGATAGATGTTCATTCGCTCTTCTCCAGCTCTGCCATGATTGCTTCCGCCGCTGCGGCCGCAGCCTCTTGGTCGGCGCCGGCAAGGTGCTCCATGTTCCAATCGAGCTCGCTCAAGGGGCGCACAAACGTGTCGTCCACATACTCTTCAAAGTCAATGCGCCTGGGCAGAACACCGATTTCAAAGCCCAGCTCCATGATCTCATCAAAGTCATCCTTCAAGGGGCCAAGCTGCGTGTACTTCACTCGGTCCACGGGCTTCGACAGCACATAACGCAGCAGATCCGGGTCTTGGAAGTAGTAGTTCGCCGCGGCGATCTCTGCTGCTTCCATGCGGTTCTGCATGCTCTCATCGAGCCACTTGCCCGATTTGGCGATGCCGTCCACGAGCTCTTGCACAATCGCTCGCTCATCATTGATCACGTCTTCGCGAACCACGAGCACGCAGGAGATGAAGTCTTCCCAGATGTCCTTGGTCTGGTAGAGAACGCGACCGGTCCCGTTCATCTCGGAGAGGGCGGCGAAGGGCTCACCCACAATGTAAGCGTCGATGCTGCCATTTTCGAGGGCCGTGGGATGGTCGGGAGGTGGCAGCTCGATCAGGTCGATCGAACCCGGCTCCATGTTCCACTGCTTCATCATCTTGTGCATGAGCAGGTTCTGATTTGAATAGCGACTGGGGATTGCGCACCGCTTGTCCTCAAGGTCCGCGAAGTCACGAATATCCGAATCTGCTCCAACGACAATCGCCGTGCCATCCCGGTGGCCTAGGTAGACCACCTTGACGCCAACGCCATCGATCTTGAGCTGCATTGCCATTGGCGCCAAAATGAAGACCGCGTCGATGCGCTCGCCAATCAGGGCCTCTTTGACGGTCGCCCAGTCTGTGAACTTCCGGCTCTCGAAGGTGGAGTCTCCCTCACCATGTTTCGTCACCCAACTAGTGACGGGGCAGGTGAGGTGTCAGGTGACCGGCAAGAAGCCGACGATCATCTTGTCGCGCTCCTTACCAAATGTCTGAGCAACGGAGTCTTGGACCTTGTCCCAGCCGATATTGAGCTGGATGTGGGAGGCCGTGATGAACAGAAGCCAGAGGATGGCTCCCAACAGAATGGAACGTTTCATGAATCGAGGAGGAGAAAGGACAGAGGGCGCAGATACGAGAAAAGCCCCGCGCGAAATTCCCATTGGGAAGTTCAAACATGGGGCTTTGCCAGCGTCCTCAGTTGACGGATTCTAGCCGTGGCGGGATCGCATTCAGCGCGCGGCGGCAATAGACGTTTAGGTTGAACATGGTGTTTTGTGCTTTGGTTGTGGGCGCATGGCGCACGCCCAGAGCTTATCTGTAGTTTCGCGTCTGAGGTTGAGCTAATCGAAGCAAGACTTCGATTTGCAGGCATGCCAGCGCCAAGTCAAGGTGTGCACACAAACAGGACTTAGATGCCTGGAATCGGCTCCAAGAGGGCAGCCGGGTCTAGGAACCTGCGCAAGGACTAGGCATTAGCCCAGCTTAGTAGCTCTCGTCATCGTTCGGGAAGGAGCCACTCTGGACATCCTTGATGTACTCGCCAAAGGCGTCCCGCATCGCCTGCCCAAGCTCTGCGTAGCGCCGAACAAAGCGAGGATGGAACTTGGTGTACAAGCCAAGCATGTCGTGGGAGACAAGGATCTGCCCATCGCATCCGGCCCCAGCACCGATGCCAATCAACGGGATCTCTAGCTCCTTCGCAAGATTCGTTGCCAGGTCCGCGGGCACCTTCTCGACCACAATCGCGAATACGCCAGCTTCTTGAAGTTCAAGGGCGTCTTCGCGCAGCCGCTCGGCCTCTTCCGGCTCCGTTGCGCGGACCTTATAGGTGCCAAACTTGTGGATCGACTGGGGCGTCAAACCCAGGTGCCCCATCACGGGGATTCCAACATCTACCAGTCGCTTCACCGTGGGCGCGATCAAGCGGCCACCCTCGACCTTAACCGCTTCGACTAAGGCCTCCTTCACCATTCGTCCGGCGTTGCGCAGGGCCTCGTCCGAGTTGACCTGATAGCTCATGAAGGGCAGGTCACCGACCACCAGCGCGCGCTGCACACCCTTAGCGACAACCTGGGCATGGTAGAGCATCTGCTCCATGGTCACGGGTACCGTGGTGTGACGCCCTTGCACCACCATGGCTGCTGAATCGCCGACTAGGATCACGTCGATGCCAGACTGATCAAGGGCCTGGGCCATCAAGAAGTCGTACGCGGTGAGAGCGGCAATGCGCTCGCCCTGCTGCTTCATCTCAACCAGGGATTGCGTGGTGACCTTGCCCGGTACTGAACCGGGGCTACCAAGGTTGTCGGGGGGAGTCATAGACATCAGAAAACCTCGGGCAGAGGGGCTTTGGAAGCGCACAGAGTACGCCTGAGTCGGAGCAAGAGTGCTCTTTTTCCCCCTCGGATTCTCCAGAAGCTCTCGGAGGAGATACGATTCGCGGCCCACCTCCCCCTGCTCTACCTTTCATGCAAGCCATTCTCAACGACCTCGGGGCCTCCTCGGAAGCCCTGATCTCATTCCCCCAGGTCGCGGACGCCAAAGGCGACCTGCACGTCGCCCTCGCCCAAGCCGGAGGCGCCCTGCCTTCTATGGAGTCCCTGCTGGCCTCCTTGGCCCCTGGCGGCCTGTTGCTGGTGAGCATTGCGAGCCCGAATACAACCGGTCCGGAGCTTGCGAGCCTACGCAACCAACTCTGGCCCGCGTTCCATGTGGTTGCGCTCTATCGCACAAGCGGCGGCAAGACCAAGCGCAGCAGCCTGGGCGGCGGCTCGAAGTTAGAGCAGCCAGCCAGCCAAGACGGCTGTGTGCTCGCTCTGCGGAGCCGGGAGCACGTCATGTCTCCGGCCGCGACCGTGGAGAAGTTCGACCAAAACGCCAGTGGCTGGAACGGTGAGCCGGGCCGGCCTGGCTACGCCCACTTCCGCTGGATGCGCAAGTTCATGGCCGTCTACGCGGACCTTCCCATGGCCGACGGAGCCAGCGTTCTCGACTTCGGTTGTGGCGCCGGTTGGGTCGGCATCGAGGCCGCGCTCAAAATGAAGAATCCGCGCCTGTGCTTCTTCGATCCGAGCCCCGAGATGGTGCGTATCTCCGAGGACAACGCCCGCGAGAACGGCATCCAAAACGCCACCGGTCGCACCGGGTTCGGCGAGGCCCCGCCCTTCCCTGCGGAAGGTGAAGAGGCCTTCGACATTGTGATCTCCTCCGGCGTGCTGTCCTTCTCCCCCGACTTCGACAGCTGGTTCGAGGGTCTAGCCAAGAGCGTCAAGCCCGGTGGCACCTTGATCATCGGCGACATCTTCCCCAACTCCCGGGGCTTCGATAAGCGCCGGCGCACGCGCCCGCTACTCCCCGTCCGCGAGCTCAACGGCCAGACACCCGAGTACGCCCGCAAGCGCCTCGAGGACCACGGCTTCCAGTGGAAACAAACCAGCGGCTACCAGCTCACCTACCCGGTGCCCGAGATGATGCACGTCTCCCAGACGAAGCTGGGCGGAATCCTCAATCCCCCCTTGCTGCTTGCCAACAAGGTCCTAGCCAGCATCGACCGCTCCACCGGTCACTCCCTAGGTAGCCTCTTCGACTCCTGGGTGATGCACTTCACGAAGCCGCTCTAGTCCGCTCCCCAGAGAGTTCCAACACAAGCAAGCCCAGCTCCTCCAAGAGCTGGGCTTGCTTCGTTACTCCCAGTCGCTTTATGCAAAGAGCCGGATCCCTCGTAAAAGGAATCCGGCCCAATGCCAAGTCATTGCTACGAGGAAGCCCTAAGCCTAGCGCAGTTCGCGGCGAGCATCTGCCGAGGCCCGCGAGCCAGCTCCAAAGTCAACTAGGCTAGCGATGCGCCGGCGCATCTCGTTCCTCGGAACGATCGCGTCGATCATGCCCTTCTCGATGAGGAACTCCGCGCGCTGGAAGCCAGGAGGAAGCTCCTGCTTGATCGTGGTTGCAATCACCCTGGGGCCAGCGAAGCCGATCAGGGCACCGGGTTCGGCCAGGATGATGTCGCAGACCGAGGCGAACGAAGCGGTCACGCCGCCGGTCGTCGGGTGGGTCATCACGCAAATCGAGAAGCCACCGCGCTTGTTGAATCGCGACAGGGCGGCACTCGACTTGGCCATCTGCATGAGCGACAGGGCGCCCTCGTGCATGCGGGCACCACCGGAGCTGGTGAACAACACCACCGGCAGATCCCGTTCCTGAGCGATCTCGATCGCGAGGGAGATCTTCTCCCCCACAACCTCGCCCATGGAGCCGCCCATGAAGGCGAAGTCCAGCACGCCGAGCACAACCTCGCGCCCTTCGATGCGGCCCGTGCCCACCAGGAAAGCTTCCTTCTGACCCGTGCGCTTCACCGCGCGGTCGATCTTGTCGCTGTACTTTGCGTTCTCCACAAAATCAAGCCGATCCATCGCCTCGATCTCAGCGAAGCTCTCCTTCCAGGTGCCCTCGTCGAGCATCGACTCCACGCGCTGCTTACCGGGCAGGGTGAAGTGAAAACTACAGGCGGGACAGACGCGGACCTTGTCGTCGAGGTCCTTGCGGTAGATCGTCTTGCTGCAGTTCTCGCAGCGCAGCCAAAGGCCACCGGGCATCTCGCGCTTCTTGGAGAAGCGCAGCCGCGAGAGGCGTCCCCGCTTCTCACCGGATTCGTTTGCCTCGTCGCCTTCCGGCTCGTCTTCCTTGGGGTCGGACTTCTTCTTACTCATGCTGTTTTCGCGGTGGTCATCTAGATCACCTGGATCCGTGCTCAGGTCGAGCGGTGGAACCCGCAGGGGTTCCTGGTTGCTGTGACTATCGGTCGAAGTCGCAGTGGGCTCCGCAACTTCTTGAATTTTGGCCTCTATGGCTACACTGGGCTTAGCTGGAGAGCTCATGCAAAGCCTCCCTTCTCCCGAGCCGCAAGGCCGAGGTTGCGGAAGTTGCGGATGCCTTCCGCCATGCTCGGTTGGCGGAAGAGGGCCGAGCCCGAGACCAGGGCGTCGGCGCCGGCCTCGGCACAAAGGGGAATCGTATTCTCGTCCAGGCCGCCGTCCATCTCAAGGCGCCCAGTGAAACCAGCGTCGCGAATCGCGCGCACGTTGGGCAGGACCTCTTCCATAAAGGCCTGGCCACCGAAGCCCGGGTAGATGCTCATCACGAGAACCATATCAAGGTCGCCGATGTGGGGCAAAATGCGACTGAGGTCCATGTCCGGGTTGAACGCCAGGCCAACCTTGGGGGCACCGAGTTCGCGCATCTTCTGGATCGCGCCGCCGATGTCGTCTTTGACCTCGGCGGACTCGGCGTGCATGGTCACATAGTGGGCTCCCGCATCGATGAATGCCTTGCCGTAGCGCAGGGGTTCCTCGATCATCAAATGCACATCGAGGGGCGTGGTCGCCACCTTGTGCAGGCACTTGACGAGGGGCGGACCGAAGGTCAGGTTCGGGACGAAGTGCCCGTCCATCACGTCCACGTGGAGCATGTCCGCGCCAGCCTTCTCCACCATGGCGACCTCTTCACCGAGGCGCGCGAAATCGCAGGCCAAGAGGGACGGCAAGATCAGAATCTTGCGCTCGTCCAATGGCCGGGAGTCCTGGGGAGTCGAGTCGGATGGAGTCATTGCACTGGCCGGGGCAGCGTCATGGGTGGTAGGCATGGGCATCACGGTAACCGAGTCGGGGGTTAGGGGGAAGGATCCGTAGTCGCAGCACGACCGAAAAACAGCCGACTGCGATTTTGTAAGCGGAGACCTAGGCCTTGTCGGGAAGGCTGGAGATACCGGGCAGGTCCTTGCCCTCTAGGAGCTCTAGGCTGGCGCCACCGCCTGTGGAGATGTGGGACACATCCTCTTTAAGGCCGAACTTACCGGCTGCAGCAACGGAATCGCCGCCTCCAACCACGCTGTAGCTATCGCTAGCGGCCACGGCGCGCCCCACGACCTCGGTACCGGCCTGGAACGCCGGCCACTCGAAGACGCCCATGGGGCCGTTCCAGATGACGGTCTTGGCGTCCTGGAGAGCGGCCGCGTAGGCAGCCTGGCTAGCGGGGCCGATGTCGAGGCCCATCCAGCCGTCCTCGATATCACCCACCACCGTCTTGTGGTTGGCGTCCGCAGCAAAGCCGTCGGCGATGACGTGGTCGGTGGGGATCATGATCTCGACGCCGCGCTTCTTGGCGGCGTCGTCGAGGCCGCGCACGAGCTCGACCTGGTCGAGTTGCACCAGCGAGGCGCCGGCCTTCTGGCCACGGGCCAGCATGAAGGTGTACGCCATGCCGCCGCCGATCAGGATGCGGTCGACCTTCTCGATCAGGTTCGCGATCACAGGCAGCTTGTCCGAGACCTTGGCGCCGCCGAGCACGGCTACGAATGGACGCGCCGGTGCGTCGAGCACGCGCCGGAAGGCGTCGATCTCGAGCTGCAGCAGCAGGCCAGCCGCAGCGGGCAGAATGCGCGCGGGTCCTGAAACCGAGGCGTGATCTCGGTGGCAGGCGCCGAAGGCGTCGTTCACGAAGACGTCGCCGAGGGCGGCGTAGGCGGCGGCGAGCTCTGGATCGCCCGTCGTCTCACCGGCGTGGAAGCGCACGTTCTCCAGCAGCACAATGCTGCCGGGAGCAACCGCGCGAACAGCGCTCGCGGCGACCTCGCCGATGCTCTCGTCAATCTTGGTCACGGCGCAGCCGGCAAGCTCGGCGAGGCGCACGCCAATCGCATCCACGCGCATGCTCTCCACAACCTGCCCCTTGGGCCGGCCGAGGTGGCACATGATCACGGGTAGACCGCCGGCTTTTTGTACCGCGGCAATCGTGGGCAGGGCCGCGCGAATACGCGTATCATCGGTGATCGCACCGGAGTCATCCCGGGGCACATTGAAGTCCACGCGCATCAAGACGCGCTTGCCATTCATGTCCAGACTGTCGAGGCCAGCTTTGTTGAGGTTCATAACGGGATAGAGTGCTTGGGGCGATGCGAATC
>JBLHWM010000142.1:0-8795 GCA_047629095.1 Planctomycetota bacterium | reverse complement strand
GAGCTTCGGCGCATCATCGCGTTAGGGTTGAGTCGGCGCGAGCCTACTCCAGCCCGACGGGCGCAACGGGAACGAAGGACTCCGCCAGGACGAGGTCGCCCTGATCCGCGTGCTTCGCGAAGGCGATGAACTCGGCGGCTAGCCCTTGGACATGACTCGTCGTCAGCAGGTTGAGCGGGCGCGCCAGGGGATAGAGACCCAAGGCGACCTCTGCCGCGGTGGCCGGCACGCCGTCCAGAGTGACCAGGCGAATCGGCACTCCAGCTGCCCGGTCGACTTCGGCCGTTCCGATCGAGACATAAGCGATGGCGCCGGGCGCTCCGACGATGGTCTTGATAGCCTGCTCGTTCTCGCCCGCGATCACGTCCGCGGCAATCTCCCGGGACACCAAACCGAAGTGATCCAAGAACACGGTCAAGGTCGCGCGGCCCTCGGCTTTACTCACGACGATGATCTCACCGCCGCTGCCGCCGACCTCGCTCCAGTTGGTCAGCTCTCCCCTAAAAATGCCGCGCACCTGCTCGGCGGTCAGGGCGGTCAGCTGATTGTCGCTGTGCACGATCAAGGCGACGCCATCCCGGGCGATGGTGTGTGCGGTGAGGTCCAACTCGGAGTCCACCAACGCCCGGCTCGCCATGCCGATGTCCGCGTTGCCCAAGCGTACATCGGTGATGCCGCGGCTCGAGCCCCCGGACTGCACGTCGATGCGCGTGCCGGGGTGCTGCTGCTCGAAGCGCAGGGCGATCTCCGCGGCGAGCGGCGCGACGGTACTCGAGCCCGTCAGGACGAGCACCTGGGACGCCTCGGCCTCGGAGCTGCACGAGGCGAAGAGTGACGCCATTAGCGCGAGGCACGAGGAGCGAAGTAACTTCATAGTGCACAAAGAGTACCGACGAGCGCACTAGGCGCGCGTCCGAAACCCAGCCTCAAGACACAACGCAGACAGCTCCGTGAAGCTTTCGTGATCTGCGCCTGGCCGGCACCTATAGGTTCTGTTCCACCAGGGCCAGGATCTCGATCTCCATGGCCTCGGCCTGGGTGCGGATCGCGGCGGCGCGCTGCACGTAGTCCTTCGCGGTGGACTCGTTCGACAGGTCCTTCACGTTGATGCGCACGTTGAGCTCGGCGCCGATCACGGCGGAGCGCGCACAGAGAGCGCCCACCCCCGCGTCGGATGCCGAGGCGGGGTTGCCGATCTCGGCCATGGCGCGGATCGTCGCCATGGAGTCCAAGCTAACCTGCATCACGCGCAGGGGAATGTCGATGGCGACACAGGTGGCGGCCTCCATGGCTTCCGCGCGGGCGGCTTGCTCCGCGTCCGTCGACTTGGGCATGCGGATGGCGGCCATGATGCCGTTGAAGGCGTCGGTGTCCGCATCGATCAGGCGGATCAGCTCGTCGTGGCAGATCTTGCCCTTCACGGCCCAGTCTGAGAACTCTTCCCAGCGATCATCCCAGCCCGGCTTGTGGGCCGAGAGGTTCGCCACCATGGTGCCGAGTGCGGCGCCCAGGGCGCCCAGGTTCGCGGCGACGGAGCCGCCACCAGGAGCGACGGACTCGGACGCGGTCTCGTGCACAAAGCCCTCGACTGTCAGGTCCGCCAGCTTCTTCGGCCCGCCCTTCGCGAGCACGTACTCGATGATCTTGTCGTTGGGCTCAAAGGGCCCGAGCTCGTCGAGGCCCATGGACTTGACGGCGATCTTGATCTTCTCGGCGTCGCTAATGCCCAGGCTGCGGCCCTGCTTGGCGAGGTAGAAGTCAGCGGCGGCAAGAACAGCTTGCAGCGGCATCAAGCCCACCACTTCGGAGCCCGTCACGCGGATGCCGCGGGCAGCGGCCTTGTTCACGACCTCGTCGAAAGCAACGTGCACCGGAGTCACGGTGATGTTGGTCAGGTTCATCGAGATCTGGGCGATGCCGTACTCTTCGATGAACCAGCCAATGCCCTTCACGCACTTCAGGGAGCCCGGCTCCCAGACGTCGTTGCCGTTCGCGTCCTTGACGACCGGCGCAAGCATGCTCTCGGACTCGCGCTTCTTGCGGCCCTTCTCGCGCACGTCGTAGGCGATCGCGTTGGCACGGCGGGTCGAGGTCGAGTTCAGGTTTACGTTGTAGGCGACCAAGAAATCACGGGCGCTAACGGCGGTGACACCGGCGCGGGGGTTGAACTTGGCGGAGCCGAAGTCCGGGGCCCACTCGGGGTCGGCAAGCTTCTTGGAGAGGCCTTCGTACTCGCCGGCGCGCACCACGGCGAGGTTGCGGCGGCCCTCCTTAAGAGCCGCGTTCTCGTAGCAGTAGACGCCGATCCCAGCCTCGCCAATGCGGCGGGCCATCTCGCGCGCGTACTCCACGCACTCGTCCATCGTAACGCCGGAGATCGGGACCAAGGGGCAGACGTCGGTGGCGCCGAAGCGGGGGTGCTCACCGGTGTGCTTGGACATGTCGATCAGCTCGGCGGCCAAGGTGACACAGGCCACGGCGGCCTCAATCACGGGCTCGGGCGCGCCGGCGAAGGTGACGACGGTGCGGTTGGTTGCCCGGCCCGGGTCCACGTCGAGCAGGCTGACGCCGTCGATCGCCTCGATGGCGTCGGTGAGCTTGGCGATCAGGGCCATGTCGCTGCCCTCAGAGAAGTTGGGGACACACTCGATGATGCGGGGGGAGGACATGGGGCGTTCTTTTGTGGTGAGCGGGGTGGAGGCTGTCTTGGGGCGGGCTAGTTTAGCCTTGGAGCACGGGGGTTGGCGGTGGTTCTTGGTTTGATCGGGCTTGCTTTCGTTTGGAGCTGCGGGAGCCGATTCACGGGAATTGGAAGAGCGCATACCGCGCCAGTTGGCGAAGCATGCGCTCGAGGCTGCCTGGCTGGGATTAGGCGCCTAGGATCAGCGTGACGGGGTTCGTCAGCCAGGCGTTGGAGCCGTGGAAGACGATGGATTGGAAGCCGACTTGGAGACCGGCTAGAGTTGGCGTCGTGGGCAGGCTTGCCGAGAAGGTCTGCTCGACCTCGTGGCCCAAGCCGATCAGGGATTGGACCTGCCAGACTTGGTTGAGGTCCAACCAGAGAGCCTCGGAACCCAGAGGATAGGAGATGGAGCCCGGGCCGAAGGAGATCGCGCTGAAGATGGCAGCACCCAGGGGCGCGTAGTGAGCTGCTGTGAGGGTGTCGCCAGGTAGAAGCCCACCACCGAGCACCAGAAAGGGCTCGGGGATGCTGGGGGTCATGCCCCCCGGCGGCATACCGGCCCGGCCCACAGACACACCATCAAAGATCAACTCGACACCGCTGACTTTCAAGGTAGATAAGGCATCCATTTGGATGACCTCCGGTAGGTTGGAACGAAGCTCGTGGCTTTGGTTTCCACGGATGGTCACCCTGGAGTCACTGACCAAAACGGCCGGGGGCGTGAAACCCGTGAAACCCACAAGGCCGTACCCCTGCAATGTACAGCCGGCCAGTACGACTTCACTCTGATCCGAGATCACCAAGGGGTTTCCCGCGACGGGGTAGTGAACCTCGCATTGGAGCAATGGATTTAGCGGGAATTCGTCAGCCAAGTCCCCGCCCTCGAAATAGCAGTCCGTGAACACGACCCTCGCGTTGCGCACCTCTGCCGCTCCTGTGGCAACGAGTAGAGGGCCGTCGGGGTAGCAGGCCGACTGGCCTAGGAATGTACTTCTCTGGACAAGCAACTCCTCGCAGTTTCTTATGGTCGCGGGCCCGCTCTTGAAGGTGCACCCCTCGATGAGACTTCGGCCAGTGACACCATTCACGTCCAAGAAGGAAACCCTGGCGCCCACGAGGGCAAAGTCGCTCACCGGGCCGATAGTCAGCTTGCCAATGGTGAAGTCCACGCCGGAGTCGGAGAGGATGTTCAGGCTCTTCGTCAAGTTGACTTCAGCGTGACCACCTTGCGCCACCAGCAGCGTCGCTCCAGGGGGTACCAAGGGCGAGTCAATCGCGTCTTGGATCAGTGCAAACTGGCCGCTAGGGCCTCCAACCGTGAAAGTTTGCCCCTGGGCTTGGGCAGAAAATACGGCGAGGACTACACAGGCGAAGAGGTTCTTCATGGATTCAATCTAGCAGGGAATCCCTCACGACAACTCGAATCCCGGCGTGGCGCGCACAATTCAGGATGCAGACGTCCCGAAGGCGTTGTCCCCACGGAACTTGCGGTCACAGCCCCCTCGGAAGCGGAGTGCGATTTCCGCCGGGGCTTTCTAAGCAAGGCATGAATTGGGGTGGCTCCAGGAGTAAGCCAGTTTGCGAATGAGGGGACCTAAACACCAGAACCCGGCCCTGACGTTGGACCTTAGAGGCACGCTTAGACTTGTAAGATTGGAGAGGCTAAGCAGCCCGCTCTCCCCCATCTCGCTGCCCAGGGGGCAGCAAGAGCAGCCCCCCCCGAGCCCACCGATTCGGCATCGGCCAACTTCGGTAGCCCCAGCTTGCCCAGGTGAACACGAAGAAGCGGGGGGGGGGGGGGGGGGGGGGGGGGGGGGGGCGCCCCCCCGCCCCCCGCCCCCCCCGCCGGGGGGGGGCGGCCGGCGCCCCCCCCCCCCCCCCCCGCCGCTCTTGCATGTGGGCAGTTTTGTGTCGCTACTACTGACCGACCTTCTTCATCCAGTCGGGGTTGTCGATGCGGTGCTGCTCGACCTCGTGGTGGTATTCGTCAACGTCGCCTAGGACGATCGCTAGGAACAGGCCCGCGAACAGGATGGCGCCGACGAAGAGCAGTCGGTTGACGCCCTTGTCGTGGTTCAGGTGCATGAAGAACACGGCGACCAAGGTGGCCTTGACCGTCGCGATGATCATGGCGATCGAGAAGTCGATGGCGCCCAGGTTGAACTGAGCGACGATGACGGTCAGCGCAGTCAGCACGAGTAGTGCGCCGAAGATGCTCCAGAGCATCTTCATGGAGGCGGGGTGGCCGAGGTCGTAACCTGGCTTTTCTTCCGAGTGTTGCATGGGATAACTCCTAGTGAATCAGGTACATCAGGGGGAAGAGGAAGATCCAGATCAGGTCGACCAAGTGCCAGTAGAGACCGACGCCGTCCACAGCCGTGAAGTAGTGGCGATTGAAGTCGCCGCGAATCGCGCGGCGCAGCAACAAACCGATGGCGACAATACCGAGCACAACGTGGACGCCGTGCAGGCCGGTCATGCAGTAGTAGATACTGAAGAACTGGTGCAGGTCGGGTAGCTGGGCGAGGTTCGCAATGGGCTCGCGACCAGCCGCGACGATGGCCGTGTTGTACTCCTCGAGAGCCATTTCATTGGGAGCGTAGGAGCGTCCCCAGAACAGGCCGGCGTGGAACTTGTGGGTGTACTCCATGGCCTTGATGACCAGGAACCCAAGAGCACAGACCAGGGTGATCACCAGGTTGCGGATCAGCCAGGTTCGGTTCTCCATCTGGGCGTTCCGCACGGCCGTTGCCATGGTGAACGAGGACAGAATCAGAACCACCGTGTTGATCGCACCCATCTTCGTCGAGAGGAAGAAGTGGGCATCGATGAACATCTCCGGGTGGTGGGAGCGGTAGTACGCGTAGGCGCAAAACAGACCCGAGAAGAACAGGACCTCGGTTACGAGGAAGACCCACATACCGAGCTTGCCGGCCTCGAACTGCTGCTCGGGCGTCTCAAAGAAATGCGCAAGCCACTCGGGGCGGTCTTCGTTAGTTGATGAACTCATCCGTGGTTAGCTCCAGATTCGTCAGCGTTCTCAGGGATTCGATCCCAGTTGCCGGTGGCCTCGTTGAAGACGAGGGGGCCAAAGTCATAGACGGGCTTGACCGACGGGGTCTCGTGGAAGTTGTGCTCGATGGGCGGCGTGGCCGTCTCCCATTCCATGCTGGCTCCGCCCCAGGGATTATCCGGAGCTTTCTTGCCCAGGAAGATCGAGGAGAACAGGGTCCAGACGCCAACGGCGACACCGATGCCCAAGATGAAGGCACCGACGGTCGAGACCTGGTGCAGCTCTTGGAACTCGGGAAGGTAGTTCGCGTAGCGGCGCGGCATGCCCCTCGACCCCATGATGAACTGGGGGAAGAAGGTCACGTTGAAGCCGATGAAGATCAGCACGGCGCCGAGCTTGCCCATGAACTCGTTGTACATCTTGCCGAACATCTTCGGCCACCAGTAATGGAGGCCGCCGAAGAAGGCAAACATGATCGAGCCCACCATCACGTAGTGGAAGTGGGACACAACGAAGTAGGTGTCGTGCAGGTGCACGTCGGTACCCATGGTGCCCAGGAACATGCCGGTCAACCCGCCGATGGTGAACATCCACAGGAACGCGAGTGCGTACCACATGGGTGTGTCCAAGCGAACCGAGCCCTTGTACATGGTGCTCAGCCAGTTGAACACCTTGATCGCCGACGGAATCGAGATCGAGAAGGTCAAGGTACTGAAGACCAGTCCAGCCCAAGCGCTCTGGCCGGAGGTGAACATGTGGTGTCCCCAGACCAAGAAGCCGAAGGCTGCAATGGCGATCGAGGAGTAGGCCACCAGGGTGTAACCGAAGACCTTCTTGCGACTGAACGTCGCCATCAGCTCGGAGATGATCGCCATGGCTGGCAGGATCATGATGTACACAGCGGGGTGGCTGTAGAACCAGAAGAAGTGCTGGAACAGCACCGCGTCACCACCGAGGGACGGGTCGAAGATACCCAGGCCGGCCATCTTCTCAACAGCGAGCATCAGCAGGGTGATACCGAGTACGGGCGTAGCCAGAACTTGGATCACAGCCGTGGAGTAGATACCCCAGACGAACAGGGGCATGTTGAACCAGCCCATGCCCTTCGGACGCATGCGGTGCACGGTCACGATGAAGTTCAGGCCGGTGAAGATCGAACTGAAACCCAAGACGAATGCGCCGAAGACGGCCAGCACCATGGAGAAGTCGTTCGTGACGGAATACGGCGTGTAGAAGGTCCAGCCGGTGTCGATACCACCGGTAACCAGAACGGCCACAAAGAACACCGCGCCGATGGCCCAGAGCCAGAAGCTCAGCAGGTTGATCTTCGGGAACGCCACATCCTTCGCCCCTAGCATCAGGGGCAGGACAAAGTTGCCCAGCGCACCCGGAATGCCCGGAATCACGAACAGGAACACCATGATCGCACCGTGCAAGGTGAAGAACTGGTTGTACGTGTCGTTGTCAAAGACGCCGTCCGGCACCCACAGGTTCAGGCGAACCAACAGGGCGAACAGGCCACCAAGCATCATGGCACCGATGGTGCCAAAGGTGTACATGACACCAATGCGCTTGTGGTCAATGGTGAACATCCAGGACCAGATGCCCTTGGAAGCGTTCAGGTAGTTGGAGCCTTCTCCGTAGACAGAGTCGTGGTCGTTGTTATGGGTATCCATAGTCTTATGTTGAGGGCGAACCCGTCAGTTCCCCAAGCTCTTGATGTAGGCGATGATGCCGTCGATCTCTATCTGCTTCAGCTCTTTGTAAGCAGGCATCACGGGCGGGTAGCCCTTGACAACCTGGCTGTTCGGGGCGCTCATCGAGTTCAGGATGTAGTTCTCGTCCATGATGGCGGAACCGCCTCCTTCGAACTCGCGCTCCGTGCCCCAGCTGCCTTTCCAACTCGGGCCAATCACGACGGAGCCGTCGATTGAGTGGCACGCCACGCACTGGTTGCTCCAGACTGTCTGACCAACCTCTACAGCGATTGGGTTGTCGCCGTAGGGCTGAGCTGCGTCAGTCACCCATTGGTCAAAGCTCTCTTGAGACTCGACGGTAACCTGCACCATCATTTGTGAGTGGTTCGTGCCGCAATACTCGGTGCAGAACAGGGTGTACTGTCCTTCCATGGTCGGGTGCACCCAGGTCTTGGTGTAGCGACCCGGAACGACATCCTTCTTGACCCGGAAAGCCGGGATCCAGAAGCCGTGGATGACGTCCTTAGAGCTCATGACAAAGGTCACGTCCCGGTCGACCGGCAGGTGAAGCTCTTTGTAGGTCTTCGCGCCGTTGGGGTATTCAAACTCCCATGACCACTGCTGGGCTCGCACTTGGATCGTGTACGCGTCCGGCGGAACCGTGTCGCTGTACATGTAGGATTGGAAGCCACTCCACCACATGACGATCGTCAGGAGGAACGGAATGATGCTCCAGGTAATCTCCAAGGTCCAGCTATGGCCCGCAGACTTCTCTCCCTCCCAGACACCCTTGCGATACCGGTAGCGAATCGCCATGAAGACCATGGCGGCTACGATCAAGGCCGTGAAGAAGGCCGAGACCCAATAGATGTAGTAGAAAGTCCAGTCGGACTTTTCTGCGAGGGTCGAAGCCTGGACCGGGAACCAATAGGTTCCTTCAGCCGTGGGATCCGATGGAACGGCGACCTTCTGGTCTTGGACCAAGCTCGCCAGCGTGTGAAAAATGGGCAGGTTCATCAAGCGATGTCCTCTGCGCTACGGCGTCGCTCTAGAACACGAAACGTGATCAGGAGTCCCGCGAATGTGACCACAAAGACAGCGCCGACAATGCTAAGAATGCGGCGTGCAATCGGGGCGTATTTGCCCTTGGTCTCGTCGTAGCGAAAACAGGTTGTGAAGAAGAGGTCCATCAGTCCACCGATGGAGCCTCCACTAGCGTTGATCAGAGCGAGCCGCACGGTTGCGGGATCGTCCTGAATTCCAGTGAGGTAGAGAGAGACTTGGCCGTCGGGTGTCAGCACGATGAGCGTCGCGGGGTGCGAATACTCGGTCGTGTCGATACCTGCGACCTTCCGATAACCGAAGCCGACCGAATCCGCGAAAGCGCGGGTGGCCTGTTCGG
>JBLHWM010000141.1:0-8801 GCA_047629095.1 Planctomycetota bacterium | reverse complement strand
GTAATCAGCGGATTGAGCGTCACGATCATGCCGACTTGGTACGCGGGCAGACGCTTGAAAGCCTCGCCGAGAGCTCCATAGGCAATCAGTGTGTTCGCGCCCAAGAAGCTCATCAAGAGCCACATTCCTGAGCTCATGTTGGCGAGCACACCAAAATCCGCAAGGGGCCAGAGGACCAGCGCCGGCAGTCCGTACAGCAGCAGATTCAGGTCCTGGGGAGCATACCCGCGACCCAACAGGATCTTCTGGAAGACGGCGTAGGTCGTCCATGCAATCGCACCGCCCACAAGGATTAGGTTACCCAGCATGAGGTGCTCGCGCACCATGCCCGACGCCTCGTATTGGTCGTAGCCGAAGACGACGAAGCCGATCACTGCCAGCAAGACGCCGAGCTGCTGCACGCGCCCCATGCGCTCTTTGAAGACCACCACTCCCGCGACGGCGAGCAGCAGCGGTGCGAGCTGGATGAGCACCTGTGCGTTGCTTGCGCTGGTGCGCTCGAGCCCGCCGACATAGCCGATGTAGTTAAGCCCGAGGGCCACGGCGGCAAGCAGCCCAAGTACGGGTGGCTTGGCGATGATCTTGAGGCGCCCCACGTCCTTGAGTGCCACCAGGGGAACTAGGAACAGGAACGCAAAGGTGAAACGGAACCAGACGATCGTATTGGCCGGCACTTCGCCCGCCGCGACCTTCATCGCGATCGCGAGAAAGCCCCACAGCAGTGCCGTGCCCGAAGCCATGGCCAGGCCGATCTTGCGTTCGCGGTCCACGGTCTAGTTTAGCTCCAGCAGCATGTAGATCTCGTCGTAGTATTCGCCTTGAAATTGGAGCGAGCGCGGCTCGCGGCCCCAGACCTCGAAGCCCAGGGAAGTGTACAGGTGCTCGGCGGCGGGCGCCGTTGCGCTCACGCTGAGGTAGATCGAGATGACGCCCTCGAGGCCGCGCCCGTAGGCGATCAGCCGTTCCATCAACGCTCGGCCCAAGCCGCAGCCGCGCGCGCTAGGTGTCACGTACATGCCCCAGACGGCGTAGACGTGGGCGCGTTTGTCGTGGGGGCCCTCCTTGCCGCCGCCGACGACCGCCACGAGTTCGCCGGTCTCATCGGAGAAGGCTCCCCACACGCGATTCGGCTCGGGTGCCTCCAACCGCTTGCGCATGCCGCCCGCATCGCACGCCACATCCGTCGCCAACGAGGCCCCGAAGCTGCGCGGCGAATCGTTGAGCATCTCGATGCGCAGCGCAACATAGGCGTCGACGTCGTCGGGAGTCAGGCCGCGAATTGTGGTGCTCATGGGATTGCCGAGGTGCCTAGAGGACGACTTGATCCGTGCGAAAGGCAGGGCCTTCCACGCAGCTCTTGGCGTTGGGCCATGCGCCCAGGGAACCTTCGGGTTTCGTCTCGACCACGCAGCCGTTGCAGATCCCCACACCGCAACCCATCAGGTCTTCGAGGCTCACGTAACACTCTAAGTCTTTGGCGGTCGCAAAGCGCTCCACCGCACGCAACATAGGCATTGGACCACATGCGGCGATACGGATCTTCTCGGGGATGTTGCCCTCCGCCTGGAGTTTTTCGAGCAGGGTCACGACGTTGCCATGGAAGCCAAAGCTGCCGTCGTCCGTAGCCACGTGCATGGCGCTGTCGAGCTCGGCGAAGGCTTCTAGGTCGTAGACGAGGTCTTTGGTGCCGGCACCGTAGAGCAAGAACGGCGCGGGCGTCGGCGCGGCTTCCCCGCGGATGGCAGCCATCTCCGCACCGTTCGAGATCGCCTCGACCGCCATGAAGAAAGGCGCCGACCCGATACCGCCAGCCAGGAAGACCCAGGGCGTCTCGTCGGCGGGCTCGGTGAAGCTCGGCCAGCCCAAACCAAGGGGGCCGATCAGGCGCAGCTTCTCACCAGGCCGTGACTCGGCCAGGGCACGGGTGCCGTCGCCGATGACCTTCAACATGAAGACCAGGTCCGCCGGGCCGTCTTCACGGGGCTGTTCGCGGTAGATGGAAAAGGGTCGCGGGATACGCGGGGAGAGTCCGTCTTCCCGGCGCAGCATGAAGAAGCGGTTGGGGTCGAGGGGCGCGACGACTTCGCCAGGAGCGACATCTGGACGAACGGTCAAGAGCACGCCATCACCGGGCAGATGCTCGACAGAGATCAACTCGGCTAGCTTGGAGCGGGCATCTTTGGGTGGGGCAACCATGCCGCGCAGGATACCGCCGGGAGCAGGTCAGGCGCTCAACTTCGAGGCGAATCCTACGCTTCCCATTCGAAATCGGCAGGCACGAGCGACCGATGCGCCTACCGAGTCGCACACCACCCCTGGCTGGCCATTTGTCCCGGGGGCAGAAACGCCTGTTTCGTTGGCCAACGCTTCTGGCGGCAGCGCTGTTGGTTGGAGTCTGCGTGTTCGAGCCTGGCAGTGTCCGCGACGAACTTGGCCCGACCTATGTGGAGGGTTACAGGATGATCAAGTGGAGTGAGTCCATGGACTTCTCGGATCCGAACTGGGAAAAGACCGCAGCCCGGGCGAGCACTGCCTGCGCTCAGTTCGTCACCGATCACGGCTCCACCATCGCCCAGGCCCTGATTCCTCCTACGGAGTCGCACACCACCCGCAGGCTAGCTAGGCAGATTTCGCTCTGAGCCTGCCCGGGGAAGTCGTCCCTCGTTATTATGTTCGGCCCTTTCTCCGACTGCCGCCCCCGAACTGCCCCACGTCCTGCCATGAGCATCCTTCTCGTCTCTGAACTCAAACGCCAGTTTGGTGCCTTAGAGGTCCTGCGTGGGGTTTCCTTCGCTGTGGAGCGTGGGGACAAGATCGGTATCGTCGGTCGCAATGGCGAGGGTAAGACGACCCTGCTGCGCCATATCGAGGGCGAAGAGAAGCCCGACGCCGGCAAGGTGAACATCGCCAAGGGCTCTCGCATGGCCTATGTGCGCCAACGCCCGAACTTCAAGGAAACGAAGACTGTGCGCGAGTACGTCGAGAGCGGCCTCGATGCAATCCACGCGCTGCAGGCCAACCTGACCGAGCTCGAGGAGCAGATGTGCGTGGTCGAAGGCGACAAGCTCGACAGCGTCATGCACCGCCACGGCGAGCTGCTGGAGCGCATGGAATTCCTGGGTGGTTGGGATGCGGACCACCGCGTTGGCTCGGTGATGCACGGTATCGGTCTGGAGGAAGAGCTCTGGGAGCGCGACCCGCGGACCTTGAGCGGTGGCGAGAAGAGTCGCGTGGCCCTGGCCCGCGAGCTGGTCTCGGCGCCCGACCTGCTGCTGCTGGACGAGCCCACGAACCACCTCGACCTCGAGGGTATCGAGTGGATCGAGAACTACCTCAAGGACCTCAAGAGCGCCGTCGTCATCGTGAGTCACGACCGTCGTTTGCTCAACCGCGCGACGACGCAGATCCTGGAACTGGTGCACGGTAAGACGACCAAGTATCCGGGCAACTACGACAAGTACCTGATGCTCAAGAATGAGCGCTTCGAAGCCGACCACAAGCATTGGAAGGTACAGAGTGAGATGATCCGCAAGGAGGAGAATTTCATTCGCAAGCACATGGGCAGCCAGCGCACCGCCGAGGCCAAGGGCCGCGCGAAGAAGCTCACCCACATTGTCCGCGTGCAGCAGCCCCACCACGACGTGCGCAAGCCGCACCTCAACATGGGTGAGGTCAGCCGCGGTGGCGAGATGGTCTTCGAGGGCTTGAAGCTGGACGTAGGTTACGACGATACGCCGCTCTTGAGCGACGTCGACGTGCGCCTCGGCCGTGGCGATCGCCTGGGCATCGTTGGGCCCAACGGCGCCGGCAAGACGACCCTTTTGAAGGTGCTCGCCGGCATGATGGATCCCCTGGGCGGCGAGCTGCGCTTTGGCCACAAGGCGAGCGTCGGCTACTACGACCAGAACACGAGTCACCTGGACGACGTCGAGTCCGTCTACGAGCACGTGCGCATTCGCTATCCCCAGATGACGCACCTGGAGATCCGCAAGCACCTGGCGAAGTTCCTGTTCCGCGGCAAGGAAGTTGAGGCCATCGTCGGCCAGCTGTCCGGCGGCGAGCGCGCCCGCGTCGCCCTGGCGCTGCTGATGTTGGAGAGCCCCAGCTGGCTCGCCATGGACGAACCGACCAACCACTTGGACCTGGCCGCTCGTACCGCGATCGAGGAGTTCCTATCGAACTTCCCCGGCGCCATCATCACGATCAGCCACGACCGCGAGTTTCTGGACGCCCTGTGCAACTCGGTGCTCGAGATCCGTATCGATGGAAGCGCGCGCCAGCTGCCCGGCAACTACACCGACTGGCGCAACACGTTGATCGCCGAGCGCGACCAGAAGAACCTGGACAAGGAGAAGGCCAAGCAGCGCTCCAAGGGCCAGAGCTCGGGCAACAATAAGGCCGGCGGATCCAAGTCTGCGAAAGCCGCCAAGAAGGAAGCACCGAAGGTGCGCAATCCCTGGGCGTTTGACAAGCTCGAGACTGCGATCGAAAAGCTCGAGACCAAGCGCACGAAGATGCTAGGCGACATGCAGAAGGAAGAGGTCTACACCAGCTCTTCGAAGCTGACGGACCTGCAGTACGCCTTGGCCGAGGTCGAACGCGACCTCGAGAAGAAGAACGAAGAGTGGGCGAACTGGGGCTAGCCCAGCCCAAACGATCACGAGAAGGAACGACCTGCTATGAAACGATTCGCCGACGAGATTCGCGCAGCCATCGCTGCAGCCACCGGGATTGACGCCGCCGCCGTGCGCCTCGAGAAGCCCAGGGACATCGCCATGGGCGACTTCGCGTTCCCGTGCTTCGTGCTCGCCAAGCAGCTGAAGCAGGCCCCGCCCGCCATCGCGGCCGACCTGGCCGGTAAGCTCAACGAGAGCTTCACCAACATCGAATCCGTGGCGACCGGGCCGTACCTCAACTTCAAGGTCGAGGTCGCCGCCCTGGGCCAAGCCGTGATTGAAGGCGCCATCGCCGGCGGCAACCAATACGGCGAATCGGACGAGGGCGCCGGCCGCAAGGTCGTGATCGACTTCTCGTCCCCGAACATCGCTAAGCCCATGCATGTGGGGCACCTGCGCTCGACGATCCTCGGCGCTAGCTTGCATCGTATGCACGCCCTGCTCGGCTACGTGCCCGTGGGCATCAACCACATCGGTGACTGGGGCGCGCAGTTCGGCAAGCTCGTGGCTGCCATCGCGCGCTGGGGCGACAGCGCCGCCATCGACGCGGATCCGATCCCCGAGCTGCTGAAGCTGTACGTGCGCTTCCACGACGAGGCCGAAGCGGACCCGAGTCTGGAAGAAGAGGCGCGCGCCGCATTCCGCGAGCTCGAGAGCGGTGTCGAGGGCGAAGTGCGCGCAACCTGGCGCAAGATCACCGAACTCTCCCTCGCGGAATTCAACAAGACCTACGAGCGCTTGGGCGTCGAGTTCGATCTCGTGCGCGGCGAGGCTTGGTACGAGGACAAGCTGACCTCGACCTTGGATCGCATCGAAGCTAGCGGCGTCACGGAAGAGTCCGAGGGCGCTACGATCGTCGACCTGAGCTCGATCCGCAAGAAAATGGCGCCGTGCCTGCTCAAGAAGACCGACGGCACGACCCTGTACGCAACCCGCGATATGGCCGCGCTGTTTTCACGCCACGCCGAGTTCGACTTCCACCGCCTGCTGTGGGTCGTGGGGTCGGACCAGAACCTGCACTTCGAACAGCTCAAGGGCGTGCTCAAGCGCATGGAGCTTCCCTGGGAGCCCGCCTGCGAGCACGTCTCCTTCGGCATGATGCGCCTGCCCGAGGGCAAGCTCTCAACCCGCGCCGGCAAGGTCGTCTTCCTGGGCGACGTGTTGGACCGCGCCGTGGTCGAGGCGCGCCGTACCATCGCCGAGAAGAACCCGGACCTGGCCAACGCGGACCACGTCGCCGAGCAGGTTGGCGTGGGCGCGATCGTCTTCAACGACCTCAAGCGCGAGCGCATCAAGGACGTCGTCTTCAAGTGGGACGAGGTCCTGTCCTTCGAAGGCGAGACTGGGCCCTACGCCCAGTACACCTTCGCCCGCACGCAATCGATCCTGCGCAAGGCAAAGGCCTCCGGCGAGGACGCCGCCACGACCGGCGCCGCTCCGGACTGGTCCGCCCTGGAAGACGCCCGCGGTGTAATTCTGTGCCTCGGCCGTTACCCCGAGGCCATCCGCACAGCTGCCGCCGAAGCTGAGCCCAGCCACCTGACGCAGTTCCTCTTGAACTTGTGCCGCGAGACCAATAGCTGGTACGCCAACAACCGCGTGCTCGGCGAAGCTCCCGAGCTCACCGCCGCGCGCCTCGCCCTAGTCGAAGCCGCCGGTAGCGTCGTGCGCGCCGGCCTGACGATGTTAGGCGTCGCGTCTCCGGAAGAGATGTAGTACTGGGCGGCACGCGCTAGGCCCCGCCCTTCCCCCCCAAAACAGGACCGTGTCGATGTTCTCACCAAAGTCCAAGGCTCTGACCGTCGCAACGGCCCTGCTCTTGTCTTGCGCCTCCTGCGCCAGCGGCCCTCACTCGCCCTGGGAAGAGTCCCTCGACTCCTTCAGCGTGACCTTTGGCGAGCGCCAGTTCGAGAGCGCTGATTGGGAGCCCGTCGAGAGCCCGCTGTTCGTGGCCGTGAACTTTCAGTTCGAGCCCGAGACCGCCTGGGTAGACCTTGACCTGGGACTGGCCCTTAGCCGCGACAGCACCTCGCGCATCGTTGGCGGCCTCGGGCTCGTCGACCTTACCTTGGAGGTCGTCGAGGGCACGGCTGGTATCTACAAGGAGATCGCGCTTGGGGACGGCCCCATAAGTCTCTACGCGGGCGCCGGGGTCGCGCTGCTCATCGTCGACGCCGAGCTGGCGGACTCGGGCGCAACAGCTGTATTCGAGGACGAGGACACGTCCTTCGCGCCCTACGCCCGCGTCGGCATCCACTGGGGGATCGATCGCAACAGCAGCATCGGCATCGACCTGCGCCACGTGACCGGCAGCGACATTGGGATTGGCAACGTATCGACGGATGTGGACTACACCCAGTTAGGCGTCATCTTCCGCTACATCCCCTAGTTGGCCTAGGCGAGCGCGCACGAAGAGAGCGAGGGCAGCCGGGCTGCACTCGCTCTCTTTGCGTTCCGTCGGTTGGTGAAGCTCTCTCCACCAGAAGGGCTCGTTCTAGCCGCCGATGATCAGATCTATGGCGTTGTTGAGGTGGATGGAGCCGTTGCTGGCCACGGTTGCGCCTTGGGTCGAGAACTGTAAACCGTAGAGGGTCGGTGAGTTCGGGACCGGGAAGGAGTGGACGCCATTCTGGATGTCGATGGTCATGAAACCCGGGTTCACGAGTAGCTCGCCGACGAATCCGCTGCCGGGGAAGATGCCTTGGGTCGGCCCATTCAGGGACACAGCCACGACCGAGAGCAGGTGCCCTGGGGTAATCAAGTCCACGGTGGAGTTCCACGCGGAGCCGGTGTTCGGGTTGGAGGTTGAGACGAACCCTGTCGGGTTGCCGCCGCCACCATTGCGCGTGGTGGCCAGGCCATCGCCCCGGACCTCGATGTTGTCGAGGCCGATGTTCCACTGCTGGAAGATGGCGAAGAAGGCGGGGTTGAGCCAGTGGATCTCGACGCGGTCTACGCTGGTGATCACATCGTTCCAGGTGATGCCGGGACGAAAGCTCTCGATGTCACCGGACCAGCCACCTTTCCAGCCGGTGGGCACGGCGGAGGTGTCCTGGCTGGGGATCGTGAAGTCGAAGCTCTTCCAGCCCGCACCGACCAACGGGATGTTGGGGCCGACGAAGTAGGCGTAGTCGTCGTCGTTGACGCCGGGCGTACCCTTGGTGTCACGCAGAAGGACCGACATCTCGAAGCCCGCACCATTGCCGAAGTTGATGCCGTTCAAGATCGCATCAAAGCTGAGCTTGTCGACGCCAGCTGCACGCCAGTCGCCCACAAGGGCCGGCTTGCTAGCCACGAAGATCGGGCCAAAGGTGTCCGCGACGGGTTGGTACAGCCAACCGCCGGGGTTGCCGCCCGCGCCCTTAATGATGTCCCCGGGGTTGTAGGACCAGCCGCCGTTGTTGAGGCCACTGTCGAAGTTGTCGAAGGTCGCCATCTGTGCGCTGGCAGCACCAGTGCCTAGCAGAGTCATAAGGGCGATCGAGAGGAGATGCTTCATCGTTGTTCGTTAGGTTGGCGCCCAGGGGCGCGGGCGAAATGCGGGGCTGACTTGAGCCTAGGGCCTAGGATGATTCCTGGGGCTCTCAGTTAGAGAATACACAAAGCAACTTCAGGTGACAGTAGTTTCTCAGAAACTTCCCGGGAACGAGCACGGGGTCTTGTTAGCGCCGTGGCTAATCCTTATACTCACAGTACTTCGCCCCACAGCTGAACCCGATGAAAACCGCCTCTACCCTCAAGCAAAAGCTCGTTCAAGCCGGTGCCAGCCTTTATACGACCCTCAAGGTGCTGCTCGACCACATCCCCGAGGGCTCCCAGGGCCCCCAGCGACTGGGCACGGCCCTCGGACTCGACAAGGTGCTCGCACATCGGATTCTAAAGACGCTCCGGGAGGACAGCCCACTGGCCGTGTTGCACCACGCACCGGGGCCCGACCCCCTGCGCAGGTTCGCACGTGCGGCTAAGCGGAGCGGCGCTGACCCCGCTGATGTGAAGGATGCGCTGCTGGCCATCGACCACTTCCAGCGCATCCTGCGCGAGGACATCGGCGACCGCTCCCAGCTGGACGCGATCCTGTCGGCATGGCTACCCAGCGCCCGCAGCGAGTTCGAGCTGCGCCGCAAG
>JBLHWM010000140.1:0-8885 GCA_047629095.1 Planctomycetota bacterium | reverse complement strand
TGGTCCCACCTAACTGAACAATACCAATGCAAAAGAAACTCATCGGCCTTGCGGTCGCCACTCTTCTTACGCCTCTTGCCAGCGCTAATGAAGCTTCTTGGCTTGAGCTCGACAAGGACATCTCTTCACTCGCTTCGACCACTGCGGTCGAAGCTGCCGGCGTTTCCCTAAGCGGCTACATCCAGAACTCCTACCAGAGCGACTCGGACACCGACACCGGTGGCTGGGACTTCGGTGCGATCCGCCTTGAGATGAGGGCCAATGTCGAAGACATCGCGGTCAAGGTCTCCTTCGACATGAAGTCGGGCGCCGCGGAACTCAAGGACGCCTACGCGCGCTGGGATGCCACGGAAGGCATGTCCGTCACCTGGGGCCAGTTCAAGCGCCCCTTCCTGCACAGCTTCGCGACTTCGACCAACAGGCGCCTCTTCATCGGCTCTACGGCGAATGCAGCCAACGAAGCGCGTGACAACGGCGTGATGCTTAACGGCGACCTTAGCGACATGGCTACCTGGCAAATCGCCGCGACGAACGGCGCCGACGGTGCTACCGACGAGAACTACTACACCGCACGAGTGGCCGTAACGGCCATGGGTGAGGGCGGCTTCAACGCTTTGGAGGGTGCACGCGGCGACGCAGACGGCACCAACCTCTCCATCGGTCTCTCTTACGCCGAGGACAACGCAGCTGGTTTCGAGCACGATAAGCTCGGTATCGAAGTCGCTGGCAACGTGGACGCGATCTCGTTCCACGTGGACATGGTCCAGTACAGCGACGATGCAACCGCGCCCGCTGACGACTCCCTCGGAACCGCTACTGCCGACACGAGCCCCATGGGCATCACTGTTAGCTACATGCTTGCCGACGACATGGAAATTGCCGTCCGCCACGAGGACTTTGACGACGCCGATGACAGCACACGCCTTACCGTTGGCTTCAACCTGTACTCAGCTCTTCCGAACCGCATGGTCTGGCAACTCAACTACAGCGACGTCTCCAGCGACTCCGCTCCCCTCGAGACCGAACTCATCCAGATCGGTCTGCTCGCCTCCTTCTAAGGCGACCTGATTCCGCTGCGCGTCAGCGGAATCACCAAATCAGCAACGAGCCAGCCTCCGCCGCGTGCGGAGGCTGGCTCGTTGCGTTCCCGGCTCTTTGAACAGGTGGGAGTCTCGTTGATCGGGTGACCCTGGGGCGTATACTCGGCCCATGAAAACGTCGATTTCCCCCATACCTCGCTCCCGTGACAACGACCTGTCCCCCGAGGTCATCGAGGCGCGCCGGGACCTGGTGCGCGGGGTCGTGGGCCAGGACTTACCGCATGTGTTTGGCCAAGGCGTGGCGCCCGAAGAGACCCGTGGCAACGTGGAGAACTTCATTGGCTTTGCCCAGGTACCTATAGGAATCGCCGGGCCGATGCTCGTGCAGACCTCCTCCGGCACGGGCCAAGTACTCGTTCCGATGGCCACCACGGAAGGCGCCATGGTCGCCTCCTATTCCCGGGGTATGACCTGGCTCACGGCCAGCGGCGGCGCCCTCACGAGGGTCGTTCGCGAAGGCCTTAGCCAGCACCCCGTTCTGGTCTTCGACTCGATCGCCGGAGCGCAGACCGCCAGGGATGTGGCCCTCTCGATGGAGCGGGAATTCAAGTCGATCACCGAGTCGATCACGAGCCACGGCAAGCTGGTGGAGGTGTCTCCCAAAGTGCTCGGGAGGCGCTTGGTGCTGCGCTTAGTTTTCACGACCGGCGATGCGATCGGCATCAACATGGCGGCCCGGGCCTGCGACCTCTGCGCGGCTGCCCTAGCCGAGCGGACCCAGCCCGCCGAGCGCTATGTCCACGGTCAAGATGTAGAGAAGCGCGCCCACACCCACGGCGTGCTCGAAGGGCGCGGGCGCAGTGTCGGAGCCGAGGTCGTCGTGGCCAGGGAGCTGCTCGAGAAGAAGGCGCGCTGCACTCCCGAGGCCATGGTCAAGATCCTCGACACCTACCGCGTCGGCTTCGCGGAGCTCGGCACCCACAACCAGCTAGTGCAGTCGGCCAACGGGCTCGCAGCGCTCTTCATTGCGACTGGGCAGGATCCCGCCTACGTCACCGAGAGCTGCTGTGGCCAGCTCGACTTCGCCGTGACCAAGTCGGGGGATCTGCACGCAAGTGTGTGGATTCCGTCGATGCTGGTGGGCACGGTCGGCGGGGGCAGCGGGCAGGGGACGGCGGCGGAGTGCCTGGACCTCATGGGCTGTCGAGGCAACGGGGCGGCTAACCGTTTCGCCGAGATCGCGGCGGCGATGGTGCTCGCCGGAGACCTCTCCTTGATGGCTGCGTTCTGTAGCCACGAGTTCGTGGAGGCCCACGAGAGTCTCGGGCGAAACCGGCCCAATGGGTCCTAGGGCCCTAGGCGGGGGGCGCGGGCAGGGGGGCGTGTTGACCTTTGCGTGATCCGGCCCGGCAGGGGTTGACGGATCCCTGGATGCCAGTACATTAGTTCGCCCTGAGTGCGATTTTGTCCCAAGGTGACTCCAAGCGGAGCCGCCGAGGGCGTGTCTCGTTCCTCAGGCTTTCGAACCTTTGGGGCAAGCCCCAGAGCGACGACCAATTCTATCCCAAATCGGGTGACCCTCCTTATTAGGTTGGGAGCCCGACCACGCACTCGGCAAAGCCGAATCTCCTGCCCGAAGACCAGTCATGACCGCCACGACGACGATAGCCTCCACGAAGAAGGACCCGCTCACGATGCACCGCAACATCGGTATCATGGCCCACATTGATGCGGGCAAGACCACCGTGACCGAGCGCATCCTGTTCATGACCGGCATGATCCACCGGACCGGCGAGGTGCACGACGGCGCCGCGACGATGGACTACCTAGAAGAGGAGCAGAAGCGTGGTATCACGATCCAGTCCGCCGCTACGGCCGTGACCTGGAACGACTACGCTATCAACATCATTGACACCCCCGGTCACGTGGACTTCACGGCCGAGGTCGAGCGCTCCTTGCGCGTTCTCGACGGCGCTGTCGCGGTGTTCGACGCCGTGAGTGGTGTGGAAGCTCAGTCCGAGACGGTGTGGCGCCAAGCCAACACCTACGGCGTGCCCCGCATGTGCTTCATCAACAAGATGGACCGCGTTGGCGCCGACTATGACAAGGCCGTTGCCTCGATCATCAGCCGCCTCAGCGCGCGCCCTGTTGTGATCCAAGCGCCGATTGGATCGGCCAAGGACTTCCGCGGCCTGGTGGACTTGATCACCATGCGCTTCTACGAGTTCGACATCGACGACGGTTACATCGTCGCAGAGAAGGACATCCCGGAAGATTACCTGGTGGAGATGCAGCAGCGTCACCACGACCTCTGCGAGACCGTCGCCGAGTTCGATGAAGAGATGCTCGACCTGTTCGTGGAAGACCAACCCATTGCGGTTGAGATGATCAAGCGCGTGCTCCGCACCGCGACCCTTTCCATGGAAGTGACCCCGGTCCTCGCCGGCTCCGCTCTCAAGGACAAGGGCGTCAAGTTCCTGCTCGACGCAGTCATCGACTACCTCCCGAGTCCCCAGGATCTCCCCCCGGTCGAGGGTATCCACCCCCGCACCGAAGAGCCGGTTAGCCGTGAGCGTCTGCCCTCTGCTCCCGTGAGCCTGATGGCCTTCAAGACCATCGCCGAGCCCACCGGTGACCTGACTTTCGTTCGCGTTTACTCAGGTACGCTGAAGAAGGGCTCCCGCCTTTTGAACCCTCGTACGGGCAAGTCCGAGCGCATTGGCCGCATCGTTCGCATCCACGCCAACAAGCGTGAAGCCGTGGAAGAAGTGCAAGCAGGTGAGATCTCCGCGATCATTGGCCTGAAGATGACCGTGACCGGTGACACCCTCTGTGATGAGGCCCACCCGATCGCTCTCAGCAAGATCAACTTCCCCGAGGGCGTGATCGCCATGTCCCTCGAGCCGGAGAAGGGTGAGGACCGCGACAAGCTGGGCCTCATCATTGGCCGCATGGTTCGTGAGGACCCGACCTTCCGCGCCCAGACCAACGAAGATACCGGCGAGCTGGTGATCTCGGGCATGGGTGAGCTTCACCTCGAGGTCATGGTTGGCCGCATCAAGAACGAGCACAACTGTCCCGTGGTGACCGGTCGCCCGAAGGTGTCGTACAAGCAGCGCCTCACAAGCGCTGTCGACACCATCGCGACCTTCAAGCGCCAGTCCGGTGGTCGCGGTCAGTACGCTGTCTGCCACGTGAACTTCGAGGAGATGGAGGACATGACTCAGCAGTACGAGTTCGTCGACGCCATCAAGGGCGGCAACATCCCCCGCGAGTACATCCCCGCAGTGAACAAGGGCCTTGCGATGAGCGTCAAGACCGGCGGCAAGCTTGGCTTCCCCTTCGTGGGCGTCAAGGCCACCGTCTATGATGGCAAGTATCACGACGTTGACTCCTCCGAGCTTGCCTTCCAGCAGGCCGGCGCACTGGCTTTCCGCCAGGCATGCCAGGGCAACATCACCCTGCTCGAGCCGATCATGAAGGTCGAGGTTCGCGTTCCGGAAGAGTTCCTCGGCGCTGTTGTGGGTGACCTCAACTCCCGCCGCGGTGAAGTCTCCGACGTGGACACCCTCGACGACCTGCGCATCGTGCGCGGCATGGTGCCCATCGCCGAGATGTTCGCCTACTCGTCCTCCCTGCGTGGCGCCACCCAAGGTCGTGGTTCCTACTCCATGGAGCTCGAAGAGTACCGTGAGACGCCGCAGCACATCGCTTCGAAGGTCTTCGAGGCCTCTGGCACCGACGTCGAGTAAGAGCTAGCTAGGCCACTCAAGGACCGGGGATAGAGCTGCGCGAGTGGCTCTATCCCCGGTTTCGTTTGGAAGGCACAGATTTGATCTTATCCATTGCCAGACAGTTCATTCCGATCGGCAGCTTCGGTTGCTAGACTCCTCAACACTATGACACGCACCGCGCGCAGACGTTGGAGCCGAGAGCTCCAGACTCAAGTGGACGGGCTCTGCCTGGCTGCTTCCGGACCGATCCTCCTACATGGCTACGAAGAGCCTGTGGGCGGCAAGTGGGTCGATGATGTGATCCCCGGAAAGCTCGGGGCGATTGATCGGACCACGGGGGAGACCCTCTGGTCGAGCCCCTGCGAGGTCGGCTATGGCCGTGGTTTCGGGGCGGGCTTCGGTCGCGCCCAGAACGCTGTCGTACTTGGGCCTGGCAACCAAGGCCACCGGGCGATTCGCATGGACATCAACTCCGGCGAGCTGCTGATGGTCCAGGACCTGCCCGCCTTCGACGTGGCGCTGGTCTACGAGGATCTGTGCATCAGCGTGCAGCCGGGGCGTATCGTGGCCTACAACACGGACGACTTCTCCCGGGTTTGGGAGTTTGGTCGCTCGGGCGAGCGCTACCACACGGCAGCCCGGGAAGGCTCGCGGCTCTTCATCGTCTTCACGGACTCGTCGACCAAGAAGCAGGGCGTGCTCGTTCTTGATTCAGAGACCGGCAAGCGCCCCACAGTTTGGGTCGCACCCAACGTGCCCGTGATCCACGGCATGGTCGTTGGACCGCACGCGGTCGTTTTATTGCTCGAGGAGCTGATTACGGCTCTCTCCCACGAGGGGCTCGTCTCCTCGGCGACGGCTCTTGGGGATATCGAGGAGGCAGGCCACGAGACCAGTGGCCTGGCTCTCTTGGCCCTGCGCACCGAAGGCGATGCGGACCAAGCTCCGCTCTGGTTCGACTTCGTGGGCGCGAGTCCCGATGACGAGATCGCCGAGGTCACGATCCGGTCGGATAGTGGCAAGCTGTACGTGAACCGCGGCGCCCACTGCCACGTTCGCGACACCTTGACCGGTCGCGCTCTCGGCGCCGTCACGATCCCCGGCCTCGATGAGCACATCGCCTGGACCGTCTCCCAAGGTGCCCTTTTACTCGGAGAGGAGACCCGTATCTCCCTGTACGAGATCCCCATTTAGCGACACAGTTAAAGCTGGTGGCGCATTTTGCCCGTCAGCGGCTATGATCTGTGCCTAACTCTTCACCGCCTTGGACTAGTGCCAAGGTGCCCCACGCCAAGGTGCGCCGGCATATTCCCGGCCCCAAGTGCGAACAGCTGATTCAGCCTGACGACCCACGAGGTACGTGAGCCATGGATACCCAAAGTAACGACTCCTTGATCCCCGCTTTCCTCGCCAAGGAGTTCTCCCTTGACGAAGCCGCCGTAACGAAGACGCTCAGTCTTCTCGAGGCCGGCTACTTAGCCCCCTACATCAGTCGCACGAGCAGCGATGCGAATGGCGGTCTCTCCGAGACCGTGATCCGCCGCCTCGGTCGTGCCCACGCTGATCTGACCGAGCTAGAGCTGCGCCGTGCCAACGTGCTGCGCAACCTCAAGGGCAAGGACGGCACCACGGAGGGGATGCTCAAGGCTGCGTCCAAGAGCATGGACCGGTTCGAACTCGAGGACCTGTTCCTTGTGAACCGGCGTCCCGAGATCGAGGTGACTCGCGCGGTGGACCACGGACTCGAGGCTCTTGCCGCCCTGTTGGTGAAGTCGACGCCCAAGCCCGCCAAGGGTGGCGATGGCGAGCCGGTTGCCGAAGCGGATGCCGCGAAGGCGCCCGAGGCTGAAGCTGCAACGGAAGTCGCAGCTGAACCCGTAGTCGAAGTTACACCGGAAGCTGCGCCCAAAGCGGCTGCTGAAGTCGCCGCTGCTGCCGCGCCCGAAGCTGCTGCTGAAGTTGCTCCCGAAGCCGCCGCTGCTCCCGAAGCTGCCGCTGCTCCCGAAGCTGCCGCTGCTCCCGAAGCTGCCGCGCCCGAAGCTGCTGCTGAAGTCGCTCCCGAAGCCGCCGCTGCTCCCGAAGCCGCCGCTGCCGCTGCTGCCGCTGCTGCCGCCGCACCCGAAGGCGCCGCTGCTGCCGCACCCGAAGCCGCCGCACCTGCGCCCGCTGGTGCTCCCGCGGTGGATGCGGCTGCCGGTGCCGCGACGGCAACGGTCTCGCCGACCAAGCCCGAGGCCGGCCACATTCCCTACCTGCACCACGGCATCGATCTGACTCCGGGTCTCGCGCGCATCTGCGCGGACTTCGTGAAGCCGGACAAGGACGTGCACAACGACGAACAGGCCCTCGACGGCGCCATGCGCCTCCTCTCCGATCGCCTAGGTCGCAACTCGCGCCTGCGCGGACAGATCCGCCGCTTGCTCCGCAAGAAGGGCCGCCTGGTCGCTACCGAACATCCCAAGGCCGACCCCAAGCGCAAAGCGCGCTACAAGACCCTGCTCAAGCTCGACCAGCCCCTGCGCCAGGTCCAGCCGCATACCTTGATCGCCCTGCGCCAAGCCCAGAAGGAGCGCATCCTGACCACGGCTATCGTGCTCGACGGTGACGAGGCTCTTGGCCGCGTGCGCGCTGCCCTCGGCCGCCACACGAACCCCGAGTTCGAGCCGGTGCTGGACGCCATTGCAAGGCGCGCCCTCGAGCGCCGCTTGCTGCCGACCATCGAGCCCGATGTTCGCCTCGAGCTCAAAGAGCGCGGCGACGTGGGGGCCCAGAGCTTCCTCGGTAAGTTCCTGCGCCGCCAACTGCTCGCCCCGATGGGCGGCGATCGCCCGAGCCTAGGTGTGAACGTCAATGCACGTGGCGCTTGGATCATTGTGCAGGTGGACGAGAACGGCAAGGTGCTCGGCAAGGAAGTGACCATCGAGACTGCGACGCGGGAGGCTGCCGAGATCGGTGCCGAACTGATGCCGCTGCTCGGAGATGGCCGCTTCCGCTCGATCTGCGTAGGTGGGGGCAAGGCCTCCCGCGACGCGGTTACCAAGCTGCGCGAGGTCCTGACCGCCATCAACTCGGACGCCTTCGTCTTTGTCGTCAGCGAGGCGGGGCTCAGCTCCTACGCGAACTCGCCGACCTGCCGCGAAGAGCTTCCCGAGCTCGGCGTGCCCGGCCGCATGGCCGCCGGCCTCGCGCTCCGCTTCCAGGATCCCCTAGCCGAGTTCCTGAAGTCCGAGACCAAGCCTCTTATCCATGGCATGGAACAGGCCCAGGTCAGCAAGGCGAACCTCGACCGCGTACTTCGCGAGACCACCGAGTCCTGCCTGTCTTACGTCGGCTGCAACGCGAACCGTGCCCCGGTTCACATCTTGCGCCTGCTGCCCGGTCTGACCGAGGCCAGCGTCGCCAAGCTGGTGGCCCACCGCGCCGAGACGCCCTTCACGTGCCGCGAGGACCTGAAGAAGGTTCTCTCGGAGGTCGAGTTCGGCAACACGGCCGCATTCCTGCGCGTCTATGGCGGCAACCAGCCCCTAGACACCACGGCACTGCACCCCGAGCAGTATGAGCTCGTCGAGCGAATCGTGGCCCAGAGCGGCCGCAGCCTCGAGTCCATGCTTGGCCAAGAGGGCGGCACCAAAGGACTTCGCCGCGACGACTTCAAGATCGATGAGATCATGTGGCGCGATATCGTGCGCGAACTTGGACGCCCCGGTCGCGACCCGCGCCAGCGTGTCTTCATCCCGCGCATCTTGACCGCCGACACGGATCCCACAACCCTAGAGAAGGGCCAGGTTGTCGAGGGCGTTGTGACCAACGTCTCGAGCTTTGGTGCCTTCGTCGACATCGGCCTTGCGAAGGACGCAATGATCCACGTGAGCGATGCCTCGTCGCACTATGTCCGCGACGCCAGGGAGCTGTTCTCCGTGGGCGAGGTCATTCGCTGCAAGGTGCTGCAACCGAAAACCCAGCGCACGACGCTCACCAGCAAGGGCGTCTCCAGGGATCGCCCGACCCACAGTGGTCCGCGCGTCGGCGGCCGAGGCCGAGGCCGAAGCGACGACCGCGAAGGTAGCCGTGACGGTGCACGTGAAGGCGGCCGTGGTCGCGGACGCGAGCG
>JBLHWM010000139.1:0-8933 GCA_047629095.1 Planctomycetota bacterium | reverse complement strand
CGCCCCGCCGAAACAGTTCCCGCCCGCGCCAAAATATGATTTTGGTTGGAACTCAAACTGGCTACCTTGGGTCACAAGGCTGCTTCACGAACCATCGAAATAGGACCCTGGCTTGCTTCGCGACAAACACAGTACTGATCACCAAATCTCCGGCACACCGTTGCCGGTGGATGAAATAGGCAAGCAGGCCCAAGGGCGGAGCAAGCTCGAAAAGCGCCTTCGCGTGCTGCAAGAGGAGCACGGCCATGGTCACCCGATCGCCCTTAGGGTTGAGCTTGAGCTAGCCCGGCTGCTCTACAACCAAGGTGAACTCGACAAGTCCCGTGAGGCTTTTGCTCAAGTCCTCGCCTACCAGTGCTTGCTCGATGGGGATCATGGCACCGAAACGGCCCGTGTGGCGGTCGACGTCTTCCGCTTGCTCTCCGACCAGGACGACCGGTCCGCTATGGCCGAGGTCTACTACCGCTACCTCTCCTGGATCCCAATGCGCGATCCGGCGACCTTGTGCCTGGAACTTCAGTCTGTACTGCGAGAGGTCGAGGACCTGCTCGCCCAATCGACCTAGTCGGCCGGTTTTCGGGCGGCCTGCTAGAGCAAAGGGCCCTGGGGCGGGTGCAATCCGGCCGAATCAACCCCGATTTGAGTGAATGGTGTAGAGTTAGGAGTCCGCGCGGCCTCTCCCCCCATTGATTGCACCATGTCATTTCGTTCCCCATTTGCTGCCCTCTTGTTCGCGTCTTGCCTCTTGGGTGCCCAGGGCGCCCAAGCCGGCGAGCTCTCCCTGCACTTTATCGATGTGGGCCAGGCTTCCAGCACCCTTGTGGTCGGGCCCGACGGAACCACGGTCCTGTTTGATGGTGGAGATCCTGGAGACGGCAATGATTATGTCGTGCCGTACCTGTCGAGTTTGGGCCTGACTGGGCTCGACTACTCGATCATGAGCCACTGGCACACGGACCACTACGGTGGTCTGGACGAGGTCTTCAACAGCGGTTTCCTGCCGTCGGTGGCGGCCTACGATCGGGGCTCGAACGACAACCCATCGGGCACCCAGGCGACCCAGTACTTCGCCGCGGTCGGCACCAAGCGCACCTTCGCCCAGGTTGGGGATGTCCTGCAGCTCGGAGACGGTGCGACCCTCGAGTTTGTCGCCGTCAATGGTGTAACGCCGCTCGGCAGCGATGACCCGTCCAATTACTCCCAGTCCGAGAACGGCCGCTCGATCGCAGTGGTTGTGCGCTACAACGACTTCGACTTCTACATCGGCGGCGACATTACCTCCGGCGGTAGCGGCACGGCGGACGTGGAGTCCATGGCGGCCCAGTACATCGGCCAGGTGGAGGTCGCGCAGTCCAGCCACCACGGCTCCAAGACCAGCTCCGGCCCGCTCGTGATTAGCAACCTCGCCCCGTCCCTGGTGATCCACTCCTGTGGCTTGAACAACTCCTTCTTCCACCCGGCAGCGGATGTAGTCGAGGACTGGAGCTCGTCCGCAGCGACCCGCGCCGAGTGGGGTACGACCCGCGGCGACACGGACAATGGCAGCGGCGGTTGGACCTCGGCCGAGGGCACGATCATCGTGCGCACGGGCGGCTACCGGTTTACGGCCGAGACCGCCAACGATGCGGCGGCGGCCGGTGGCGAAGAGCTCATGGAGTTCGCGACCTTCGAGAATCCCGAGGCAAGCCCGATCGCCGGTGGGCTGGCGATCACCGAGATCATGGCGAACCCCGGCGCCTCGTCGGATACTTATGGCGAGTACATCGAGCTCACGAACTTGACCCCCAATGTCGTTGACCTCGGTGGAGTGCGGTTCTTGGTGGGGCTCTACGACTTCACCCTGAGCAGCCGCGTGCTGCTGGACTACAACGAGCGCATTGTGCTCGGTGTCGATGGCCACGCCGCCCGCAACGGCGACCTGTGGATTCCCCTCAGCGGTCCCTTTGGGGATCTGCACCTTGTGAACAGCAGCGCAACCCTCGAGGTGCGCGCGCCCAACGGCGTGGTGATCGATACGGTGAGCTGGGGTACGGGCGGCATTCCCGTGAATTCGGGCAAGTCCTCCGAGCGCGTTGACCCCTTCGCGCCCGGCACACCGGCCAACTTCCAGACCGCGACCACACCCTTTGGCGCGGGCGACCTCGGCTCTCCGGGTTTCGCCGCTCCTGGCGAGACGGGCGTCTGGCCCACGGGCTTGACGATTCCGGGCGTGCACATCGGAGATGTGCTCGACCTGCGCTTGGCCGCTCCCGCCCATCCTGGCTCGCTCTACCTACTCAGCCTCTCCACGGGCTTTGCTCCGGGTATTGACGCCATTGGCCTGCACGTACCGCTCAACATCGACCCACTGTTCCAGGCCTTCCTCAACGTCCCTGGCAGCCTGTCGAACCTGGATTCAAATGGCGCGGGCCGCGTTGTGGTCCCGGTCGGCAACGATCCAGCCCTGGTCGGGCTGCTGCTCTTCGGCGCCTACGTGACCTTCACGGCGGACGGTAGCGGCATCATCGGAACCTCGGTCTCGAACCTCGGCATCATCTCGATTCTCTAGGCGAGGCACGCCTCTCATCTGGCCCGGGGCTAGAATCACCTGGCCATGCAGAGAACCCAATACAGCGTCCTTCGGGATCCGATCCACGGTGACATCTACCTGACTGCCGAGGAGATGCGCCTGATCGATACGCGCGAGTTCCAGCGACTGCGCGGTGTCAAGCAGCTCGGCACTGCGAATTTGGTCTTCCCGGGCGCCGTGCACACGCGCTTCGAGCACTCGATTGGCACCCTGCATATCACCGCCAAGATCATCGACGCGATCAACCTGAATGCCGAGTTCGATCCCAAGCGCTGCCTCGGCGTGCGCGACGAGGAGGCCCGTGTGATCCGCATCGCATCGCTCTTGCACGATGTGACCCACGTCCCCTACGGGCATAACATCGAGGACCAGAGTGGCCTCGCCGAACGCCACGATGCTCCAAGTCGTTTCGAGCAGATCTTCTCCCCGAAGACCGAGCTCGGACGCATGCTCGAGGAGATGGGCCTGGCCGAGGACGTCTGCAGCGTTCTGTCCTATGAAAAGGGCGGCGGCAACATCCCCGCCTACTGGTCCGAAATCCTCTCGGACACGATCTGCTCGGACATCGTCGACTACCTGCTGCGCGACGCCTACTTCACCGGGCTCTCCCTAACGATTGACCAGCGCCTGGTGTCGTACTTCAAAGTGGACCGCAAGAGCGGACACCTGTTCATCGATGTGGCCAAGCGCGACCTCCTGCGCGAGGACATCTTGAGTGAGCTCGTGCGCTTGCTGGAAGCTCGCTATTACTTCTCGGAGCGGGTGTACTACCACCACGCAAAGGTCGCCGCGGGTGCGCTGATCTCGCGCGCCGTTGGACTCCTGTTTGAGGCTGGTGCGATGGAGTCTTCCGAGCTCTTTGATCGCACGGATGCCTCGCTCTTGCCCCTGCTCGATATGGCCGGCGCGAAGGCGGGCGGCGACGTTGAGCGCGAGGTCCGGCATCTCGTCGAGCGCTTCCGCAGGCGCAAGCTACCCAAGCGCGTGTGCGTCTTCCCCGCCCATGAGAACGAAGAGGTGCAACAGGACCTGGTGTCCAAGTTCTTCGCACCCGGCTGCGCGCCCGAACGCCGCAAGGTCGAAGAGCGCATTGCGGACTTACTGCGCTTCTCCACGGGCAAGACAGTACGCGTGATGATCTATTGCCCAGCAGCGAAGATGCAGCTAAAAGAAGCCCAGACCCACGTGCGCTGGCCAGGTGAAGAGGACGTACTCCCCCTGTCCAACTTCGCCCAGCGGATCCCCCGATTGAAGGACCTAGAGCGCAGCTACCGAGCCCTTTGGAAGTTCTACGTCTTCGCAGACACCGATGACGAGACCGTGCTCAAACAGCTACAGGAGATCGCCCTAGGAGAATTCCCCGGCGCAACAAACATGTACCGCATCTAAAGGAAACCGCCCTCGTAACTCAACCCGTGCCGTGTCCCCATCGCACCGACTTGCACACGAGTAGCGACCTAGATACCAAGCCCGTACCCAATGGCCCGGCCCCTGCTTCTCGCCCGCCGCGCGAAAAGGCCCAACAGTATGCTCGACCGGTGGGGGACTTCGAATCTCCCTTTCCTCAAGTCGTTGCGCCCCCCAAAAGGCGTCTCGGTCAGCGGCAGGGTTCGGGAATCCCTCAGGGACGGCCCCCTAGACGCTCAAAAAACCCAATCCCCCTTGCCGTCCGGATTCCGGAATCCTGCCGCTGCCCGAGACGCCGGACGCCCAACGCCCCCCCCCTCCGCGCGCAGCGTCCCTCCCGCAAGCAACCACCCCACCTCCGAACCTGACCAGAGCAGTGATTCGGCGATTGGCCAGGGTGATATCGGGACTCCGTATCGGTTATCCTGTGCAGATGAAGATAGCTTGTATTGGTGGTGGTCCGGGGAGCTTGTACTTCGGCATCTTGATGAAGAAGGCCTATCCCAAGGCCGAGATCACGGTTTATGACCGTGAGGTCAAGGGGCAGACCTTTGGCTGGGGAGTTGTGTTCTCGGATCAGACGATGGAAGGGTTTGAGGCCGAGGATCCAGAGACGGTGGCTGCGATCAATGCAGCCTTTATCTACTGGACGAAGATCGACACTTTCCTTGGCGGCTCGGCCGAGGAAGTCGGGGCGAAGGTGACCTCCACCGGGCACGGCTTCTGCGGGATGTCCCGGATTGGACTGCTGACTCTACTCGAGGAGCGGGCTGAGCAGCTCGGCGTCGTGGTCGAGCACGAGCGCATGATTACCGATCCCAAGGAGGTCGGTGACGTCGATCTGATCGTTGCTGGAGACGGCATCAACTCCATGATTCGCACGAAGTTCGCCGAGCACTTCAAGCCCAGCTTCGATTGGCGGCCAAACCACTTTTGCTGGCTCGGAACGACGCGTCCGTTAGATGCGTTCACGTTCATCTTCAAGGAGAGCGAGCATGGACTCTTCTGCGTGCACGCCTATCCCTATGAAGATGGGACCACGACTTGGATTGTGGAGTGCCAGGATGACGTCTTCCAAAGGGCGGGTCTTGCGGACGCGTCGGAAGACGAGACCGTCGCCTACATGCAGGACCTCTTCGGTGTCGATCTGATGCACGAGGGAACCCAACATAAGGTCCTCGCAAACCGCAGCATTTGGCGCAAGTTCCCGGTCGTGAAGAACGAGAAGTGGCACCACGAGAACATGGTCTTGATCGGCGACTCGGCCCATACCGCGCACTTCTCCATTGGGTCGGGCACGAAGCTCGCCATGGAGGACGCCTCGGCGCTTGTGACGGCATTTGTCGAACATGGCGAGTCCATCGAGGGCGCCGACGTGCCCAAGATCTTGGCTGCCTACCAGGGTAAGCGCGACGAGATCGCCGGCCGCCTTCAGACCACAGCAGCCACCAGCCTGAAGTGGTTCGAGGTCATGGACGGCTACACGTCCCAAGATCCGGTTACGTTTGCATTCAACCTGATGACGCGCTCGAAGAGCATCACCTTCGACAACCTAGCCATGCGCGATCCTGCCCTTGTGGCCGGCGTAGGGGACGCATTCGCGAAATTGGCAGGCGCGAAGCCGCTCGCATCCGGCGAGCTGCCACCGCCGATCTTTACGCCGCTCATGGTGGGGGGGCTCCAACTCTGGAATCGTATTGTCGTCTCGCCCATGTGCCAATACTCGGCCGAGCAAGGCACTCCCGGGCCGTGGCACCAAGCGCACTACGGCGGCCTTGCCCTCGGCGGCGCGGGCCTGCTCATCTGCGAGGCCACGGCCATCTCAGCGGAAGGGCGCATCACCCCCGGCTGTACGGGCATCTACACCGACGAGCACACGGCCGCCTGGCGCGGCATCGTAAACTTTGCCCACGAGTATGGCTCTGGCGCCATCGGCCTGCAGCTCTGCCACGCCGGCCGCAAGGCATCCTGCGCAACCCCGGCCAATGGTGATAAGCCGCTCCTCGGCAAGGAGGCCTGGCAGACGATCGGGCCCTGCGCCACGCCCTTCGACCGGGCTGCCGATGGCGGCGTCGATTGGCACGAGCCGCGCGCCATGACCCGCGACGATATGGACCAAGTCCGGGACGATTTCGTCGCCGCCGCTCTGCGCGCCACAGAAGCGGGCTTCGACCTGCTTGAGCTGCACATGGCCCACGGCTACCTACTCTCGACTTTTCTCTCGCCGGCGTCGAACACCCGCGACGACGAGTACGGCGGCAGCTTCGAGAATCGCCTTCGCTTCCCCGTCGAGGTGCTCGCCGCCGTGCGCAAGGTCTGGGCGGGCCCGCTCTCATGCCGCATCTCGGCCACGGACTGGATCGGCGCTGCCGGCATGACCGGCGCCGACGCGGTGCAGGTCTCGCTCGCCCTCGAAGCAGCGGGCGCGGATCTGATCGACGTCTCCACCGGCGGCGTGGTTCCGCGCGCCCAGATTCGCTTTGGCCGCATGTACCAGACTCCCTTTGCCGAGGCGATCAAGCAGGCCGTGGGGATCCCCGTCATGGCTGTGGGCGCGATCCAAAACACGGATCAGGCCAACACGCTGCTGGCCGCAGGACGCGCGGACCTCTGCGCCATGGCGCGCCCTCACCTAGCCCGACCCAACTTGACCATGGTGGCCGCAGCCGCAGCTGGTGTCGAGCCACCGAGCTTCCCGGTCCAGTATCTAGCGTCCAAGTCCCTGCTTCGGCCACGTCCCTAAGGAAAGGGGACTCCCCCTAGCGGCTCTTCTCGGCCCTTCCCCTCATCTTTGGGGAAGTCGCCCTGCGCTCAGGCGTCCAAGGTCGGCATACTGCGCGCACACCTTGGCAGCTATCCAACTTCAGAGTTCATGAGCCTTAAGCGACGAATCCTTCGCCTCCTCGGGATGGCGTTCATCATCCTTGCCTTCTCAGGCTACTTCGCCTTCACGACGTTCCTCTATTCGCCCCTCGAGGACGACTACGAGTTCAGTCTGGCGACCTTGATCCCTCGGGACGTGGACTTCTTCCTCTCGAAGTCGGACCTTGCCGATGACTTCAGCGAGTTTCCCGTGCTGGCTGCCGTGAGTACCTTGGAGAAGACCCGCGCCGGTCGCACCTTCTTCGAGTCGCCGATGTGGGGGCAGTTCCGAGCGGACTACGACATCGAAGGACAGATCACCAAGCTGGAGGAGGCCCTGAACCAAGCGCCCATCTCCGTCGAGCCCCTGAAGATCTTCGGTGGCTCGAATGTGGTCATCGCGGGCTACTTCCGAGGCAGCGATTTGTTCCAGACCGATATGGTCGCCCTCGGTCGGACCAACTGGATGGGCAAGATGGGCCAGAGCGTCCTGTCCTATCCGGGCTTGATCGGTCTAGAGGACCAGGGCTTTCAAGTCGAGGACGTCGGCGGCGTCGTGAGCATTTCCGGCGGGACCCTCTCGCGTACCCTGCACGTAGGCCGCATCCTCGATGTGCTCGTGGTGGGCACGTCCCACGAACTTGTGGCGGGTGCCAAGGCCCTGGACCAGAACAAGGGCCAGGACTCCTTCGGTCAGAGCTCTCGCTACGCCGACTACATCCTCAACCAACCCAACCGCGAACCCCAAGACATCGAGATCTTTGTGGACCACGACGCGGTGATCAAGAACAGCGTCATGCTGGCTGGCGAGCAGTGGACAGGGCAAATCCCCGAGATGGACTCCGAGAGCTTCACCTCGGCCTTCCTCGGGCACCTTGGACAGGTTTCTCTTATTAAGGAGTTCGAGGGAGTGATCGGATTTTCCGGCGGTCTTGCGGCGAACATCCACGCGGACCTCTCCTCGGAGAAGCTGAATAGCCAGCAGAAGCGCTTCTATCGCCAGAAGGGATTCAACCGCGGCGTGATCGACTCCGTCGCCAAGATGACCCCCGAGCGCGCCGGATTGCTCGCCTACATGCAGGCGGATGTGGCCGACATTTTGCGCATGGTGCTGGAATCCACGGAGCCGGCTCTGCAAGCCAACTTCCACAACCTAGTGCGCTCGGTCTGGGCCTACCAGGACGGAACCGCCCTGTTCGACGACCTGGACGTCGGCCTCAAGAACCGCCTAGCCTTGGTAGTTTGTGAGAACAATTACCCCCCGGAGTTGGACAAGGAGGGCAACGATGTGGGGCCGCCCCACGACAACACGCCGACGGTCGCCTGGGCCGTGATTGGATGGGTGAAGGATGAGTCCGTGCTGGTGGACTTCCACGAGAAGATCGTGAACAACCAGGGGCGCTTCCTGATCCAGGGCCGCGAGAGCGGCGACCCCGGTGTTTTCACTAAGGACAGCGACGGTGGCCTCGTGATCTTCGAGTACTGGTCCCAGTTCGTTCCGGGTACCGGCCACATGGCTGCGCTCATCAGCGACGATGTGTTCATCATCGGGAACCACACGTCCATCGTGCAGGACATCCTGCTGACCAAGTTCTCGAACCCGTCCTACCCGAAGCTCTCGAATGTGCCCAAGTTCACCTCCCTGGTGGGGCTAGGACTCAACAACGCGAGCGCCTTCGCCTACATCGATCCCCAGCAGGTCAGCGCGAGCCTACGCGCCATGGCCTATGATGCAGCGAGCAACGCCGTGGACATCCCTTGGTCCCTAGAGCGTCCCCGCATTCAAAACCTAGTGCTGAAGAATGATTTCGAGGGGAAGCGCGAAGAGGACCTAAACCCCCAGGAGCGCGGCTCCTACGATCGCCTGCTACAGAACGCAGTCGACGACTTCGAGACAGCGTTCCTGAGCGAGCACATTGGGCAGCTCAACGACGGCTTCGAGCGGGTGATCACCTATCTGGAAGCTATGAGTGCTGGGCTGGTGGAGCTCGCTCTAGATCCCAAGCGAATCGATCTCTCCTTGCGCACGATCTTGCCCATGACAGCGGAGTAGGGGCGCTGCGCGGGCTTAGCTTAGTGGCGCTTCGCGCGGCAT
>JBLHWM010000138.1:0-8937 GCA_047629095.1 Planctomycetota bacterium | reverse complement strand
GTGTCCGCCTACAAAGAGGGCTGGGTACTGAGCGCAAACGGAGCGCGCGAGTGCTTCCCCGGCGACGAGCTCACCTTCCGCGCCATGCGCGTCTCGCCCTTGACCTTGAACGTGACCCTGCCCGACGGCACCAAGGCCGAATCGGCTATCGTCGAGATCAGCTATGGTCGCAACAGCGAAGAGGCCATCTGGACCCCCGAAGAGCCGACCCTGCGTCTAAGCTCACCGCGCTTGCAGCTGCGAGTCTTCGCCGGAATGCTCGAGACGAGGGAATATCAACGCGACACGAAGTCGCTGTATCGCTCGGAGCAGATGACGATCGATGCCGAGGCCCTAGCCGGCGCGACCTTGGAGGTTGTGCTGGAAGCGCGCCCCGGTATCCAAGGCAAGCTCACCAAGAGCTGGACAGGCCTCGATACCTCTCAAGTCATGATCGCGACCCTTGAGAGCGAAGCGGATTTCAAGCCTGAGGGCCCGCACAAGGGTCGCCAGACTACAGCCGTACAGAGTGGCGAGTTTCTCTTCCTCGACCTCGAGGAGGGCCTCTACGTGGTCGGCATTCAAGATGGCCGCAGCAGTAAGACGGAGCTGGTCAATCATCAGTTTGTGCAGGTCACCGACGGCCTTGTGCAGGTTGACCTCGACGTGCCCACTCCGGACTCTTCCGAGCACCTGCTGCTCTACTGCCTGGACCCCAAGGGCCAACCCCATTCGGGCGTGAGCTTGCGCTCCAAAGCCTCTTGGGAGGGCGGCAGTGACAACAACGGGCTTAGACCAAAGACTGCCCCAGATGGCGCTTATTGGGTCCGCAAGGACTCCCTAGGTATGCCCGACTACAACGCGTGGTCGGTGCGTGGCAAGATCGTTCTGACCGCCACTTCCCAGCTCTACGGCACCCAGACCCTAGAGCTCACCGGCGCAGTCGGCGAGGCGACGATCAACTTCACCGACCCCGTCTCCCTGACCGTAAATGTCGCCGGCTACGCCGATCTCGAATATAAGGACGAGGTGAGTGTCAACGTCATGGCCCAAGACAGCCAGGGCAACTACAGCTCCGAAGTCGCTAGCTCGAACAACAACCGCCGCGGGAACAACTCGCCAAGCTTCACCAAGGCCGGCGACATCAAGTTCACCTCCATCGCACCCGGCACCTACGAAGTGCAGTTGCGCAAGGGTGGGCGCTGGGGCGGTGGCGACATCATGGATCAGATTACCATCACCCTCGGTAGCTCTGACTCCTCCGTCCAGCTCACTCCGCCGCGGCTCCACGACTTCGTGGTCTACGCCCCGGGCCTAGCGGACCGGACCTACCTAATCCTCACGCCGGTCAGCTCAAACGCGGACAATAGCAACGACAACTTTTTCGGCGGAATGGGCTATTACGGTGGCTCGTCAGGCACCAACGCGCGTCTCGACTCCACTAAGCGCGCCGTCTTCAAGAACCTGAAGCCAGGAATGTACACCCTGAAAAACGGCTGGAGCGGCGAGGGCGTCGAGGTCACCGTTCCCGGTGGCGAGTTCGTGTTCGAGCCCAAGATGCCGAACGTGATCAAGATCGCCATCTCCGACAAGGAGGGCCAGATGCACAAAGCCGGCCTGCGCGGCGGCGATGTGATCCTGTCGGTCAACGGTGTGAGTGTGGAGGAGAAGGGGCTGTACCAAGGTGCGTTCTCGGCTATGCAGAAGGGCGGGGCTCAGGTGCTTATGCGAAGGGATGGGGGGACGTTGACGGTGGAGATCTCGGCTATTGCGGGGAAGTCCCAGGATCAAGGGATGATGGGCGGAATGTTCCTGCCCGAGATCGAGTAACCCCCAAAGGGGGTGCGTAAGCGACTCCTATTCACCCAGATCGGTTTCGCCTCACTCCCCGGACGTATCTCCAGGCATTACTGTCCAGCTCAGCACTCGCCCCACCTGAGTTCCAAACGCCAGCCGCGTCCCCCCCGCATCAAAGTGCAGCTCCCCAACTCGCGCAAAGGTCTCACTCACTTGCTCCCCCCAGTGAACCTTCCAGCCCTTCCCGTCCCCAACGACAAAAGCCAGCTGCTCGCCATCCGCAGAAAACGTCAAATCCCTGACCACGCCTAGGGCCTCAGTTCGCGAGACCTCCACGCCCATGTCGTCCACCTGAACCACATGGTTCGTGCCCCCCACAAGCATGAGCCCCGCGCGTGAAAACCAGCGCAGGTTCTTCCCGAGTTCGCCGTCGTTGTTTCCGACAAAGGCGACCCCGTAACCGGTGGGCTGAAAAACGGGAGGGAAGACAAAGCCGAACTCGGGCTTCGTCTCCATGCCCTCTGTGTTCGCGACGCCCATCTTGCCCCCTTTCAAGTAGGTGTAGGCGAGTGTCGCTCCGTCATGGGAGAAGACCGGCGATCCAGAGCTATCGTAGTTCGCGCCGACCACCGCACCGTCCATGCGGATGTTGCTCACAGACTTGGGCCGCTCACCGGGCTTGCCGCCACCGAAGCCCTTTCCACTGTAGACGCTCATGTCGACACCGCTCACTGCCGCTGCCCAACGCGATCCATCCGGTGAGAGAGCGATCCCCATGACCATCGGCATGGACTCGTCCGAGAGCTCCTGCCCCTTCTTCGTGACCAGTAACAGGTGCCACTCGTAGCCGCGCATGACCGCTGTTGCGCCCACGGAACCGTCGGCACTAAATTGGATTGGCTCCAAGGACCTTGCGTCCTCCCACTTCTTGCCCTTCTTCTTGCCTGAGACCAGGATCTGCTTGCCGCGGTTGTAGGCGCCGGACTTCTCGATCTTCGCTCCCGGTTGGGTCCAGTAGACAAGCTCGTCCGTCCCCGTTCTGAATTGAACGCTACCGATCCAGTCTTGCTTCTTGCCCTTCTTGCCGTCGACAAACGGCCACCACTTCTCCTTCGTATTCGAGGAGCGCTCGCCGGCCCGAAAAACTACGTGCTCAGAGTCCGAGCTAAACACGGGTCGCTCCAAGAACAAGAAGTCCGAGTCGTGCACCTCATCGTCTATGGCGGGATAGGCGAGCCCATCCTTCATCGCGACATAGGCGACACGTTGCCCGTCGGGAGACCAGGAGACCTCGCCCATGGCGACGTATCCCTCGGGGATCGTCACAAGCTCGGCGGACACGAAGCTCGTCTCACCACGAACGGTCTCCTGAAGGGCCGCTAAAGTCCCGGGCGAAACGACCGCGTTTGGAGCCGCAATCGACGAGAAGCAGAGTGGAAGTCCGAGCAAGATTGAGCGAATCATAAGGAGCCTTGGGTGGAGTTGGAGGTCGCTCGATCATAGGCCACATGCTCCCCTTGGCAAGCTGCGCATCCGGCAAGGCATTCCACCCGTGGATTTTGCAGATACGCCGGTGCCCTAGGTCCCAAGGGGAGGCCATTCGTGGCACACTGTCCGGCTGCCCTCACCGCTAGAATCTCCATGTTGACTCCCCCACCAAGCTCATTTCTTTGGAACGACCGCATCGTCACACCCGACGACGTCGCTCCCGGCCGCCTGCTCCTTGACTACCTGCGGCGAGACCTGCGCAGCGTTGGCACGAAGGAGGGCTGCCGCGAGGGTGACTGCGGTGCGTGCGCCGTTTTGCTCGGCGAGCTCGGCAAAGATGGGACGGTCACCTATCGCGCCGTGCCCTCGTGCATGGTGCTGGTCGGCCACGTGGCCGGGCGCCATGTGGTCACCATCGAGGGACTGAATCCGGGGCGCGGCTTGAGCCCAGTACAAGCCGCGGTCGTAGAGCACGGTGGCAGCCAGTGCGGCTTCTGCACACCGGGCTTCATCATCAGCTTCACGGGCTTCCTCTTGAACGCGACCGAGTTCACTACGGAAGAGGCCAAGTCCTCCATCGCCGGCAACCTCTGCCGCTGCACGGGCTACGTGTCCCTCGTCCGTGCGGGCGCGGCCATCGCAAGTCACTTCGAAGGCCTGACCGCGCCGGGTGCCGGGCGCATCGAGACGTTGGTCGCGACGGGCGCATTGCCCACTTGTTTCGATGGAGCGGCCAACAAGCTCGCGTCGATTCAAACGCCTGACCTCCCCTATGGATCCGCAGAGAGCAGCTCCGATTTGAGGACTCCGTTCGCAGGTCCCCTCGGGGGCGGCACGGACCTGATCGTGCAACAGGGCGCCAAGCTCGACGAGCTCGCGCCGCGCATTCTCTTCCGGAGCGAGGAAGAGCGAGCGCCCTACCTAGAGGGAGACCAGCTCGTTCTGCCTGGAGACACGACCTTCGAAGACCTGCACCGCTGCCAGACCTTCACCCAGCTCTGGCCCATGGCGGCTGTGGACCTCGAGCGCTTTGCATCGGGACTCATCCGCGAGCGAGCTACCGTGGCCGGCAACATCGCGAACGCCTCTCCCATCGCCGACGGCACCGCCATGCTGCTCGCCCTTGGAGCCGAACTCGAGCTCACCACGAGTCAGGGCGCCGCTACCCGCAGGTTGGCCCTGGGTAAGCTGTTCCTTGGCTACAAGCAGCTCGCCCTCGAGCCGAAGGAGACGATCCATGCGATTCGCATCCCGGGCGAGCTAGCCCCCGGGCGACACTTCTCCTTCGAGAAGGTCTCGAAGCGCGAGTACTTGGACATCGCCACCGTGACCACGGGCTTCTCGGCCACGTTGCACGAGGGCACCTTCGAATGCGTGCTGCTCTCCGCCGGTGGCGTGGGCCCGACCCCCATGTTGTTGGAGCAGACAGCCAGCTTCCTCGAGGGCAAGCCGGTCTGCGCTGCGTCCGTGCTTGAAGCGGCCGCAGTGATCGACACCGAGATCGCTCCGATAAGTGACGTGCGCGGCTCGGCGGACTACAAGCGGCTGCTCTTGCGCCAGCTGTTCTTCGCCCACGTGCTCAAGCTGTTCCCCGATCTCATTACCGAGTCAGGTCTCATGGAGGTCTCCGCATGAGTATCGACGCAGCACAGCACACCCGGGGCGAGTCCCTGTTCACCGACGATCTGCCCGAGCCCGAGGGCTGCACATTCGGAGCGCTCTTCACCTCGACGATCGCCCACGGGAAGCTGCTTGCTCTCCACACAGACGAGGCTCTCGCTGCGCCAGGCGTGGTGCGAATTCTTACTGCGGCCGATGTGCCCGGCGAGAATCAAATCGGCGCGATCGTCCCCGACGAGCCGCTCTTTGCCGAGACGGACATCCACCACGAAGGCCAGCCGATCGCGCTCGTCATCGCCACCTCCCCGGAAGCGGCTCGCGCTGCGCGGCTCTTGATCCGCGCCGACTACGAGCAGCTCGAAGCGGTGACCTGTCCCAGGGAAGCCGCTCGACGGGGGCAGTTCATCGTGCCGTCGCGCAGCCTTGGCAACGCCAACCAAGACGAGCTCGCCGCAGCCTTCGCCGGCGCCGCAACCGTCGTCGAGGGCAGCGCCTCCATGGGCGGCCAAGAGCACCTCTACCTCGAGAACCAAGCCTCCCTCGCCGCGCCTCTCGAAGGTGGGCGCCTGCGGATCTTCGCTGGCACCCAGGGTCCCACCGCCGTGCAGCGGGTCGCAGCGCGAGTGCTCGACCTGCCCATGAGCGCCATCGAAGTCGAGGTCAAGCGCATCGGCGGCGGCTTCGGCGGCAAGGAAGACCAGGCCACGCCATGGGCGACCTTCGCCGCACTCGGCGCTCTGCTTACAGGGCATCCGGTCAAGGTCGCGCTGCAGCGGGAGGAGGACATGATCTCCACGGGCAAGCGCCACCCCTACGATGCGGACTGGAAGATTGGCCTGGACGCGGAAGGCAAGATCGTCGCCTACGAAGCGACGCTCTTCCAGAATGCTGGCGCCTCCGCGGACCTCTCGCCGGCGATCCTAGAGCGCAGCCTCTTCCACGGAACCGGCAGCTACTTCGTTCCCGCCACGCGCATCACCGCCCACTCCTGCCGCACGAACCTGGTGCCCTTCACCGCCTTCCGCGGCTTCGGTGGGCCCCAGGGAATGTTCGTCATGGAGTCCGCCCTCGCCCGTGCCGCCGAGGTCATGGGGCGCAATCCCGAAGAGCTACAAGCAATCAACTTGTTGAGTGAAGGGGACCGCTTCCCCTACGGCCAGGTTGCCGAGAACTGCTATGCGCGACGGGGCTTCGAAGAGGCTGCCGAGCGCTATGACCTCGTTGCCCAGCGCAAGTCCGTGGACGCCTTTAACGCGGGCAACCTGCGCCACAAGCGCGGCCTGGCAGCCATGCCGGTCTGCTTCGGTATCTCGTTCACGAACAAGATGATGAACCAGGCCGGAGCCCTCGTGCACATCTACACCGATGGGTCCGTGCACGTCGCCACCGGCGCGGTGGAGATGGGCCAAGGCGTCACGACCAAGATGCGTGCGATCGCCCAGCACGTTTTGGACTGCGACATCGAGCGCATCACCATCGCAACCACCTCCACGACGACCGTGGCGAACACCTCGCCCACCGCAGCCAGCGCCGGGGCGGACCTCAACGGCATGGCCGTCAAGATCGCCTGCGAGCAGCTGCGCCAGCGCCTCGACAAGCTTCGCGCCGAGCTCGACTCGAACCCGACCTGGCCCGAACTGGTCGCCACAGCCCACGCCGAGCGCATCCACCTGTCTTGCGGAGCCCACTATTCCACGCCCAAGCTCGAGTACAACAAAGAACTCGAGTCCGGTAGCCCCTTCGCCTACCACGTCTTCGGCACCGCGATCACCCAAGCCACCGTCGACTGCCTGCGCGGAACCTACACCGTCGACTCCGTGCACATCGTGCACGACGCCGGCCGTAGCCTCGCCCCATTGATCGACCAAGGCCAAGTCGAGGGCGCACTAGCCCAAGGCATCGGCTGGCTCACCCTGGAAGACCTGCAGTTCTCCGACGAGGGTCACCTGCTCAGCAAAGCCCTAGCGACCTACAAGGCACCGGACATCTACTCCAGCCCCAAGGACGTGCAGGTCACCTTCCTCGAGGACGCCGAAAACCCCACGGCTGTCTTGGGATCGAAGGGCATTGGCGAGCCGCCTCTCATGTACGGCATCGGTGCCTACTTCGCGATTCGAGCCGCCGCACGGCAGTTTAGGCCCGACGCTCCCGGTGACGACTTGCTGCAAGCGCCGCTCACTCCCGAGCGCCTTCTGATGTATTTGCATAGCTAGCGACAGGTCGCGACTGGTTGCGAGAAGTAGCCCCTAAGAGCGGTGCTCTATAGCCCTCGAGCGAACCCAGGAAGTACCATCGATCACATGCGATCGGTGAGATCTGGTACATTGCAAGTCATGTACTCCCTACTGCTCCTAGCCAGCCTCGCCCTCCCCCAGGATCCCGCTCCCCAGAGCATCCTCTTCCTTGGCAACAGCTACACAGGTGTCAATGATCTGCCGACCCTGGTCAAGGGCTTCGCCAATGCGGCTGGGCACACCCCTTTCATCCGCGCGAATACGCCGGGTGGATACACCCTGGGCAGCTCCCCCCAAGCCCACGCAACGAACGCCACAAGCCTGGGCTTGATCTCACTCATGGACTGGGACGTGGTGGTTCTACAAGAGCAGAGCTACCTGCCGACGATCCCCTTCACGAAGACCAACTTCATGTTTCCGGGAGCCGCATCCCTGGACGCCGCGATCAAGGCGAACGATCCCACTACACAGACCGTGCTCTACCAAACCTGGGGACGCCGCTTTGGTGGTCAGTTTTGCTACGGCTCCGCCAACTGCAGCCCGGACTTCGCCGACTTCGACGCCATGCAGGATTCCCTAACGGCGTCCTACGCAGAGCTCGGGGCCCTCATCGGAGCGGACGTGATTCCGGTCGGCGAGGCCTGGCGTAGCTCGCTCGCGGACAACCCAGCCCTCGTGCTGCACGCGGGCGACAACAGCCACCCGAACATGAAGGGTAGCTACCTCGCGGCAGCCGTCTTCTTCGGCGAGCTCTTCGACCAGAGCCCCGTGGGCAACACCTTCTCCGTTGGGCTCTCCCCCACCAACGCTGCCTACTTACAGGATGTCGCCGCCCACATGGTCTGGGATGCAACCTGCGGAACGGAAGCCTACACAGCTGGAGCGGTCAACCCGCTCGCCCTCACGGCCACGGGCTCGGCCGCCCTGGGAGGCAGCTTGACCTTCGACCTTCAGAATCAAGCGATCGGAACCACGGGCCAGTGGTTTGGCGCAAGCTTCGGCGAGTCCGCGGGCAGCCTCTTCGGCCAGACCCTGCTGATCGATCCGACCCAGCTCATCGTGCCTCTGGTCGCCATGGGACCCGGCACTTCTTGGGTCGTTGGGATTCCCACCGAGCCCGCCTTCACCGGCCTCGATGTCTTCGTGCAAGGTCTTGCCGCGAGTCCTTCCGGTATCGAGCTCTCTAACGGCGTCCGCGTCGAGATCTGCCCGTAGCAGCGCGTCCAAAGAGCAGCCGCCCTGGGACGAAGATGGCTTCGTCCCTGGGCGGCTGTTCTTTAAGTCGAGCTTTTAGACCGGCCAGGCCTTTCGTTAGGATGCGCCGATGCGAATCCTAATCCTTGGCGGCACCTCCTTCGTCGGTTACCACATCGTTGCCTCCGCTCTCGAGCGCGGCCACGAGCTCACGCTCTTCCACCGCGGCAAGACGGGCGCCGACGAGTTCGGTGACCAAGTCGAGCACCTCCACGGCGACCGCGATCCATTGGATCCTTCGAAAACTGGCGGGCTCACAGCCTTGGAAGGCGCGCGAACTTGGGACGTTGTGATCGATGTCAGCGGCTACGTTCCGCGCATCGTGCGCGCGTCCCTCGAGCTGCTCAAGGACCGCTGCGAGACCTACCTTTACGTCTCCACCATCTCGGTCTACGAGCTTCCGCTTGCGGGCCACAAGCCGGAAGAGGTGCCGCACCTAACCATCGAGGACACGACCACCGAGGTCGTCACCCCCGAGGCCTACGGCGCGCTCAAATCCCTCTGCGAGGCAGAGCTCCAAGCCGCCTGCCCCGACAAGGCGCTGATCATTCGCCCCGGCGTTGTT
>JBLHWM010000137.1:0-8953 GCA_047629095.1 Planctomycetota bacterium | reverse complement strand
GCGGTCCGCGTACAGGTCGTGTGCGCGTTGCAACGCGGCTTCGGCAGCGGCTGCATCGGTCGCCGATACGGAGCGGATCAAGCTGCCGTCAAAGGGATTCGTTACGTCGAAGTTTTTCATGTGGTGCACCTAGAGGATGCAGGTTCCCTGCTTGAGCTCTTCCATGAAGACGGACTCGTTTTCGGAGTAATCAATGGGGACTTCGACTAGGTGGACACCACCTTGCTCAAAGCAGGATTGCAGAACTTCGGGGAGCTGTCCCGTCCGCTCGATGCGCACCCCGTGTGCCCCGTAGCTCTCCGCATACTTGACGAAGTCCGGGTTCTGGAAGTCCAAGCCAAAGTTCGGGAATCCGGAGCCCGCTTGCTTCCACTTGATCATGCCGTACCCGTCATCGCGAAGAACGATGACGACTAGGTCCAAGCTCAAGCGCATGGCCGTCTCAAGCTCTTGGCTGTTCATCATGAATCCGCCATCGCCACAGACGGCGACAACCATTCGCTCGGGGTGGACAATCTTCGCGGCGATGGCTGCGGGTAGTCCCGCGCCCATGGTGGCTAGGGCGTTGTCGAGCAGAACCGTGTTGGGTTCGTAGGCTTGGTAGTTGCGAGCGAACCAAATCTTGTACATGCCGTTGTCCAGGGACAGGATGCCGTCGCTAGGCATGGCGCTGCGCACATCGGCCACGATGCGTTGGGGCACGTTGGGGAAGCCCTCCGCGTCGCTCTTGGCGCCATAGACGCTCTCTTCGATGCTATTCCGGACACGCTCAAAGTAACTGAAGTCCCACTTTGCCGAGGGCGTTAGGGCCTTGGCGAGCTTGCCGAGGTTGGATTTCGTGCAACCGAGCACCTCGTGTTGGGGGAAGTACACGTCCTCGACATCGGCAGGGAAAAAGGACAGGTGGATCACCTTGATCCCGTCGCGCTTCATCAAGAAGGGCGGCTTTTCGCTGACATCGTGGCCGACGTTGATGATGAGGTCCGCCCGGTCAATGGCGCAGTGCAAGTAGTCGCCTTCGGAGAGTGCGGCGGTTCCGAGGCAGTGGGGGTGGCGCTCGTCCACGACGCCCTTGCCCATCTGCGTGGAGAAGAAGTAGATACCCGTCTCTTCGACGAAGTCACGGATCGCTTGGGCTACGTTGTTTCGATTGCCGGCCGCGGCGATTAGCAGTAAGGGGCGCTCTGCATTGGCGATCATCTCCACGGCTTTTTGGATTGCTTGATCACTAGCACTTGGGGGCATCACTTCGGTAACCGTAAATGGCTGCCGGTCCACCTCTTCTGCCGCGATGTCCTCGGGAAGCTCAATGTGGACGGGGCCAGGCTTCTCCATTCGCGCCGTGCGGAAGCATTCACGCATGAGATGGGGCAGGACGTTGCCATCTACGATCTGCTCGGTCATCTTAGTCACCGGCTTCATCATGTGGACGATGTCGATGATCTGGAAGCGTCCCTGCTCGCTCGTGCGGATCGGCTTCTGCCCGGTGATGAACAGAGCCGGCATTCCACCCAGCAGTGCATAGGCGGAGCAGGTCACAAAGTTCGTCGCGCCGGGACCGAGGGTTGAGAGGGCAACGCCGACCTTACCCGTGAGTCGCCCCACCGTCGCCGCCATAAAGCCGGCACCCTGTTCGTGACGGGTCAGGATGAGCTTGATCTTCGAGCCCCTCAGGGATTCGAGGAAGTCGAGGTTCTCTTCGCCGGGGATTCCAAAGATGTATTCCACACCTTCATTCTCAAGGCACTGGACAAGTAGGTCGGAGGTTTTCATCTGAGTTTGGATATACGTGACTGAGTCGAGTGGAAACGAGGTCGGCTTGGCGACGGGAGTGGAGGGCAGCTGCCCGCAGTTTTCAAGACCTGCTCCGAGCGGAGCGAACACCCTGTTGGCCTGAGCCCAATGGTAGGGGACAACCCAGCGAGAACTTCGTCTGCAACATTAGATCGAATCAAAATGCTGCGAACCCAACTAGAACACTCATCCAACGAGGGAAGCCCAGCTTCCCTGTTCGACCTAATTGAGTAGAGCGGAGGGGGACGCTCTTACGGCCAAAGCACAAAAGTTGTCGTCACCTCCCTGATGTTGAGAGCGAGTCAGCGAATCCCCACGGATTCCCGCGTGGGTCCCAGCCTGGTTCCGAACAGCAGGCATTCGCCGGTCGTCCCCCGCGGGCTCCAACCGATCCCTTCTGCTACACTGTCTCCATTACGATCCGAAAAGAATGCCCCAACTTCTAATGTCCCACCCCTCGTTCATGCATAAGTCCGTGTGCTTTGCTCCCCATCTCCTGCTTGTCGCCTGCGTTGCGGTAGCTTCTTGTGGCGGCTCAAACGCGCCCACCGCGGAGTCGGGCCTGGGCACGATGATCTCCACTCGAATCGCTGATGAGCTGCTCTCTCATCCGGACACCATGGACCGTGTCGAGGGGATTGCCGGTGTCGGCGTCTTGACTGCACCCGGCGACAATACTACGGACTCTGGCGATCTACCGGGCCTGCTCATGGCGCCCCCTTGCGAGGTGTCTTTCACGATTCCGGAGCAGCTTGGTCTTGAGGATGGAGAGCTCTATTTGAAGTTGGCAGCAGGTGTGGATGCGACCGTGTTCGCCGTGCTCGATGGTATGCCTTCGGCCAAGAAGGGAGCAAAGTCGAAGCCGGAGTCCACGCCTAGGGCAAGCTTCGGTTTTGAAGTGAAGCGAGGTGAAGAGGTGCTCTTCCAAACGCAGATTGACTCCATCAAGGGCGAGGACAGACGCGAGCGCGGTTGGCGGCGTCCGCTAGCAAGCTCTCTTGAGCTGGCTCCAGGCCGGATCGCTTGCAGTGCGGGCGACGAGCTGACTCTGCGGACTTGGCAAATCAGTGGTCCTGTCGCCGATCCGAAGCAAATGCCCGCGGGCTGGAAGATCGGCTTCGGTGACCTCAAGCTCGAGCGTGATTTGTCCGTCGCTCGTGAGCTTGCCACGGAAGAGCAGCCGAATGTGATCATGATTGTGCAGGACACCCTGCGCTACGACCGCACTTCCCTCAGCGGCTACAAGCTGGATACGACTCCCCACCTCGCCAACCTCGCGGCGAAGGGCACGACCTTCGATTCGGCCTACTCTACTTCTAGCTGGACTTGGCCCTCAACGGCGTCGCTCTTGACTGGCCTTCTGCCCGAGGTGCACGGGGTCCGCAATCGCAATACCAGCTATCTCGCAAGTGGAAACGAGACCATTGCCGAGGTCCTGCAAAAACGCGGTTATTCCACGGGCGCCTTCGTCCGCAACCCACTGATCATTCGCGAGAAGAACTTCAACCAGGGCTTTGAGTTCTTCGACGACCTTCACGGTTTCGAGAAGAGCGCTTCCGTGCTGCCCAAGGTGACCGATTGGCTAGAGCAGCGGAAGGACTCACGCTTCTTCCTCTACCTGCACTTGGTCGACTCCCACGGCCCCCTTGAAGCTCTACCTGGGCAGGTCGAGCGATTGGGCTTCCCTCCACTTGACGAGCCCTTCAATGATGCTCGCGTCAATAAGATCCGCCGCGAGAGGATCAAGGCCGAGAGCTTCGACGAGAGCCTCTTGCCCGAGCAGTATCCCTCAGCGGAGATTATCAGCGCAGCCAGTGACCGGTACGACACATGTGTCGCATCCGGGGACACCTACCTCGGGGAGATCCAGGGGTGGATCGACGCTGCAGGTCTGACGGGCAAGACGGTCTTTGCTTTCACCAGTGACCATGGTGAAGAGTGGCTGGACCACGGAATGGTCGCCCATGCCCAGAGCCTCTACTCCGAGCTCGTTCATGTGCCCTTGGTCCTCTCGGGACCGGGCATCCCTGTGGGCGAGGTCATCAGCGTTCCGATCTCGAATCGCCGCCTCCCGGGAACCCTCGCGCACATCGGCGGCGCGGACCTCGGTGAAGAAGTGGGCAGCCTTGGCATGAGCGCTTACGACCTTGATGAGCGTCCCACCGGCCCCGTATTCACATCTAGCGACTATGGCTGGTGGAATGGCCGCAACGAGGTCTCGGTCTTTGGCATCCGGGTTGGGGATGAGGTTATGCACTACTGCCCCATGGGGGCCCCCTTCGGAGTGAGCCGCAAGGACCGCCCGGAAGATGGTGAGTGGCGCCTGTACGACCTTAGCGAGGATCCGGACGAGCGCAACGACCTCTCTGAGCAGCGTCCCGAGCGCGCTGAAGAGTTGCGGCTAATCCTGCTCGATTCGATGAATGACCGAATGCTCCAGGCCGCTAAGGTCGGGGGAGCTTTGGATGTCGAGGCGGGTGCGGCCATGATGGAACTGCTGGGCCGTATCGGTTACCTCGACGACTAGAGAATCGTGGACTGGACTCGGGCTACAGTCTCTTCGTCTGTATCCCGGTCCGCTTGGGTTCGAGCGCGCTGCCGAATCTGCTGTAGCTGCCGCCGGTAGTTTCGGCCGCCAGTACAGATGGCCACATGAATGCTGCCCTGAAGGCGCATGAGGAAGCCGGTATCGGCGACTTCGTCCGATGCGTCTCTGCGCTTGATTTCCTTACAGTTGAGCATGCGGTCTCTACGGGTCCCTAGTTGTCGTCTTCCTCAGCTCGGGATTCGTCCTGCTGATGAGGCGAAGAGAATTGCCCATCGTTGGCTCGGCCGTAGATTGATCGGGGAGGCCAGGAGCTTGGGCCTAGGCCGCGACGATGGAGGGAGGCTGCTCCAATGGCCCGGGATTCAGGCCTCCTAGGCATACACCTTGGATTCTAGGCAGGCTGTGGCATGAGCCAAAGCGCGGACCGACCATCTGACCGAGTCGTGGACACTGAGTGGTCAAGCCTTGGGAAGAGTCGATTTGCCTCCAGGAGCGCCTTGGCTTGTCCAGAATGAAGCTATCATGGGGCCATGGTCACCAAATCGAACCAGCGGTTGGATTCCCGTTCCTGTGCCTCGGCATCTTCCTGCCCGGCTCACAAGCCGCTCAACGGATGAGCGATCTGTCCCAACCCCTGCCCGACTTCTCGGGACTGACTGTTGCGGTGGTCGGCGACCTGATTGCGGATCGCTACATCTACGCGAGGCCCACGCGCCCCTCCCGTGAGGCGCCGGTGATGGTGCTGCGCCAAGAGGGTGAGCAAATCCTGCCCGGCGGCGCGGCGAACACGGCGCGGAGTGCGCGCTGCCTGGGAGCTCGCACACATCTTGTGGGTTGTGTAGGACGCGACGATGCGGGCCACGCCCTGGTGGACCGGCTCGGTGGCGAGGGTATCGGTCTCGTAGGGGTCGAGGTTCTGCGCGGCTGGGATACGCCGATCAAGACACGCGTACTTGCGGGCGAACATGACCGCACCCTGCAGCAGGTCTTGCGGATGGACAAGGAGCCCGACGGGCCCGCGCCTGCGGCGACGCGCAGGAGGCTGGGTGAGAGGCTAATGGCGCTGGCGGGAAAGGTAGATGCACTGATCTTGTCGGACTACGCCTATGGTGTCTGCAGCGAGGAGTTGAGCGAGGCCGTGGCGACCTTCCAGAAGAAGACGGACGTGCCCGTGGTCTTGGATCCGCGGCACAGCTTTGGTCACTTCCACGGCTTGACGGCCATGACTCCCAACCGCGACGAGCTAGCCCGGGCCACGGGCAGGATGACGGATGCGCTGGAGGACCCGCGCGAGCTCAGTGTGGCGGCGGGGGAACTCTTGGCGCGAACGGGCTGCAAGCAGTTGCTCGTCACCCTAGGCAAGAGCGGAATGGCGCTCTTTGGCGAGGGTTGTTCCGAGCATGGCGTTCAGATTCCGGCCTTCGGCTCCCAGGTAGTGGTCGATGTGACTGGCGCCGGGGACACGGCGGCTGCGACCTTTGCCCTGGGCTTGGCGGCTGGTTACAGCGGGCCTGAAGCCATGGGCTTGGCGAATGCGGCGGCGAGTGTTGTCGTGATGAAGCTCGGGGCCGAGGTCTGCACGGTACAGGAGATGGGCACCGTACTGCATGAGTTTGCTCCATCGAACACCGGTGGCGCTCGCGCTCGAGAACAAGCCGTAAACGGCGTCGAGCCGGGCGCGTGAGTCAAGGCGAGATCACGACGCGCGAAGCCCTGGCGGCGAGCTTCGCCGAGCAGCGCGAAGCTGGCACCCTGGGTCGGGTCGTGCTAGCCAACGGCTGCTTCGACCTGCTGCACGTCGGGCACCTTCGCTACCTGACCGAGGCTCGCTCCCACGGGGACTGCTTGGTGGTTGCGGTGAACACCGACGCATCGGTGCGAGGCTTGAAGGGTGAGGGGCGACCCGTGGTTCCCTATGCAGAGCGCGCCGAGCTGCTCGCGGGTTTGTGGCCCGTGGACTTTGTCGTCCCTTTCGCTGAGCCGGACCTAGAGGCAACCCTACGCGCGTTGCTGCCGGCGGTGCACACCAAGGGCACGGACTACACCGTCGATACAGTTCCCGAGGCGCCGATCGATCGCGAGCTCGGTATCGAGATTGCGATCTGCGGCGATGTGAAGGCGCGCTCAACCACGGCGATGTTGGCGGCATCCCAAGCTACCCAGATTTCAAAGGAGTCGGACTGAGTATGCCGGACCAGGCGACAACGGATCTTCTGGAGAAGGAGGTCGACCTCGGCAGTCGGGGCAAGTTCCTTGCGATCGTCGGGATCTTGATCGGCTTCGTTTCGTCGATGTGCGGGATCGGAGGCGGGCTCTTTGCTGTTCCGCTGTTGCACTTCGGCTTTAAGGTTCACCTGCGACGCGCTGTGGCCACGGGGCTCTGCCTTGTGTTCGCAACGGCCTCGGCTTCGACCCTTACCGAGATTGCTTCCGGTTTATTCGGAGGCGGCTCCATGATCACCTGGCCCCTGGTCGGCTGCCTGGCAATCGGCGCCCTTGGCGGGACGCAGCTTGGTTATCCCGTATCTAAGCGCTTTGATACGCGCCAACTGCGCGGCGTCTTCTCCATCGTCATCGCCGTGGTCGCAATCCGGATCTTGGTCTCGAGCGAGGCCGTTGGACATGTGGAAGGCGAGGCATCCCTCGGTAACTATCTCTATGCAGTGGGGGCTGGCTTCCTCGGCGGCTTCGTCTCGCCGATCCTCGGCATTGGCGGCGGACTCGTGATGGTGCCCGCGCTCTTGCTCGGCCCCAGCGCCCTTGGTTTCGCTGGCGCTCGAGCCTGTGCGCTCGCCGCAGCTGTCGTGACCTCGGGCCGCAGCCTGAGCCTCTACTGGAAGGAGAGGACCCTGCACACCAAGGCCGCGCCACTACTCGGCGGTGGCGCATTCGTCGGAGCGATTGCCGGCGTCAACGCGGTCCACCTCGATGGAGTCGTGGAGATCGCCCGCAGCATGCTGGGCTTTGTGCTGCTGTTTGTGAGCATTCGCTTCGCGTTCGCTTGGTGGCGAACTAGGCCCTAAGCGCGTCCCTGCCAACTTGGAATCGCTTCTTGGGGCTGCTCGTGGCTCAGCGGCATCCTAACGTAGAGATGCCCTCGCCCCGGACTTATGGTCCAAGGCGAGGGCATCTCTCTAGCAGGGACAGCCCAGTGCGCTCTAGGCGTAGATTCCGCGCAGGGTGTCGGCTGCGTCGACGCGGCGCACGGCTTCCATGTGGGCGGCCATGCGCAGGGAGACGTCGTGCTCGTCTTGGGAGGCGATCACCGCGTCCCAAGCTTCGGTCATGAAGCGGCGCAGGCGCTTGCCAATCACCACGTCAAGCCACGGCATACCCTGGCGGTTTTGGACCCATTCGAAGTAGCTCAAGACCACACCGCCAGCGTTGGCGAGGATGTCGGGTACCACGGGGATGCCGCGCTCGGTCAGGATCTTGTCGGCCTTGTGGGAGACGGGCCCGTGGGCACCTTCGATCACTAGCTTGGCGCGCACCTTGAGGGCGTTGCCCGAGTGCACCGTGTTGGCCACGGCGCAGGGAATCAGGGCGTCGCACTTGAGCAGCACCATCTCCTTGTTCGTGATCAGCTCATGATCGCCTTGAATCGACAGCAGGGAGCCGGTCTCCTCGAGATTGTCGAGGATCGCGGGGATGTCCAGGCCCTCTTCGTTGTACAGGGCACCGTGGATGTCCGACAGAGAGATGATCTTCTGGCCACCGTTGTGCAGCAGGCGTGCGAGGTTGCCGCCGACCTCTCCGCAGCCTTGGATCACAACCTTCGTGCCCGTGCGGGGCAGGCCGTGGCGCTCGGCCGCAAGCTTGAAGATCACGCGCAGGCCCTGGGCCACGGCGTCACGACTTCCAGCACTTCCACCCAAGGATATGGGTTTGCCCGTCACCACGGCGGAGACCGTGTGGCGCTCGTGAAGGCTGATGGCGTCCATGATCCAGGCCATGATCTCCTCCTCCGTGCCCACATCGGGCGTGATCACATCGCGCTGGGGACCGATCACGTCGATCATGCTAGCGGCGTACCGGCGCACGGCGCGCTCGAGCTCGCCCTTGCTGTACTTCGCTTTGTCCATACGGATACCGCCAGCTGCACCACCGAGCGGCACGCCAACGAGGGCGCACTTCAGGGTCATCCAGGCGGCGAGGGCGCGCACCTCGTCGATGCGTAGGTCGCCGTCGATGCGCAGGGGCCCGTGGAAGGGACCAAGGCCAGCGTTGTGTTGAACGCGGCAGGCGTCGAACACGTAGACGGAGCCGTCGTCGAGTCGCACCGGAAGTGCGACTGTGATCTCGCGCTCTGGCTTGCGCAGGATCTGGTATTCGGCCATGTCAAGGCCGAGGCGCACGGCTGCGTCATCAAAAACGGCCATCAGGGACGCGAAGGGCGTCTCGTCATCCAGGACCGGAGTGGCCGGCAAGAGGCCCTCGTCCATGGGGGGCAATGAGTGTTGTGCCATAGCTAGGTTAGGCGAAGGAGCCGCGCAGTTGGTAGACCTCGGCGACGCGACCGATGGCGTGGATGTAGCTTCCGATACGCAGGGAGACGTCGTGCTTCTTAGCGACCTCGTCGACCTCGTCAAAGGCCTTGACCATGATCTGCTC
>JBLHWM010000136.1:0-8964 GCA_047629095.1 Planctomycetota bacterium | reverse complement strand
GCAGCAGGATTGGCTCGTGGCCCTGGGCGATCAAGGCCTCGACACCCTTGAAGATGTCGGGGATCTCACCGAGGAAGTCCGAGATGACAATCGCGATGCCGCGGCCCGGCATGTGGCGAACGACCTGGGTCAGGCTGGCGCCCTCCTCGGTCTCGCCGCCAGGCGTGGCGGCTTCGAGTTGGCTCAGGAGTGCGGCGCGCTGGTGGGAGCCGCCGGCGGGGGGCAGGATCTGGTGGCTCTCGGTGTCGAAGGTGATCAGGCCGAGGGTGTCGCGCTGGCCCAGGATCAGCTGGCCCAGTGCGGCCGCGACCCAGCGCCCGTAGTCGAGCTTGCTCCAGGTCGCCTCGTCGGCGGCTCCACTGCCCGCGAAGCCCATGGAGCCCGAGGTGTCGAGCACGATGTTGGCGATCAGGTTTGACTCCTCGATGTACTCCTTCACAACGAGGCGCTCGCTGCGGGCGAAGATGCGCCAGTCGATGTGGCGCAGGTCGTCCCCGGGAGAGTACTCGCGGTGCTGTGCGAATTCGGCGGATGAGCCCTTGCGCGGAGAGCGGTGCTCACCGGCTAGGAAGCCTTCGACGACGGTACGGGCGACAAACTCCAAACCCCCAAGGGCATCGAGAATGGCGGGATCGAAGGGACTATTGCGGGGCGGATTGGCCAAGTTGATCGTTTCCTCTTAGGCCTTGGCCACGCCGGGCAGGCCAGCACCAACGGCGGCCGCTGGGTCGACTTCGCGAAGCAGGCGATCGATCAGGTCATCGGCGGTGAAGCCCTCGGCCGAAGCGGAGAAGTTCAAGACGATGCGGTGACGCAGCACCGGGTGCGCGACTGCCTTGACGTCCTCGATGGCCACGTGGTCGCGACCCTTCAGGGCGGCGCGCGCTTTCGCGGCGACGATCAAGGCTTGGCTTGCCCGGGGGCCGGCGCCCCAGTTGACGTACTGGGTGATGAACGGCAACTGGGTGCCGCCGCGCACGCGGGTACCGCGGGTCAGAGCTAGGGCGTAGTCGAGGATCGAGTCGGCCACGGGGACCGAGCGCACAGCGTCCTGAATCGCGAGCAGCTCTTCGGCTCCAAGTACCTTGTCAATGGACGCCTCCACCTGGCCCGTGGTGCGACGCAGGATCTCGCGCTCTTCCTCGATGTCCGGGTAGTCCACGCGGATCATAAATAGGAAGCGGTCGAGCTGGGCTTCGGGCAGTGGGTAGGTGCCCTCTTGTTCAATCGGGTTCTGGGTGGCGAGCACGAAGAACGGATTCGGCAACGGGTGGCGCTTGCCGGCGGCGGAGACTTGCTTCTCAACCATGGACTCGAGCAGAGCGGCCTGGGTCTTCGGCGGCGTACGGTTGATCTCGTCGGCCAGTAGCACGTTGGTGAAGACGGGGCCCGGTGCGAAGCGGAAGTTGCGCGCGCCGGTCTCGGGATCGATGGCGAGCAGCTCGGTGCCGGTGATGTCCGAGGGCATCAAGTCCGGGGTGAACTGGATGCGGTTGAAGTCGAGCTCAAGGGCCTCGGACAGGCTCGAGATCAGCAGTGTCTTCGCGAGGCCTGGCACACCGACCAGAAGGCAGTGGCCCCGGGCGAGGATAGCGAGCAAGAGCTGCTCGATCACCTCGTCTTGACCAACGATGACCTTGGCGAGCTCGGTCTTTAGCCTGTTGTGTGCGGTGCGGAGGTTTTCGAGGGACTGTTCGACTTCACTAGGCATGGACAAGAGGCTCCGTAGACGGGCAAAAAAGAGGCGGTTACCGCAGGAGAGGCGTGCGCGAGGAGCGCGCTCTTCGGAAGCGGAGTGGGGAGGCTGAAATAGGAACGGGGACCGGAGCCCCCAGTAGCCAATGCCTTACAGCACAACCGGAAGTCCGGTGGCGCAGGATTGAATACAAGTGAAGGATACGTCCGAAGCCCCGTTTCTGATGGCGCGATGGTGGCTTTTCGAGGCGGAGGAGCTCTCTTTTCACAGGGCTCGCACACAGGCGAGACAGGGGCGGGACCAAAGCCAGTGACCCAGGGGGCGGTGGATCGGTCTAGTTCGACCCGATCGAGTCCGAAACCCACTCGAAGTCAACATCGAGCAGTGCATAGCCCGTCAGTTCAAAGTGCTCTACATCGAAGCGGAAGGTCGCGCCCCGTTTGACATGGAAGAGCTTCTCGTCGGCCGCAACTTCATGCTGCGTCCAATCCTCAATCCAAGTCTCCGGCCAGGCCGTTGGAGCCGCGTCAGGACTCTGGTCAAGGTGCTCATCGAGGTTCCAAACGCGGACTCGGATGCCATCGTCGGAGCGCGTCTTGAGGCGCCAGGTCCCCGCGGGAATATGGACCTCGGCTGTGGCGTGGGTGCCAAAGAAGTCGATCGTCTCCAGGCCGAAGTTGCCAAAGGTGAGCGGACCGCCGCCAGCGAAGTCGAGATTCAAATGGCCAAGGTGCAGGGTGACCGGTGCGCGCTCCATGCCCGCACGCCATGTGTCCAGGTCCTCCAGCGGATCGCAGGGACTCTGGAACTGGCGCAGGCTCCAGAAGAAGTTCTGCATAACCCCGCGGGCTTGAGCTACGGGCTCGGCACCTGCTCCGAGCAGGTCGACGCGATAGGGCATCAGTCCTCGCTCGGAGGAGTCGGGGTTACGAGGCTCGACACGGAAGCGGTGGTGGCCTTCCCGCAAGGCTATACCTGACTCGTTTGTCGTAAACCAGCGCACCCGGAAGTCGGCCGGTTGACCTGCGGGTAATGTGCGCACCGTGGGCCGCTCGGCAACTCCATGCAGCTGCCAGACGTCACCGCGGGAGCTGGGGCCCTCCTGGACAAGGAGGGCAGTCGTGCCATCCCAAGGACCCCATTCGGTCATTTGGATGGATTCGAATCCCTCCCTACTCGGCTCGACGGGGACCTCTCTCCAGGTCGCGCCCCCTTCGATCCTGCGCTCTTCGCCAACGCTGTCCATGCGATTGCCTGCGGCCTGCAGTTCCACGTCACCACGCAGGTGAATCGCGACCTCGTCTTCAAAGAAGAGGTTGCCTGTGAGCAGGTTGCCGGTGGCCTCTAGGTTGTTGGCTATGCCCCAGGGCCCGTCGGCAAACTCGTCGTCGAGCTTCCAGAGGTGAACACCACAGGCGTTGTGGCCGAAGCGGTTACTCTCGATCGTGGTGTTGCGGGAATGGTCGATGTTGATGCCGCCACTCTCTACGACGTAGCCCTGGGGGCCGCCGCTCTGTAGGCCGTAGCCCTCGGTGCCGTTAGCCTCGAACAGGTTGTCTTCGATACGTGTGCCCCTGGAGTAGTCGGCCGAGATACCGCTGATCGCGTTGCCCCGAAAGATGTTGCGGCGGATCACGTTGTTTGAACTGAAGGTGAGCTGGAGGCCGTTGGCTGCGGAGTAGGAGAAGTCGTTGCCCTCGAAGACGTTGTTGTTGCAGCCACGGTTCTGGTACCAATCCGGGTCCCGCTGCCCGACCGTCCCAACGGCCTCACTCCCAGCGAAGCCTAAGAACCCATTTCCGCTATGGGTAGCCGAGTTGCCGATGAAGCGATTCCGCGAGCACTGCTCCGTGGCCAGGATGCCTGCGGATGCCTGGCCGCGGTAGCCAACCCCGTGGTTGTATCCACGGACGCAATAGTCAAAGTTCGAGCCGAGGATACCGTTGTCGCTCGAGCGCCACATCGCGAGTCCCCAACCGGAGAGGTAAGACGCGTCGCAGTCGAGTACCTCGGAATCGGAGACGCGGCTCAAAAGGATCCCATTCTGGGCCCGGCGCACCGTGACTCCCTCGATATCCACAAAGCTCGAGTCCTCAATCGCAATGGCTGCGCCGTAGTTCTCGCGCCACTGCCCCTCGTCATTGTCAAAGGGCCAGAGCCAGTCTTGCTGGGCGTCGGCACTCGGAGTCGAGAGCAGGCGGTCCGCACTGATCTGCTCGAAATTCGAGTCGGCTAGCCACAGCCACTCCGAGTTGGAGGCGTGCAGTCCAACATGGAAACCACGCACATCGAGGTTCTTCAGCAGCACATACTTGTGGCCATCCATCCGGATGCCCGTGCCGGACAGACTGTCTAGGGGAGTGTCGTGGCTAGCGCCTCGCAGAATAGAGCCCGGGGCGAAGGCGACGGCAATGCGGTCCGAGGCAATGTGGATCACACCGTCGCCGTTCTGGTCCTCGATGACCAGCCCCTCGGGGATGACGATGAGCGTCGACTCCGTGATGACCGTGTCGTCGTGCTCGAGAATGAGTACGGGGAGACTTTGTAGCTCTTGGCTGGTAAACCCAAGCGAGTTTGGCGACCCAGCTTTGGAGCTACCGGTGCCATTCCATGGAGTGGTGCAAGCGGCGGAAAGTGCGAGAACGGACACGAATAGGTAGTTTCGCATAGTTGATAAGCCTCAGGGAAGCTTGAGCACCCAGAGGGTGCCAGGACCGAGTACTACAAGCCGCTCTCCGAATTTAGCAACGGCGCCACCGGCAAAAGGATCATCCTTGCGCGGGGGGAGCACTTCAAAGTCGAGCAGCTGGAGATCGGCCGTGCGGTCGAAGAGGAAGAGCCCTCGGTTCGATGCCGCGAGGACTCGGTTGGGTGTAGAGAGCGGTGCGCCGACAAAGGACTCGTCCCGGCGCAGGTAGATCGAATCGACGCGGCGCCCGGTAGTGCGGTCGGTCTCGGAGAGTGTTTTGTTGGCCCCGGCACGGGAGTAGGACAGCAGCACCCTCGCGTCGGCTTGCACCAGGTCGGTGGACTCGCCAATGGGAAGGGGGGAGGCCGCCACGGGACCGCGGGTCAGGAAGCTGTCATTGGCTAGTGGACCGGCGATCAAGGTGTAGAGGAAGTCCGAGTCCGCCGGCGCCCAGAGCAGAGTGCCGTCGATCGCAATGGGCTTCAAGCCGCCCCAGCCGGGCTGGTCTGAGCTGCGGCGCCTGTTCTTGAAGGACCAGAGCAGGCGGCCATCAGCGGCGTCCAGCAGGGCACCAACCCCGAGGTGCGTGCCCACAAAGATGCGGCCACCTAGGGCAACTAAGGGTTGGGCGGCGCCGATGGGAAGGGTGCCCGTGGAGAAGCGCTCGCCCGAGCTGGCCAGATCGCTGCCCTTAGCCAGGAGTCGCTTCCAGACAGGCATGCCCGTAGCGAGGTCTAAAGCCAGCAGCCAGGAGCGCACCTCGCCATCGAGGGTGCGCATGGTGACGAGCAGCCTGTCGTCGACCACGACGGCGCCGGGTTGGACCTCGGAATCCTCAAGGCCATCGAAGAGCTTATGGGAGGTCAGCTGGCCACCGGTATAGAGGCGCCCGCCAGAGAGTATCCAGCGGGTCTGAACTGTAGCCGCCTGGGCCTGGTCCAAGTCCATCGGAATCGTCTCGAGGGCAGGGCCAGTGACGGTCGGCGGAATGTCCACACAAACGAGAGCATTGGGACCGCGGCGGGGGTCGTAGCGACCGGTCACCAGGACCAGGGCGTCGCGATTCGCGCGGGCGCCAGGAACGGCAACGGGTAGGTGCGGCCAGCCGGGTGCGCCACCCTTGCGCGCGGCTCGGGGGCGGCCAAGGCGGCCGAAGATGTCGTCCACAAGGCTAGTGGGATCGAAGACGGCAAGGCGACGGCCTGCCGCTAGATCGATCAAGTGCACGGCGCTGCCGGTCTGAATCGCAAGGCGATCGGAGCCCAGGCTGGTCATCCCCGCGCGAATGCCCACGCTGGGGCCGCGGTCGCTGGACTTGGGTTTCGAGACGCCGGTTAGGCCGCGCAGGAAGGGATCCTCGTCGGGCAGTAGGTGCTCGAAAGGAATCGCCTGGGGCTGTGGGATTTGCGTGAGCGCTTCGAAGCTGGCCAGGTCCGGCGCCGGGGGCGGCTGGGGCAGGGCGGCTAGGCGCAGGGCCAAGGCTGTGGCTGCCCCTTGCACGAGCGGGGTTTGGCCTGAGCTGACGGTGCTAAGGAAGTCGAGGTGCCGGGCAGCGCGCGCACACCAGGTGGAGGCCTCGGCGCTGCGGCCGACTTCAAGGGCGGCGTCCGCCAGCATGATGGCGGCTCCCAGTGCACTGGCGGTTCCGGGGAAGCTGCGCTCGCATTCGTCCAGGTCACCGCGCGCGAGAGAGGCGCGGCCGAGGTCGGTGAAGCGATCGGTCCAGGCCGAGCGCTCGTCCGAAGACAGGCCATCGAGCATGAGCCAGAGGCGCTGCTCGACACCGATGACCAAACGCGCGGCCATCGGGGATTCGGCTGCCGATGGCGCTGAACCCGCGGCGCGAATTCCGTCCCCCGTCTCGGTCATGGGCACGGCTTCGCGCATGAGCTCGAAGCTGCGGAAGAGCTCAGCCTGGTCCGGGTTCGCTCGCGATGAGGCGAGCAGTGCCAGGCCCGTTTCGAAGGACAGCTCGGCGTCCGAATGAAACGGTTGGAAGGTATCGTTGGCCAAGTCACCCTCCTGGGTGACCAAGTCACCTTCCTGGGTGGCCAAGTCACCCTCCTGGGTGACCAAGTCACCTTCCTGGGTGGCCAAGTCACCCTCCTGGGTGACCAAGTCATTCTCCTGAAGCAGAGCGCTTCCACGAGCGGGCGCGATGGCGAGGCACAGGGCGAGCGCGGTGCCGAGAATCCCACGTGTGGGCAAAAACTTCATGGCGAGTGTGCGCTGTGGTCCAGGCTGCTAAAGAGTGCGACCCTCGAGGTGGTCGAGCAGGCGGTTGTCGGTGTCCGCCACCGGAGCCTCGTCGGCGCGGGTTGTCTTGAGGCGGCGCAGGCGCTCGATATACATCGGATCTGCCTGGGCTTTGAGCACGCGCTCGAGGCTAGCCTCTTCCTGGATCAGCTGCTCGCTGACCTGGTCCATTTGTGCCGACCTCCGCTCGAGGCGGCGCTGCTCCTTGAGGGCAGGTGTCAGGCCGTTGAAAGCGACCAATGCCAGGAACCCCGTAGCCAAAACCACCGGTGCCCAAAAGGCAAGCCCGGAGAGGGTCTTGGCCAAGAGCAGCCCCGGTAGGGCGCGCAACTTTGCTCGGCGATGATTAACTGATGGGGACATCTGCAGATCCGAAGATAGCGCTGGCGCGGGTCTGGGCCAAGCGTCCTAGGCCGCAATTTCGAATTCCTGGCGAAAAGCAAGGGCGCCCGACCCCGGATAATGGGGGGCGGGCGCCCTTTGGCCTGTTTACACGGATGCTGCTCTAGCGCAGGTAGCTCGCGCCGTAGACGGCGGAGCCGCCAAGCTCCTCTTCGATGCGCAGCAGGCGGTTGTACTTAGCGACACGGTCCGAGCGGCAGGGCGCGCCGGTCTTGATCTGGCCGCAGTTCGTGGCCACAGCTAGGTCCGCAATCGTCGTATCCTCGGTCTCACCCGAACGGTGGCTCATGACGCAGGTGTAGTTGTTCTTGTGGGCCATGGCGATGGCGTCCAAGGTCTCGGTCAAGGTGCCGATCTGGTTGACCTTGATTAGGATCGAGTTGGCGACGCCCTGCTCGATTCCTTGGGCCAAGCGCACGGGGTTGGTGACGAATAGGTCGTCGCCCACCAGCTGCACGCGGTCCCCAAGAACGTCGGTCTGGTGCTTCCAGCCCGCCCACTCGTCCTGGTCGAGACCATCCTCGATGGAGAAGATCGGGTACTTGTCGCAGAGATCCTTATAGAAGGCGGTCAGCTCTTCGTGGCTGAGCCCCTTGCCGTCGAGGTAGTACAGACCGTCGTCCTTCAGCATCTCCGAGCTCGCCACATCGAGAGCGATGCGGACGTCCTCATCTGGCTTGAAACCGGCCTTTTCGACGGCGGTGAGGATCAGCTGAATAGCCTCTTCGTCGCTGTCGAGGTTCGGCGCGAAGCCGCCCTCGTCGCCGACGGCCGTGGCCAGACCGCGCTCGCTCAAGGTGGACTTGAGCGCGTGGAAGATCTCGGTGCCCATGCGCAGCCCCTCGGAGAAGTTGGGGGCGCCGACGGGCATCACCATGAACTCCTGGATGTCTACGTTGTTGTCCGCGTGCTCGCCACCGTTCAGGATGTTCATCATCGGGACCGGCAGCACGTTGGCCGCAACGCCACCGACGTAGCGGTAGAGTGGCACGGCGCACTCCTCGGCGGCAGCCTTCGCGGTCGCTAGGGAGATGCCCAGGATCGCGTTGGCACCCAGGCGGCTCTTGTTCTCGGTGCCGTCGAGCTGGCACATGGCCAGGTCGATGGCGGCCTGGTCGAGGGCTTCGTCCCCGATCAGGTTCATGGCGAGCTCGTCGTTGACGGCCTCTACGGCCTTCAGGACGCCTTTTCCGCCATAGCGATCGCCTCCGTCACGCAGCTCGCAGGCCTCATGGATACCGGTGCTCGCGCCCGAGGGCACTGTTGCACGCCCGAAAGCGCCCGATTCCAAGGTGACATCCACTTCGACGGTGGGGTTACCGCGGGAGTCCAAGACTTCCCGCCCGACAATTCCGATGATCTCGCTCATAGTGGCGATAAGGATATCGCAGCTAAAGGAAGTTGGCGGCGTCGCGGCTCAAAAACGAGCCTGAGGTCGCTATACTTCGGCCATGGCACTGAAAAACATCGCGATCCTGCCCAACTTGGTCACCCTAGCGAATGCATTCTGCGGACTCTTGGCCCTGTCGAAAGCGATCGATGCACTCGCCTATACCGGCGATGACTCAGGCGTCTTCTACGCCAAGATGGAGAGCGCTTGCTTCTTGATCTTTCTGGGCATGGTCTTCGATGCGGCCGACGGTTGGGTCGCACGCTTGACCCATACATCGAGCGAGTTTGGCGCCATGCTCGACTCCTTCGCAGACCTGCTGACCTTCGGTGTCGTGCCGGCCATGCTTGCGAAGGTCTTGATTGAACACGAGAGCGCGGTCGTCGGCTACGAGGGCAACCCGCGCATGCACTTCTTGGCTGCCGCGACCTTTGCCATCTTCGCCCTGCTGCGCCTGTGTCGGTTTACCCTTGAGACGGAAGTCGAGGATGACGACCACAAGAGCTTCAGCGGCCTGCCGTCGCCCGCCGC
>JBLHWM010000135.1:0-8983 GCA_047629095.1 Planctomycetota bacterium | reverse complement strand
CAAAGCCAAACGCCAAAGCCAAACGCCAAAGCCAAACGCCAAAGCCAAACGCCAAGCACAACGCCAAGCACAACGCCAACGTCAAGCACTACGCCAACGTCAAGCATTACGACACCAAGAATCCAATGACGCCCACTACAGAAGCCACCTCGACAGAAGCCCGCGAAGCCGCCGCCCGCTTCCAATCCGTCTACACCAACATCAAGCAAGAAATCGGCCGCATGATGGTCGGCCAAGACCGCGTAGTCGACGGCGTGTTAACCGCACTCTTCGCCGGCGGCCACGTCCTACTAGAAGGAGTCCCCGGACTAGGCAAAACGATGCTAGTCCGCTGCCTAGGCGAAGCCGTCGACCTAAACTTCTCCCGCATCCAGTTCACCCCCGACATGATGCCCGCCGACATCCAAGGCACCCAAGTCCTAGTTGAAGGCGAAGGCGGCGGAACCGACCTCGAGTTCCGCGAAGGTCCCCTAGTCGCCAACGTAGTGCTTGCCGACGAGATCAACCGCGCAACCCCCAAGACCCAGTCCGCCCTGCTCGAGGCGATGCAGGAGCGCCAGATCACCGTCGGCCGCCGCACGATCAAGCTCGACGAGCCCTACTGCGTCATGGCTACCCAGAACCCGGTCGAGCAAGAGGGCACCTACCCCCTGCCCGAAGCCCAGCTCGACCGCTTCCTGCTGAAGCTCATCATCGGCTACCCCCAAGAGTCCGACTACGACGCGATCCTCGACCGCACCACCGGCAAGGCCGAGGTCAAAATCAAGCCCGTCTCCACCGGCGCCGAGGTCAACGAACTGCGCGCCATCGTGCGCGACGTGCCCGTCCCCGCCCAAGCGAAGCAGCACGCCATCCGCCTGGTCATGGGCACCCAGCCCGGCAGCGACTACGCACCGGACGTGGTCAACGAATACGTCTCCCTTGGCGCATCCCCCCGTGGTGCCCAAGCGCTGCTCTTGGTCGGCAAGGTGCGCGCCCTGCTCGACGGTCGCTTCTCGGTTTCCACCGGCGACATCAACGCCGCCGCTGCCGACGTACTGCGCCACCGGGTCATGCTGAACTTCCACGCCATGAGCGACAGCATCACCGCCGACACGATCGTTGACGCCGTCGTCGCCAAGCTTACGACCGCCAACTAAAACGATGGCCACCCTCGCCTTCGAAGAGCTCTTCGATCCCCACTTCATGGAGTCCCTGCACCGGCTGCGCCTAGTCGCCGGTCGCGTGCCCATGGGCGGTCGCTTCGCGGAGCAGCGCTCCAAGGCCATGGGCCACGGCATCGAGTTCCGGGACTTCCGTCCCTACTCGCCGGGCGACGATCTACGCGCCGTGGACTGGAACATCTATCGCCGCCTCGGCCGTGTGTTCCTGCGGCTCTTCGAGGAGATGGAGGACCTGCCCGTCTACCTCATGCCCGACCTGTCGGCCAGCGCCTACGTTGCCGAAGCCGGTCCCGCGAACAGCGAGCTCGCGCCACGCGCCCACGCCGGCCTGCGCTGCGCCATGGCCTTGGCCGCCATCGCACTTGGCCAGCACGACTCCGTGGGTGTGTTCCCCTTCTCCAACGATGTGCGCGTCGCCATCCGGCCCCAGTCCGGCGCGGGCCGCCTGGTGACCTTCGCCAAGATCCTGTCGACCCTCGGGCCCGACACGGAGACGGCGTCGCGCCAGACGGACATCACCCAGAGCCTGCAGAAGTTCGGCGCCATGAACCTGCGCGCGGGACTGCTGGTCATGATCTCAGACTTCTTCGATCCCGCTGGAATCGAGGCCGTCACCAAGGCCCTCGGTCGCACGCGCCACAGCCTCTTGCTCGTACAGTTGGTTCGCAAGGGCGACCGCTCGCCGGATCCGGTGCAGATGGCAGGCGACCTGCGCCTAGTCGACGCCGAGACCGGTGACGCCCAGAACCTCTCGATCACCAAGGAGCTGCTAGAGCGCTATCGCGACTCCTACGACGCCTTTGAATCCGGCCTTACGGACTTCGCGACCCGCCGCAAGTGCGGCCTGTTGCAACTCGACGTTGACGAGCCCGTGGTCGACCAGCTCGCCACCTTGTTTGAAGGCGGAAGGTACCAAGCATGAGTTTCGAGTTCCTGTCCCCCGCCGCATTTGGCGCTGGGCTGTTGGGCCTGGCCGCAGCGCTCTTTGCCCTGCACCGCCTGCGCGTTCGCCACCGCGAGGTGATCGTGCCCACTACGATCTTCTGGAAGCAAGCCATGGACGAGTCCATGGCGCGCAAGCTCACGGCGAGCTTCCGCCACCCGCGCGCCTACGCGTTTGTGTTCGCGATCCTTGGCCTGCTGCTGCTGGCATTGGCCGGTCCCAAGCTTGGCGCAAACGCCGGCCGCGACTACGTGGTGCTGCTCGACGGCTCCGCAAACATGGCCCGGGGCGATCACCGCGAGCGCGACCTCGCCCTGACCCTAGAGGTGCTCGAGACTCTACCCCGGGACCGCACACAGTTCGTCTTCGCGGGCGCGACGCCGACCCTGATCCTTGGCCAGGGCGAATCCACGCTCTTGTTCAGGGACCGCACGAAGGACCTGCAACCGGAAGCCTGCCCCGAGACGATCACCGCCGAGCTGCTGCGCTTGGCGCGCTCCACCGCGTCCACCGCCAGGCAAGCGACGACGGTCTATGTGATCGGCAATGTGCAGCTACCAGGCGCGCTCGCCATGAGTCTGGAGGAGCGCTCCGGCGGCCAGCTCCAGGTCGCGCGCGTCCATCGCACGTCGGTCGAGACTGAGGCAAGTGCCTCAGTGAACACGACCCCGGATCCGGGTGTGGTAGCCCTTGGCCTCGCACCTGCCGCTTCGGGCGAATGGGGAGCGATGGATCTCTGGATCGAGTCCGTGGGCAAGGACAAGCCCGTGGTCGCGGGACTTGACTCCGCAAGGGTCCTCGAGTCGAGTGCGGCCGGCATTGCAGCCAGCGACTCCAACCTATCGAACGACGCGCAAACCACCGGTTGGTGGGTCCGCGACCTAGGCCTAGACGAACTCGGCGACCGCATCCGCGTAACCGCGGCGAGCGCCCCCAATCAAGCCGCCAACGCAAACGCACTCCGACTGGACGACCAAGCCGAGCTGCTCGCTCCCAATGCACGTGGCACAATCCCCGTCTGGCTTGGCCCCGGGGTCCCGAGCGCATTCCGCGACGCAGTCGCAGCCGACCCGGGCCTAACCCTAAGCGCAACTCCGGCCAACGCCGTTGCCATCTCCCAAGCACGCGCCCCCGGCGCGCGAGCCACCTGGCTCTTGCAAGATGCAGCCAGCCTAGAAGCCTCGGTCGTCGCCACCGGCGGCAAGACCTCCTTCGCCTCGATCTTCACCAGCCTCGGACTGGCCGCCCTGGAGAGCGGCGACGCCGAAGCTGCGCCCGTTAGCTTTGCAGCGCAATCCGGCGACGCGCCCGCGCTGTCCATGGACGGCGCACTCTTCGCCGCGCCCTTCGAGTTGATCGAAGCGCGCGCCTTCCCGCTCTTGGTCGGCTTCTCCGTCCGCTGGCTGGCGGGCACCGAGACGATGCTACCCTTTGCCGCCGCGGGCCACGAGCTTGTGGCTGGCGACTTTGGCCCCGGGCTCACCGATGCTTCCGGTCGGCTCTTCCCCGCCGCTGGTGCCGGCCTCGTGCCGCCCGCCGCCGGCGACTACGACGGCCTGACCGCGTCCCTGCTCTCCCGCCTCACCTCCGGCGCGGGCCCGGCGCCTGATCTCATCGGCGCGAACAGAACCAACGCACTCCCCGAGCTGCGCCTCTCCGATCTCAAGCGAGCCGGCGGCCAGAACCTCTCCACCTGGATCCTCTTCCTGGCCTTGCTGTTGCTACTCGCCGAGTGGCACATCTACCGCACCGGGCGCATGCCATGAGCTTCACCTTCCTAAGTCCCGCGTGGTTGCTGTTGCTACTTGCGCTGCCCGCCCTCTGGTTTTTCCCGCGCCCCCTGCGCGGGAAAGAAGCGCTGCAGATCGGCCTGTTCCGCAGCGTCGTTCTCGGCCTGCTGGTGATCGCCCTAGCGCGCCCCGCCAGCCTGACGAACGACAGCACGCGGCACCACGCGATCGTGGTCGACCGCTCTCCCAGCATGAACACGAGCGCGGCCCTTGCGACTGCGCTCGAGGCGGACTTCCGCAGCGCATCCGACAGCGACGACGCGATCACGACGTTCGAAGTCGGAGCCGCCAGTGGCGCAGACCCAAGCGCAAATAGCACAGCGAACCAAGCCAGCACCTCGCCCCTAGGCGACGGTCTCCTGCAGGCCGCCCGCTCCATCCCCGCGGGCTCAAACGGTGCCGTCACCCTGATCACCGACGGCCTCGCCACGGACAAGCGCTGGGGCGGCGCCATCGCCGAGCTCAGCAGCCGCGGGATCCCCGTGCACACCCTACGCGCACCGGGCCTGCCCGCCGATGCCCGCATCGTCGGCATCGCGCCACTTGCAGCGACCCTGCGCGTGGGCACCAACGCAACCCTCGAAGCGCGCATCGTCGACGCGCCCGCGGCCTTCGATCTGGTGCTCGTGGACGGCGACGTGGAGCTCGCCCGGGACAGCTTCACCCGGGCTGCAGACGACGCCGCCGAGGTCACCCTCGCCGCCCTCGACTTCGAACCCGCGGCCAGCGGCTTCCTGTCCATCGAAGCGCGCATCGAGAGCGCGACGGACTTGGGCCGCCCCGAGAATGACACGCTCCTGACCACCCTCGCCATCCAACCGCCCCTGCGCGCCCTCTACATCGGCAGTCGCATGCAGCGTGGTGACGAGGCCCTGTCCGATCTCGTTGGCCCGGGCCTCGAGCTCATCCCAACGAGCCCCGCCGAGCTGTCGGCCAACGACAACCTGCTGTCGCGCGCCGACCTCGTCGTGCTTGACGACGCGCCCGCATCGACCATCACCACCGCCGAGTTCGAGGCGCTCCAAGCGGCCGTCACCGAGGCCGGCATCGGGCTCTTTGCGTCCGGCGGCGTCGGGTCCTTCGGGCCAGGCGGATGGCACAACACGCCTATCGAAGATCTATTGCCGGTAGAGTTCGTGCAGAAGGAAGAGAAGCGCGATCCGTCCACGACCCTGGTCGTCATCATCGACACGTCGGGCTCCATGGGTGGCCAACGCGTGCAGCTCGCGAAGGAAGTCGCGCGCCTCGCGATCCGTCGTTTGCTCCCCCACGACAAGGTCGGGCTGGTCGAGTTCTACGGCTCCAAGCGCTGGTCCGTTCCGATCCAATCCGCATCAAATGCGATCGAGATCGAGCGAGCCCTCAACCGCCTGAACGCCGGCGGTGGCACGGTCATCTTGCCCGCGATTGAAGAGGCCTTCTACGGTTTGAAGAACGTCCGCACGCGCTACAAGCACGTGCTGATCCTCACCGACGGTGGCGTCGAGACCGGCGCTTTCGAGCCGCTGCTGCGCAACATGTCCGAGGACGGTATCAACGTCTCGACCGTGCTGATCGGCAGCGCTGCCCACTCCGAGTTCCTAGTGACCCTGGCGAACTGGGGCAAGGGCCGCTTTTACGGCGTGCCGAACCGCTTCAACCTGCCGGAGATCCTGCTGAAGCAGCCCACCACCGCCAAGCTTCCGTCCATGCGCCCCGGCCCGCATCAAGTCGGCGGACTCGGCGGCAAGTCCTGGTGGGGTGATGTCGACCCCGAGACCCTGCCCGACCTCGACAGCTACGTGGAGACCACCGTAAAACCCGGTGCGCACAAGATTGTCGAGACCAGCGCCGAGGGCCATCCCATCTTGGCATCTTGGAACCACGGCCTCGGCCGCGTCACCACACTGACCACCGAGCCAACGGGCCCCGCGAGTTCTAGCTGGCAAGCCTGGGAGGGCTACGGCCCGCTGCTCGCCCGCGCCCTCGAGCGCACGGCCCGGGACTCGACGCCGTTCCTGTTTAGCGTCGAGCGCACGGATTGGGCCGTGCGCATCACCGCGCGCTCGCGCTTCGCCGACTTGGACCAATCCATGCCAGGCGCGCGCCTCGTCCAAGACCAAGGCCCCATCGAGTTCCACCGCATGGCACCCGGCTGGTTCGAAGCGAACCTCTACGCGGACCCCGCCAAAGAGCTGCGCTTCGAAGTTGGCGACGTGAACCGCGGCGACCTGCCTGGCCTCTTGGTCTCGTTGGCCTTCGATGACGTGGCTGCCGAGTTCGCCACGGACCCGGCCGACCGCATGAACCTTGCCCTGCTCTCCGAGCTCACCGGCGGCAGCGCTGGCAGCCTGTCCGGCACAACCATCTTAGACAGCGGCCTGCCGCCAATAGGTGGCGCCAACGCGCCCCTTCGTATGCGCGCCCTGTGGCCCGCGGCCTTGGCCTTGGCTCTATTGATTTACCTCCTTGAGATTCTGCACCGTCGCCTTGTCGGCGGCTTGCTCAGCCTTGGGCGCAGCAGCGCACCGGAAGTCGCATGAAACTGATTCCACAAGCTTGGCTGGGGCAGACAAGAGCTCCCCTTCGTTTCTGTGTCGCCACGGGCTTGCTGCTCTTTAGCGGCTGGTCCGCCATGGCCGCGCCACTACAGAGCACCGGCTCAACGCCCGCCGTCGGGTTGACACCCACAACTGCTGCCGTTCGCATGGTACCCGCCGCGAAATCGGCGCCGGCCGCATCGGCCAAGGCCAGCAGCGCTCCCGAAATCCGCTCGTCGAAGTCGAACGCTTTCGAAGAAACCCCCAAGCCCACGGCCCTCTCCCCCGAGCTGCGCGCCCTGATGGAAGAGGCCCTGCTCTTGGGCGAGTCCGCAGATGTCGAGGCTCTGCTCGCCGCGGTGCAAGTCCAATACGGCGAAGCTAACCTCTTGCTCGACGCTCTCGATACACTCATCCAGGAAGAGACCAGCGCCGCGGAACAAGTCGCTGCGGAGCTCGATCCCGAGAGCAAAAAGCCCGAGGTCACCTTCAACCTGCGCACCCAGGCAGCCTGGTGGATTGCCGGTAATGTCAACCGCCGCATCGGCAACTTCAAAGAGGCCATCGAGCTCTTCGAGGACCTGATCGACTCCAACAACTCCACGGCTGCCCGCTTCCAGCGCGCCAGTTTGCTGGACGCCCGCGGCAAGGAAGCGAACGCGCGCCGGGCCTACGACCAACTGCTGGACGAGCTGCTCGAGGAATCACCGGACAGTCCGCTCATCGACAAGGTGCGCCTGCGCCTGGCATTCTTCAGTAAGGAGAGTGGCGACAAGCTCGGGGAGGACCTGCTTGCCTTTGCGGCGGATCGCGACGACTCCATGAAGCGCCGCGCCGCCATCGTGCTCGGCTTGCAAGGTGTGCCAGCCAAGGCCCTCGAACTCTACGTCGTCGACCACAGCATGAAGGGCAAGGGCGCCGACACCGCGCGCTTTCGCCAAGAGGCGCGCCTGGCCGAGTGGGCGATCCAAGCCGAGAATGCCAGCGAGGCCCAAGCCCACGCTTGGGAAGCGGCCACGGCTGCGAAGCTGGGGCGGGACCGCAACTACGCCATGACCTTGCTCGTGGAGTCCTATCGCATGGGCGAGAACACCACCGGTCTCATCGACCGCTTTGCCGCCGCCAGTGACGCGGGTGAGCTCACCCATGAAGGGCGCTCGGTATGGGTCGAGCTGCTACGGGAAGAGGGTCGCATCGACGAGGCCATCGCCTTGTTTGAAGATGCTGGCAACACGGACGAGACCCTGATTGGCAAGACTGCCGATCTTGCTGAAGCGACCCAGCGCAAGCTGATCGAGATCTACCGCGAGGACGATCGCACGGACGAGATGATCGCGGCGTACAAGAAGCGTATCGCCGCCGAGCCGGACCGCTTGACCTGGCGCGAGGGTCTTAGCCGCTTCTATCTCGAGCGCGGCAAGCCCGCCGAGGCCGAGGCCGTCTGGTCCTCCTTCGTGGATGGCGAGGACACGGGCACGGGCGTCTTCGACGAGGAGACCCTGCTACTAGGCTTCTCGATCTTGTCCAACCTGGGCCTGGATGACCTGGCGATTACCGCGGCCAACCGCGCGATTGAAGCTCGGCGCGGGCACCTATCCGCCTGCCTGCATCTCTTCGCCCTGCACCAAGATCGCGGCCGCTTGGATCTGGCCGAGGCTGCCTTGGAGCAGCTAGAGAGCCTAGCCGCCGAGGGTGAACCCGCGCGCTTGGACCTAGCCGAAGCCTGGGAGCGCCTGGGCAGGTTGGACCGCGCCGTAGAGGTGCTCGAAGGAGTTGTCGCCGTTCGCGGCGCTGCGGAGTCGGGCGAAGACCTCGCCATGCACTTGGCCTGGCTGTACTCGGAAGTGGGCGACGAGGACAAGGCCATGGTCGCATGGCGCGAGCTGTGGACCCGGGTCAACGCCTTGGCCCGCCGCCGCTACGTCGAAGATCGCCTGATGACCGTCGCCTCGCGCCTGGGCAAGCTGGCCGACATCGCGATTGACCTGGAGCAGAGCCTGCTGGATGGCACCGCAACGGAACGCGAGACCGGACTCTTGGTGCGGCTCTATTCCAAAGTGGGCGATCCCGTCTCGGCCAGTGAGATCATCGACGAGTTCCTGCGCACCTCCGGCGGCGACGCTGTGGACGCTCTGCAAGAGAAGGCCCGGGTGTACCTGTCGTGCACGGACTTCTACCACTACGAGCGCACCGTCAAAGAGCTGATCGAGATTGACCCGGACGGCAAGCCCGACTACCTGCGCCAGTTGGCGATGAGCCAGCTTGAGCGCGGCAAGCCCGAGGACGCCCGGGACATTCTGCGCCAGCTCAAAGACCTTGAGGGCGAAGGCAGTGATGCCGCCGAGTTCGAGGCTGGTGTGCTGGCCCTAGCCGGCCTTAAGGACGAGGCGATCCTGGCCTACCAAAAGGGGATTGCCGGCGATGCCAACCGCATCGAATCCTGGCTCATGCTTGGCAACCTGTTGAAGGAATCCGGGCAGACTCAACGTGCGATCCGCATCTTCCAACACTTGGCCGAGACCGCCGAGAAGGACGACCTCTTCACCATCGCCATCGACGGGCTCTTGA
>JBLHWM010000134.1:0-8992 GCA_047629095.1 Planctomycetota bacterium | reverse complement strand
CGCCGGCACTGGTTACGCGCGCGCCGCAGATCGCCGCCGCCAAGGCCGCGGTCGAAGGCGCGAAGGTCTCCGAGGGGCAAGCCCAGCTGGCCCTGGATCGCGCGATCCTGCGCATGCCCTTTGATGGACGCGTGGTCTCCAAGATGGTCGAGCTCGGCCAGCGCGTCGCGCCCGGGGGAACGCTCTTGACCATCGAGAAGGTCGACGACCTCGAGGTGCGCCTCACGATTCCCCATAGCGACCTCGGGTTCATCGACTTGGGCCTGTCGGGTGCTGGCGCCAAGAAGTTGAAGCTGATCGTAAGCGCCGAGATTGGCGGCAAGACCTATAGTTGGCGCGCCGCGGGTTCGCGAACGGTGCCCATGCTCGATAGCCGCAATCCTGTGGTCACGCTCATCGCGACGCTGCTTGGGCCAGTCCAGGAAAGCCCAGGCATGGAGGTCTCGAGCCTGCTGCCGGGCCTGTTTGTCACGGCGACCATCCGCGGCCTCGAGGACGTTTCCGTCACCGCGATCCCGCGCTCTGCGCTGCAGGTCGATGGCAGCTTCTTCACCGTCGACGCCGACAACAAGCTGCGCCGACAGCGCTCTGACTTCTTCAAGTTCACCAAGACCGAAGCCCTCATCGCGGGTGACTTCATGCCGGGCGAGGCCATACGCTTGGTCACCCTGGCACCGACGATCTCGGTAGAGGGCATGGACGTGCTCGTGGAGCAGCCGGGCTCATGAAGGGTGTCATCGCATGGTTCGCCGGCAACAGCGTCGCCGCAAACCTGATCATGTTGGGGATCGTTGTGCTTGGGCTCGGCGTTATGCCGAGCCTGCGCCAGGAGGTCGTGCCCACGATTGTCGTGGACTCGGTCGTAATCCAGATGCCGTACCCAGGTGCGGCACCGGAAGAGATCGAGAAGTCGATCTGCATGCGTATCGAAGAGAATGTCCAAGGACTCTCCGGTGTGGACGAGGTCACGTCCACCGCGAGCGAGAGTATGGGCACGGTCACGGTCAAGCTGCTGTTCGGCACGGACCGCAACGTGATGCTCGCGGACATCAAGTCCGCGGTGGATCGCATCGACTCCTTCCCCGATGACGCCGAGGAGCCCACCGTCAGCCTGGTGGACCTCAACAATAGCGCCATGAAGGTCGTCGTCTGGGGCGATGCCGATGCGCGCACCCTGCGCGAGATCTCCGCTGACATCCAGAGTGGTCTCACGGGCCTCAAGAACATCTCCCTAGTCAAGCTGATCAACGCGCCAGCCTACGAGATGTCCATCGAGGTGCGCGAGCAAGACCTGCGCCGCTATGGCATGACCTTCGACGAGGTCTCGAACGCCATTCGCCAATCCTCGCTCGACATTCCCACCGGCAGCATCAAGACTGATGGCGGAGAGATTCTGTTGCGCGGCAAAGGACAGGCCTACTCGGGCAAGGAGTTCGCAGCGATCACCCTGCGCCACCTTCCGAATGGAACCGACCTCACCCTTGGGGAGGTCGCGGACATCCGCGACGGCTTCGCGGATACCGACCAAGAGCTGCGCTTCAACGGCAAGCCCGCGGCCATGATCGACATCTTCCGTGTCGGCGACCAGGACGCCCTGGCCATCGGCCCCTCGGCCCAGAAGTTCTTGGATGAGTACAAGGCCCAGCTGCCCGACGAGCTCGTCCTCTCCATCACCGGAGACGAGACGGCCATGCTCAAGGACCGCCTCTCGTTGATGCTGGAGAACGGCGCCCAGGGTCTTGTGCTTGTGCTCATTACCCTTGCGCTCTTCCTGCGCCTGCGGCTTGCGCTCTGGGTTACCGTGGGTATTCCCGTGTCGTTCCTCGGGGGCATCTGGCTGATGCCCTACATGGACGTCTCGGTGAACATGATCTCCCTGTTCGCTTTCATCATCGTACTGGGAATCGTGGTCGACGACGCGATTGTGGTTGCGGAGAACATCCACCACAACAGGCAGACCGAGCGAGGCAAGAAAGACGGCCTCTGGGCGGCGACCACCGGTGCATCCGAAATGTCGAAGCCGGTCATCTTTGCGATCCTTACCACGATGGTCGCGTTCACGCCGATGCTGTTTATGCCCGGCACCATGGGGCAGTTCTCGCGCAACATTCCATTGATCGTGATCGCGGTGCTGATCTTCTCAATGGTCGAGTCTCTGTTCGTTCTGCCCGCGCACCTGCGCCACCTTCCGGCGGACGAGAAGATCGAGAATCCCGGCCTCCTGAGCTTCCTGCAGAACGGCGTCGACAAGGGCCTCACCCTCTTCATCGACCGCGTCTACAAGCCCAGTCTTAAGATCGGAATCACCTACCGCTACGCCACCCTGGCCGCGGGCATTGCCATGTTCGTCGTGACCCTGGCTCTCCCCGCTGCGGGCTGGCTGAAGTTCAACTTCTTCCCGCAGATCGAGGCCGACAATGTGGCCGTCGAGCTCACCATGCCCTTGGGTACACCCTTGGCCACGACCCGCGAGGCCATCCTCGAGTTCGAAGTCGCAGCGAGGGAGCTCGGCATTGAGTTGGAGAAGCAAGAAGGCAAGCCTATCGTGGTCTCCATCATGACGGCCCTCGGCGGGCAACCCTACCGCGAGAAGCAGTCCCGCGTCGCGGGAGGCACCGGCAGCTCCTACTCCGGAGCGCACCTAGCCGAGGTCAATGTTGAGCTGCTCTCGGCGGAGTTCCGCGAGGTCGCCAGCCAGGAGTTCGCCGACCTCTGGGAGGCGCGCACTGGCAATGTTCCAGGGGCCGAGGCCTTGACCTTCTCCGCAGACATGATGGGCGGAGATGGCGACATCGACGTGCAGCTGCGGGGCGAAGACATGGACGAACTACGCGGCTTGGCGGATGAACTGAAGCACAAGCTCACCGGCATGAACGGTGTGGTCTCCGTGCGCGACAACTTTGCCGCGGGCAAGCGCGAGCTAGAGATTGGCATCACACCCGAAGGCGAGGCGGCGGGGCTCACTTATCTGGAGCTCGTGCGCCAAGTGCGCCAGGGTTTCTACGGCGAAGAGGTGCAGACGATCCAGCGCGGGCGGGACGAAGTGAAGGTCTTCGTGCGCTACACAGAGACCGAGCGGCGCACCCTTGCGGCGTTGGAGAACATGCGCATTCGCCTGAAGGACGGCCTGGAGCTGCCCTTTGGACAGGTGGCCACGATCACTCCTGGTGTTGGCTTCTCGACCATCAACCGCGCGAACCGCGGGCGCACCATCGACGTGGTGGCGGACCTCGACACGAAGCTGCTGACGCCGAGTGACCTCGAGCAGCTGCTCACGGAGACGGTCTTACCCGCACTACTTGCGGATCACCCCACGGTGTCGACCTCCTTCGAGGGACCGGGTAAGGAGCAGAACGAGTTCATGGGTGAGATGATGCGCAATGGCATCACTGCCCTGCTCGCCATGTTCATTCTCTTGGCGATCCCCCTGCGCTCTTACACGCGGCCCCTGGCGATTATGCTGGCGATCCCCTTTGGTCTGATTGGCGCCTTCTGGGGGCACATGATCACGGGTTTCGACCTGTCCATGTTCTCGATCATCGGCATCATGGCGCTCACTGGAATCGTGGTGAACGACTCGCTGGTCTTGATCGACTTTACCGACAAGCAGCGCAAAGAGAAGGGACTCAGTGCAAGGGATGCCGTCATCGCCGGTGGCACGCGCCGCTTCCGCGCGATCCTGCTGACGACCATGACGACCTTCGCTGGGCTCACGCCGCTTCTCCTAGAGAAGAGTCTGCAAGCCCGGTTCATGTTGCCCATGGCGGTCAGCCTGGCCTTTGGCGTCGTCTTCGCGACCTTCATCACCTTGGTGTTGATCCCCGCCTTCTACTTGATCATCGAAGACGTGCACGACCTTCCGCGGAACATCAAGCGCCTCTGGTCAAAGGACGCGGCTCCTTCCAAAGAAGATCCAGAGGCTGGGCTAGGTCAGTCCTAGGGCCGAGTAGCCTTAGCTAAGACGGTAAACATCGCGGGCGGGGCTCCATGCTAGATTGCATGGAGTCCCGCCCGCTTCGTTTCCCGGCGCCTATCGCCCACGAAGTAGAGACACCTCCATCAACCAACAGACTCGATCCATGAGCCAAGAAGAAGAGCAGTTTGCCCGCGGGCACTTTAAGAACATCGTGCAGCACAAGGACCTCCCCGAACGCGCCTGGGCTCGAGAGACCGGGAAGTTCGGCGCGGGGTCCAAGGAGGTCGGCAGCGCCCTGGGAACGAAGGACCTAGGCTACTGCGTCGTCTCGTTAGATCCAGGCCGGGTCTCGTGCCCCTACCACTTCCACCACACCGAGGAGGAGATGTTCTTCGTGCTCAGTGGAGTGGCGATCCTGCGTCAAGGTGACGCCGATGTCGAGGAGCAGCTCGAGGTCACAGTCGGTGACTTCGCCTCCTTCCCGGGAGGCACGGGCGTTGCGCATCAGTTCATCAACAAGAGCGAGCAGCCCTTCGTCTACCTGGCCGTCAGCAACCGAGTCAAAGCCGATGTCTGCGAGTATCCCGACTCGGACAAAGTAGCCGTCCGCGCGACCGGCCTGATCCTACGCCGCGGCCCAACCTTGCCCTACTTCGACGGCGAAGTCTAAAGGGCTAGCGCCCCCAACCGGGCTCGCTGGTACAGGGTTGACCTTGGTGGGAATAGAACAAGGCCGCGGAAGAGAGTCTTCCACGGCCTTATTTTTCACTGCTCCCCTGGAGGAGCGCTCACTTGCTCGAGACTATTCGGGAGCTGCCTCGGCGTTCTCTTCTGCTGCGGGAGCCTCGTCTTCGCCCTCTTTCGGGGCGCCTTTGCCGGGCTGGTCGCTGGTCAGCTTTCCGATGAACTCGGGCATCTCTACGCCGCCGATGTCCTTCATGATTTGAAGGGCAGGGGGCAGTGAGCCGGCTAGGTTCTTGATGAAGCCTCCGGCACCGCCGCCCTCTTGGCCGCCGTCCCAGACGACGATCTTGTCGAACTTGATGTTGCTGATCGCAGTCGCCGCGGTCTCGGAGATCGCCTCGATGTGCTCGAGCATCATCAGCTGGAAGGCTTCGGGTGCTCCACCACATGACTTGACGATCTGCTCGAGGCCCAGGCCCTTCTTGGCTAGGATCTCGTAGTTACCGCGGGCCTCGGCGTCGAGCTTGGCGAAGATCGCGTCGGCCTCACCGCGGGCTAGGATGCGCTGGCGTTCTGCCGAAGCTTCGGCGGCCACAATCGTCTGGGCCTTTTCAGCCTTCGCGACGGACTCTAGGCTAGCGCGGGTCTCAGCCTCTCGCTTCGTACCCTCGGCCTCGGCGGCCTTGGCTTCAGCGATGTACTGGGCTTCGCGCACGGCGGCATCCGCTTGACGACGGCGAGACTCACCGGTCTGGAAAGCCTCGGCTTCCCGGACTTGCAGCTCGGCGTTCGTGGCTGCGATGGCGGCCTTGGATTCGTTCTCACCGGTGATGGCCTGGGCGTTGGCCGAGGCGACGCGAACACGCATCTCGCGCTCGGCATCTTTGACCGCGGCTTCTTGCTCGAAGGCAGCTTGGCGCTCGCCAATGATCTTCTCTTTCTCCAGGTCGGCCAAGCGGACGGCGCGCTCGCGCTCCGCTTCCGCGGTACCGATGTCCCGGGACTTCTCGGCCTGGGCCACGCGAATCTCGCGCTCCTGGCCAGCCTCGGCGACACCAATGGAACCGTGACGTTCCTGCTGGGCCACGTCGATGAGCGCCTGCTGGACGGCTTCCGATGCGGCCTTGCGGCCGATGGCCTCAATGTAGCCGGACTCGTCGGTGATGTCCTTGATGTTCACGTTGATCAGGATCAGGCCGATCTTCTCGAGCTCGGGCTCGAGGTTCTCCTGAATGCGGCCCAAGAACGAGTCCCGGTCGCGGTTGATCTCCTCAATGCGCATGCCGGCGATGACCTGGCGCAGCTGACCGAAGATGATGTCCTCGGCTTGCTTCATGATCTCGCTGGTGGTGAGACCGAGAAGACGCACGGCGGCGTTGTTCATCTGCTCGTTCTCGGTGCCGATGGCGACCGTGAAGACACTCGGCACGGACACGCGAATGTTCTCTAGCGAGAGGGCGCCCTCGAGGGGCGTCTCGATCTGCATCGGGTCCAGGGACAGGTAGTCGTAGTTCTGGATCAGGGGCCAGACGAAGGTACCACCACCGTGCACGGCCTTGGCCGAGCGGCCGCCGGCCGTCTTACCGTAGACGATCAGGATGCGGTTCGAGGGACAGCGCTTGTAGCGGCGCGCGAGGACCATGATCGATCCGAAGATGATCAGTACGCCGAAGACGATCGTGACGCCGACGATGTTGTCTGCGACGAACGTGCCTTCAGCTAAGAATGGGGTAAAGCTCATAGGGATAATATTCTGGGTTGCGATGACTGGTTGTTTTCGAGATGCCTTACGGGCTAGAGCGCTTTGACTTCAAAGGAACCCGGAGTGATCATGCGGATGATCTGCACTTGGCCCCCGGTAGGTATCTCATGTTCTGCTGTAGCTGCCGTGCGAGCGTCGTATTGCTCGCTGCGGCCCTGAATCGAGACCGTGATCTTGCCGCGGCCCTTGCCGCCAGCTGGAATGCGGAGGTAAACCTTGGCGGTGTCGCCGACAATCTTCTCCGGGCGCAGGTTGCCCTCTGAGTAGAGGTTCTTCTGCAGGCTTAGGATGTAGACCACCACAAGCATGATCCCGACGCCGCAAGCAAGGGAGATGCCGATCGTGGCGGGCGTACTCCATCCGGCTTCGGTGGCACCCCACCCGGACAGGCCGAACATGGTGAAGAACGCCGAGACCGCGCGAACGGACAGGAAGCCGAAAGCGCTCTCGCTGCCCTCTAGCTCCATTCCGCCATCTTCGAGACCATCGAGGTCGTCCATGCCACCAAAGCCGAAGAGCATCAGGACGCTCTGCAACACAACTACCGTTCCGCCTGCAACGAAGCAGAGGAAGTAGACCGAGCTCTGGGTCCAGTCGAAGGTAGATTCGTCGGCGAGCAGGGCCAGAAGGGGGTGAGTCATAGGCAAGGTGGTGCCAGGTTGCGAAGCGACTCGGTGGAGCGACCTCTATTAAGATGGGACAGCCTGTGCAGCCCTGAGATTATCCACCTTGGAGCCCAGCATTCAATGAGCCTTGACGAAACGCTGGGCAACTCTCGCGTATACTGCAACTGCGCTATGGATCCCATCCTGCTAGACATCACCAGCTCCGCCCAGGAGTTGATCCAACAGTTCACCTACCTTGGGCCCTTCCTCATTCTGCTGCTATGCGGTTTGGGGCTTCCTCTGCCCGAGGAAGTCACTTTGATTGGCTCGGGGCTGCTGGTTCACCAAGGCGAGGCTGACTTCTGGCTGATCACCCTGGTCTGCTCCGCCGCGATCCTGCTGGGCGACTCGATCCCCTATTTCCTGGGGCACAAATACGGCAAGAGTGTGCTCAAGCGGCCTTTCATCAGCCGCATCCTGCACCCGGAACGCTTTGCCAGGCTCGAGAAGCGCTTTCTCGACCACGGCAACTGGGCCACATTCATGTGCCGCTTCCTGCCGGGGATCCGCATTCCCGGGTACTTTGTGGCGGGCACCATGCGCATGAAGTACTCGCGCTTCATTACCCTGGACGCGATTGGAGTGCTGATTACCGTGCCCCTGTCGATCCATGTGGGGCGCCTGTTCGGCGGCCAGATGGACAAACTCAAGGACCAGATGGAGCACCTGCACCTCGTCCTCGCGTTCCTGGTCCTAGCGCTGCTGATCATTCTGCTGGTGGTCAAGCGCAAGAGCAAGGCCGAGGTGGCCCGCGCCAAGGCCGGGTTACATGGCCCCGTGACGGCAGCGGCGGAGATGCATGCAGAGGCTCCCGACTTGGGAATCGAGCCGCCTGCCCCGAAAGACGCGCCCAGCGTCGAAGAGCGCCGGGACGGGATCGACGATCCCGCTCGACCCGCTTAAAACCCGGCTAACGGCTAATTAGCACCCAAATAAGGGGTATCGGGACGGGGCAAGCTCAAGAGATCGGGCCACCCTATTGACCTTTTGGGAGCAATCGCTATCCTTCTATGCCCATTTTCCCGGCGGGGCCCCTTTCTACCTCTAGTAGGTAAAAAGCACGCCCACCGCGATGGCAACCTTGCCACTTATCCCGTGCAGCCGTTCCCCAAACGCCCTGTCGACACCCCCTAGCTGAACCCACCAGCCACCTCTGATGGACTCATTCCTACATATCTCAATCGTCGCGGCAATCGCCGCTTTGATCTTCGCAGTTGTGCGCTACTTCTCGATCATGAAGCGCGACGACGGCAACGAAGTGATGCGCGACATCGCCAAGCAGATCCAAGATGGTGCTGCCGCCTTCCTTAAGGCTGAGTACACCTGGCTTGCCGTCTTCGTCGTCATCGTCGCCATCGCCATTGGCGCTTCGGACCCCACTACGGGCCTCGGCGTCGACACGGCAATCGCTTTCGTTTGCGGTGCCCTGGCATCGGCGATCGCCGGTTACTTCGGCATGTTCACGGCCACCCGCGCCGCTGTGCGTACGACCCAAGCAGCCACCAACAGCTTGGCGGACGCCCTTAGCGTTTCGTTCAGCTCTGGCGTGGTCATGGGAATGAGCGTGGTTGGCCTGGCGCTTCTCGGCGTCGCTGGCTTCACCCTCGCCTACGGCTTTGAAACGATCAACGGCGTCGAGACCATCACGACCTCGGGTCTTGAGAAGGTCCTTGGCTTCAGCTTCGGTGCCTCCTCCATCGCCCTCTTCTCCCGCGTTGGCGGCGGTATCTTCACCAAGGCCGCCGACGTTGGCGCCGACTTGGTTGGTAAGGTCGAGGCCGGCATCCCCGAGGACGACCCCCGTAACCCCGGCACCATCGCCGACAACGTTGGCGACAACGTTGGCGACGTCGCCGGCATGGGCGCTGACCTGTTCGAGTCCTACGTGGGCTCGATCATCGCTGCGATGACCCTCGGCGCATTCGCCTACACGGGCGTCGCCGGCATGGAAGGCATGATCATGCT
>JBLHWM010000133.1:0-9058 GCA_047629095.1 Planctomycetota bacterium | reverse complement strand
AGCGAGGTGCCCTATGTGGTCGCGGGTGATCCGATGCGACTTCGCCAAGTCATCTCAAACCTCGTGGGCAACGCGATCAAGTTCACCTCCGAGGGCCATGTGGCCATACGCGTGAGGGTCGCCTCCACGGACGAGCAGAGAATCACCCTGGGATTCGAGATTTCGGACTCGGGGATTGGTATCGCTGAGAAGAATCAGATTGGCCTCTTTGAGGCCTTTACCCAAGCTGACGCGTCGACAACCCGGGAGTACGGGGGCACGGGGCTCGGCCTGGCCATCTCCCGTCAAATTGTGAAGCTGATGGGCGGAGAGATCGGCCTAGAGAGCGTCTTGGGCAAGGGCGCAACCTTCCACTTCACCGCGCAATTTGAAACCGTAGAATCCAGCCGTATCCTCCCAGACGCACTGCAAGGCAAGTCCGCTCCGCGCATCCTGGTAGTGGATTCCAACCAACTTTCCCTGGAGTCGACTTGTACGATTATTGGGCGGTGGAAAATCGAGCATACTGCCGTCGCAAGCCCGCAGATGGCCCGAGAGCAGCTCGTCCGAAGCGCAGCTGCAGGCCACCCCTACGACATCCTTCTGGTGGATCACGCCGCGGTCAATTCGCACGCCGCGACCCTAAAGTTCGCTTCGGAAGAGCCCGGTCTAGGCTCGCCGATCTCTATTTTACTCTTGCCCCTCGGCACCAAAATCGACCACGGCCGATTGCGCGCAGGTGGATTCGAGACCACGCTCACCAAGCCGCTGAAAGCCTCGAGCCTGCTCGACTCGATGATAAAGGTTCTCGCCGTATCTCTTGGGAGCGACATTAGGCAAGCGGGGGCGCTGACTCTCGACGTTGACCAGAAGAGGCAGCTCCCTAGGCATGACGCGGACGACGAACTAGCTAGAGGGGATGAGGCCCCTGAGTCTGAGCCGATTCGCATCCTGCTGGTGGAGGACAACAAGATCAACCAGATGCTCGCGATGGCGGTGCTCAAAAAGTTGGGCTACGAAGTCGATCTCGCCGAAGATGGCCAAGTCGCCGTGGACATCCTGTCAGAGCGCTCCTACTCGGTTGTTCTGATGGACTGCCAGATGCCTAATCTTGATGGGTACGCTGCAACGGGAGTTATCCGGGACGCGACCTCCAGTGTGCGCAACCACGATGTGCCGATCATTGCGATGACAGCAAACGCCATGGCCGGGGACCGGGAGAAGTGCATCCACGCGGGCATGGACGACTATCTGTCGAAGCCCATCCGACCGCAGGAACTCGCCGCGAAGCTGGGTGAGTGGACCGCTTTGAGCAAGAAATAGCCCCACCCCACGGAAATCGCCGGGGCAAGTCGCGCGAAGGGAAAGCGGGCCGTGTAAAGTGCCTCGTATGAGCCACTCCACTCGACGCATCGTGATCACCGGCGGCCCCTGCTCCGGCAAGACCACATTGATCGAGGCCCTTGCGGCAAAGGGCCACGCCATCGTTGGAGAGGCTGCGATCCTGGTCATCGACGAGCTCACCACGGAGCTGGGCCTCGAGGGCCAAGCCGCCTGGCGCAAGCAGCACACCGGCGCCTTCCAGGTGAAGATCATCGAGAAGCAGGCCCAGCTGGAAGAGACTGCGGTGGAGAGCTCAAGGACAGGCCTAGTGTTCCTCGATCGCGGACGCCCCGACGGCATCGCCTATTGCCATGTCTACGAGCGCCCCGTCCCCGAGCAGGTCGAGGCCGGCTGCCGCGACCTGCCCTACGATTGTGTCTTCTTGCTCGACACACTTAGAGACTTCGACGGTCGCGCGGACAGCGGCCGCACCAGCGATAGGACGCGCTCTCTGTTGATTCGCGACCATCTGAAGGGCACCTATGAGGAGCGCGGCTTCGCCGTCATCCCAGTGCCCGAGATGCCCGTGGACGAACGCGTGGATTTCGTCTTGGGCAGCTTGGTATGAACAAGGGCGGGCCACCAACCGAGCAGGTTGGCGACTGGACCTACGCTGTGCCATGTCGTTGGACGAAGCGCCTCCCGGGCTTCTTTGGAGCCCTCGTCTTTATCGGCATCGCGAGTGCCCCATGGATCAACTTCGCCTATGGCTCGGGCAAGGCTCTGCCCCTTTCGGAAATCGACGCGGGCGGCACACGCTTCCTCTACCTTTGGACTGTCGTGGCCATGAGCATGGGGTTGTTTAGCCTTTGGATGGGAGGGACATCGACTCAGCTCTCCATGTCCAAGGAGGTTCTGGGGTTGAGGAAATCGATTGGACCGCTGCGGTGGACCAAGAGGATCCTGGCGGTCGAGGGCATTGACCTTAGGCGGATAACGACAAGTCAAAAGCACCGGTCGGAGACTGATGTGGGCCTGACCGTTAGGACCCGGGGGGAAGAGGAGAAAATCTTGCTTTGGCATGGGAAGGCCGACGATCCCGAGCAGGTCTTTCAGTGGCTGCAGCGGAACACCAACGTCCCCGGCGAGGATCGCCGGGGCGAAGAACCCTTGGCGGTCTCCTAGCACGAGTCTCTGAGTCGGGCTCCCGAGACAGCCCTAGGGGCAGCTCCATAATTGGGGCATGTTTCCCACGTCCGAGATCGCGACCGATGGCATCATGGCGTGCCCCCCTCACGCGCTTCCACAACTCACCATGTTCCGACTCGTCCTCCTCTTTCTTGGGATCTGCACCATAACCATCGCCTTTGGGCTGGGCAGGAGTTCCACTCCAGACAAGGTGCAGCCGCCGAACATTCTCTTCATCGCCGTTGATGACCTGAATGACTGGACCGGCTTCCTTGGGGGACATCCCCAAGCTCTAACGCCCAACATGGATTCCCTGGCGGATCGGGCAATCCTCTTTGCGAACACAAGCTGCCCCGCGCCGCTCTGCAATCCGTCACGTACGGCGGTCTTCACGGGAATAGAGCCAAGTCAGTCCGGCGTCTACGACAACAAGCTCGCTTTCCGCAAGCTCGATGGGATGCGCGACGCCGTGACCCTGCCCCAGTACTTTTCCGAGCACGGGTACCGCTCCATGCGGGGGGGGAAGATGTTTCACCATCAAATCCCGCCGGATGAGGCATCCTGGGACGAGGCTTTTCCATCCATGAAGAAGCACAAACCCCATGGCGCACAACCAAGCAAAGAGGTTATGGCTGCGGACCCGATCCGGAACCTGATGCAAGCGCTACAGGTTCCGGATGGGAGAATGGACGACGGGATGGTTGCCGATTGGGCGGTGGGGCAGCTGGGCCAGGCCCATGAGAACCCGTTCTTTCTAGCGGTAGGAATCTACCATCCACACTTGCCCTGGCACGCGCCGGAGAAGTACTTCGACATGCACCCACTGGCTTCGATCATCGGGCCGGAAGTGCTCGCTGACGACCTTGACGATATTCCCCCGATGGGGCAGGAGATCGCGAAGACCACGGCCAATTCCATGTCCGGTAGAAACGATCGCTTTGGCGACCTTGGGCTGATGCCCGAGATGGTTCAGGCCTACCTTGCCTCGACGACCTTCGCAGACGCCTGTGTGGGCAAGGTGCTCGACGCTCTTGAGGCGAGCCCCCATCGAGACAACACGATCATCGTGCTCTGGTCGGACCACGGATGGCACCTCGGCGAGAAGCAGCACTGGGCCAAGGAGACCCTCTGGGAGGAAGCGGCGCGGGCCGTGCTCATGATCGTGGATCCACGCTCTGGAGAGCCCGGCTCGGTAAGCGAGAGCCCTGTGAACTTGATCGACATCTACCCGACCTTGATCGAACTCGCCGGCTTGCGTGAGCGCTCGGACCTCGCCGGGCACAGCTTGGTACCGCTGATGAATAACGTGGACGCCGATTGGCCCCACGACTCCCTGACCACCCTGCGGGAGGGCTGCTTCAGCCTGCGGACAAGCGACTATCGCTACATCCGCTACAGCGATGGCTCCGAGGAGCTCTACGACCACAGGGTCGATCCCAACGAGTGGCAGAACCTAGCCGTGCTGCCAGAGCACAATGTGGCACTTGCGACGATGGGCAAGTGCCTCGACGCGAAGCTCTCGGAGATCGGGCAGCGCAACTAGGTTGCCCCGAGGGACTTGGCCACGCACAGGGGGCGGATGGGACGAGTCCCATCCGCCCCCTGTGCAGTCTCGAAGAGGTAGCGGTGCTACTTCTTCATGGCGGCCTTGAAGAGGTCGCCGAGGTTCGTCTTGCCGGCGTTCTCATCGCCACCTAGGGCGGCGTCGATGTCGGACGAGGCGACGGAGTCGTCGGAGCCGATGACGGCGCCGCGGTTGTCGAGACGGGACAGGCTGATGCGCTCGGCACCGGCGTCGATGTCCTGGATGCGGACGCTGAGCTCTTGTCCGAGGGTCAGGGCCTCGCCGGCGTTGCGCAGGCGGGTGGTGGCACCGATCTGGGAGATGTGCAGGAGGCCGTCGATGCCGTCCTCGATCTCAACGAAGGCGCCGAAGTCCGCTAGGCGCGTGACCTTGCCGGGCACGACCTGGTCGATTTGGTAGCGGTACGTGATCGAGTCCCAAGGGTTCTCCTCGAGCTGCTTCATGCCCAGGCCGATCTTCTTGCCGCCGTCCTTGAGCTCGAGCACCATGACCTTGACCTGTTGGCCAACGCTGAGCACCTCGTTGATGTCCTCGACGCGCTTGCGGCTGATGTTGGACACGTGCAGAAGACCCTCGATACCGCCGATGTCGACGAATGCACCGAAGGACTCGAGGCGCATGATCTTGCCTGCGCGCACGTCGCCGGAGCTGAGTCCGGACATGGTCTCTTCGCGGGCCACATCGCGCTCGGCCATCATGGCCTTCTTGCGCGAGAGCACGATGCGCTTCTTCGCCATGTCCGCCTCGATGACCACGCAGATGAAGCTCTGGCCGATGAAGACGCTGAGGTCTTCGACGCGGCCGAGGTCCACGTGGCTAGCGGGCATGAATGCGCTGATCGGACCGACCGTGCACTCGAGGCCACCGGAGTTGAGCGCGGTGACCGTGGCCTTGACCTGGGAGCCCTCTTGGACGTCACCCCAAGCCGCGACCATGCGGGCTTGGCGACGGGACAGGCGCCAGATGCCGTCCTTCTCCATGCCGTGCATGCTGAAGTCGAAAGCCTCACCAGGCTTGGGATCTTCATCGAATTCATCCAGGGCGATGACGCCCTGTTGACGGGGGCCGAGCTCGACGAAGACGTCGGTGCCGGAGATTCCCTCGATGATGCCACGGGTGAGGCCGCTCTTGTCGGCGCCCTTGGCTGGTGCGGGTTCAGGACTCATGTCCATGTCCTGCAGGTTGATTCCCGCTAGGGACTTTTCGATCTCGTCGTTGAGCGAGTCGTTCGGGTTGGAGCTCATTGCTTGGTTACCGCGCCGTGCGCGGAGAGTGGGTATAGAAAACGGTTGTGGCGGTCCGTGATTCGAACCGCCACAACCTATTGGGTGTACTGACGTTTTGGGCGGACTGCCGGGACTACTTGAGTTGTTCCCAGTACTCGGCGGGCATGTCGTGGGCGATCTTCAGAGCGCCGTTGGCACCACCGTAAAGGGGCTCTTCGATACGCTGCACTTTGCCGCGCCCAAGCATGTCGTGCATGCAGGCTTCGATGGCAGTGTCCAGCCCCCGGATTTGTGATCCGCCACCGGCTAGTAGGACGCGGTCCTTCAAGCGGTCTTGGAATTCAGGGTCGAATGAGGCGATCAGTTTACCGAGTCCTTCGACAATCGGGGGGATGATCAGGCGGCAAGCTTCGCGCAGCTGGTCCGTGACGTCGAATGTGGTCGGCTTTCCGTTGACCGGGAAGTTGACGATGGCGGGCTCCATGCCGTCTGCGACGCTTGCATAGCGCTCTTTGGCGTCTTTCACCATCTTCGGGGAGAAGCTGGCACCCTCTAGGGTTGCCTCCAGGCGCTCCCGGAAAGCGGCGTCCACGAAGTCGCCGCCGTAGGTCATGGTGAGCTGGTCCGCTTCCTCGGGCATGGTGCCGTGCATGCGGCAGAGGTCGACGGTGCCGGCGCCGATGTCGATCACCAGCACGTCGTCCAGCATGTCGAGGCCATAGGCCACGGCGAAGGGCTCCGAGCACAGCATGACCGAATCCACGGATCCGCGCGCGGCGTTCAGGATGGCTTCTTTGTTATGGATCGAGGCTTCCGCCGGCGCGCCGATGACGGCGTAGACCAGCTCGTCCGGGCGCGGCTTGGCGCGGGCGATAATCTCCTTGATCAAGTCAGCGGCGGCGCGCAGGTTGCCCTCCTTGTCGCCCTTGCCGTGCACCGTGTCCTCGCCCTCTTGGATCACACCCTTGGAGAGGGGGCGATAGAGGTCCAGGGACATGCGCTTGGACAGTGCTTCATCACCGTAGAGTACGCTCTTGCCCAGTGACTTTCGCGCCACTACGTCCTTTGCGTATCCGACGAAGGAAGAGAGCGTCTCGCGCTCGCCGTTGCTTGCACTGATGGATGTGCGGGATGTGCCCAGATCGATACCTAGATACAGAACGCCGTGGTCTTTGTTTGCTTCAGTCATGTTTCCAGTGCCGGCTCCCTAAGTCGGCTCGTTTTATTCTTCGTTCGAGGACGACTTGTCCTCTTCGATGATTTTCTTCATGCGCAAATTCGCATCGAAGATTGCCGTGAGCAGATCTTTCTTCTGCCCCACGTTGGACTCGGATTGATCGAGTCCTTGTACGTCTTGATAGATCGAAGCGACCCCTTCGGGTCCCTTTGATGAGAGCACCGAGCGCAGCTGGGACTCGGTGCGCGACAGCATGTCGCCAAGCTTGGCAACGCGGCGCTCAAGCAGCTCGTGGCGTGAGTCGCTGCCACTGGTGTTCTCAAAGCGAGACTCGACCTCGTCCATGATCTTGCCGAGTAGCTCTTGGGCGAGCAACGCATGGCCGCCCTCGCCGGAGAGTGCCTGGTTGAGGCTCTCGGCGAGTAGGGCGTCGCGAAACTGCGTGTCGTTGGGCGCGGTGGCTGGGCTTCCCATCGGTAGCTCGAGCTCTGCTTGTGGATCTGCACTGACCCTGTGGAACCTGTCGCCACCCTTCACCGAGGCTAGGTCCACGGCGTCCCTGGCGTCCTGCACCATCTTGGCAAAGGACGCGGTCCCGTCGGCGGTGTGAGTCAGGCCGATGCTAACCGTTATGCGCAGGGTACGACCGTCCGCCTCGAAGGTCAGGCCTCGGGCGCCAGACACCAGGCGCTCCGCCAGCATGTCGGCGTGCTCGCCTTCGATGTGGGGGACCGCCGCTAGGATACGATCGCCTTCGGGGTAGCCCAATAGGTCGCTGGCACGGGTCGAGGCCCGCAAGAGCTCATTGATCGCACTGAGGATCTCTTGGCGCGAATCCTCCCCATATAAATCGTGCAGGTATCCAAGCCGGTCCACTCCGATCTGAAGGAACGCCAAGGGCGTGCCGAAGCGCACCGAGCGGTCGAACTCGGCGGCCATCAGATAATGGATTTCGCGGGGATTGAAGAGGCCTTGGGACATGGAGCCTTAAGAGGCAGAATGGGGGGTCTAACTTTGGGCGCGCAATCGGATTAGCGCCTCTAGTCCATTATCGGTCCGTGGCGGCCTGACCCTTGGCTATGAATTCACTTTTAATGAAGGGGAAGGGCCTGCAGAGCGGGTTTCCTAGCCGCTGCCGCGCTATGTTGGCGCCATGAGCACCTATCTCGTCCTCGGTTTGGGCATGCAGGGGACTGCAGCAGCCCATGATTTGTTCCTCCACGGCGGGGCAAAGCGCCTAATTCTTGTGGATTCCGATCGTCAGGGCCTTAGCCAGGCGGCGCAGCGGCTGCAGGCATTGATGGGGGACACTCCCGTGGATGTGGAGGTCCACGTGCTCGATCTAGCCATGGCGATCATGGATGGGGAGGATGAGGTCTCGGGGGCCCTTGGCGTGCTGTTCGGCAAGGCCGAGCTCTGCATGAACTGCCTGCCCTACCGCTTCTCCCTGGAAATGACGCGCTTTGCCTTAGGGCACCAGACCCATATTGCGGACCTCGGTGGCAACACGGCTATTGTGCGCGAACAACTAGCCATGGCGGCGGGTCACGAAAACGGCAAAAGCGTCGCGGTGCTACCTGACTGCGGTCTGATGCCAGGTATGGGTAACCTGTTTGCTGCCCATACCTTGGGCGAACTGGGCGATTGCGATTCGATCCACATCCGCTGCTGCGGCCTTCCGACGGACCCGAAGCCGCCCCTGGATTACATGTTGCTGTTCAATGTGAATGGTCTGATCAACGAGTACTTCGGAATGGCCCAAGTCCTGCGCGGCGGGGGCATTTGCGAAGTGGAAACATTTGGCGAACTCGAGTCGATTCAATTGCCTATGCCGAGTCATTTGGCCGGTGCAGGGCGCGACTTCGAAGCCTTCATCACCAGCGGCGGCTTGAGCACCCTGCCCTGGTCCTTCGAGGGACGCGTCCAAGACCTGGACTACAAGACCGTGCGCTACGCCGGGCACCACGCTAAGTTCGAGCTGCTCAAGGACCTTGGGCTCTTCGAGGAGACCGGCGAGGGCCCGCCGCGCAAGATTTTAGGCGCCTGCCTCGAGGCTGCTTTAGATCATCCGGGCGACGAGGACCTGGCGTTCTTGCGTTGCACGGCGAGGGCTGGCGACCGGCAGCTAGAACTTGAGATGTTCGACTTGCGCGACCCGCAGACGGGCTTCACCGCTATGGAGCGCAGCACAGCCTATTCGGCAACTGCGTGCCTCTACGGGGTCCTAATCGGCAAGACCAAGATTGGCGCCGGGCCGATTGAAGAGGCCGTGGATACGAGCTGGTACCTCGAGGCCCTTGGCCAGCGCGGGATCCAAGTGAAGGTCACCGGGGCCTAGGGCTCGAAGCACATCCCCGTCTTGGGGTGGGGGCGCCCTGGGCTCGCGGCCGTTTCGCAGAGGGCTTCGTTAGCGGCTTTTGGACATCGCCTGCGGACGTGGAGTCGTCGTCAAGCGGGGCGCTCGGAAGCGGGCCCGGTGATTGAGCTCCGGGGCTAATCTCAATGGCTTAGCACTACGGATAAGGTGCAGCGGAGGATCCGCGCGTCTCCTGCGCGGGGATGCGGGTTGGCCTTGGAAAA
>JBLHWM010000132.1:0-9144 GCA_047629095.1 Planctomycetota bacterium | reverse complement strand
GTGCTGCTCTGGGTGCCGAACGCGATATAAGTGCCCAATACGCGACTTGACAGATGTTTGGCACGTGCCTTGCTTTTGTCATACAGCGCGCAATTCGAAGCGCGCATCCAAGCGTTCCAAACACAACCCTACATAAACATGAAGTTCGCAACCTACTCTCCCATCGCCGCAGCACTCCTTGCTTCCGGCTTCCTTTGCCTCTCCCCCATCGCTTCACCCCATGGCGGGACGTACCGCGGCCCAGGTGACACGGTCCCGCCTGCCGCGGGTGGCGGCGGTGGTAGCGGCAGTCCACCCGTTACGGGGCAACCTGGTTCAGGTGACCCCAATGGCCCCGGTTCGGGACCTATCGGTGGGCCCGGCACCCCGAACAATGGGCCCGTTGCCGGGCCGGGCAAGGGCAGCCCCTCTAGCTCCCCAACGGCAGCTGCCTTTGTCTTGGATGAGTGGTCTTACTGGTGGGAGTTCAACAAGGCCAGCTACCTAAACCTGAGGGATACCCTCAACCGAGCCAAGTCAACAACGGGTGATGTCGGTTGGTTCACTGGGCAAGGCCAGACGAGCATTCAAAAGGGCCGGATGCTTCCGACCCGCGCCGATATTCAGGATCGTGTGGTTCCCGCGCTACTCAAGGCTCTGAAAGCGGAGACGAACAATGACATCATCACAGGCAGCATGGTTGCCCTGGCAAAAATTGGACAGGGCAATGGCGAGCAGGGTGGTTCCTCATTCGCAAAGGCCATCCGGCCCTTCCTGAAGGACAACAGCCAGGAGATCTCTGAGACTGCCGCCCTGTCCCTCGGCATCCTTGCCCAGGACCAGTCCGTTGCCATCTTGCTGGACTTGCTCAATGACACAGCTGCCGGAAGAGCAGAGGTCGGACGTGGCGAGGTGACTCGCCGAACGCGCACCTTTGCCGCCTATGGCCTCTCCCTTATTGGGCGTGCAACAGCCAAGGACGCTCTGCGTGTTGAGATCGCGAATGCTCTTCGTATCGCATTGCTAGGCGATGAGAGTGCAACCCGGGACATCGAAGTCGCCTGCGTCATAGCCTTGGGCAACATGAATCTAGGTCTGGGAAATCCGGAGTTGGCTGTGCAAGAGGGTGATCTCACGTCATCCGTGCAGCAGGCTGAGTTCCTGTTCACCTACTTCCAGGATCGCTCCAACCCATACCTCGCTAGGGCCCATTGCCCCAGGAGCATGGCGCGGATTGCGAATGAGAGCGCAACTCTGGGGCCAGAGTGGAAGCCTAAGCTTGCTGAGGCATTTATGAGTGTTATCCAAGCTAGAAGCACGACGGAAAAGGATGCTGTTGTGCAGAGCTGCGTCTTGGCTTTGGGACAACTCGGTGACCGGGATGGGGATGACCTCGACCGGGAAATCCGAAAATGCCTGCGCGAGGCAAGTGGAAAAAACTTGGACTCCCAATCCCGCTACTTCTCTCTTGTAGCCCTTGGCCAAGTCGGGGCGCGAGAGGGGAACCTCGACGACAACACCGGTGTCCTGGAGATTCAAAAGCACTTCTTAAGCCGTATGGTCAAGGGCGCAGGTGCCAACTCCACCATGCGGCCTTGGTCGGCACTAGGTGCTGGGCTCTTCGTCTCAGGAATGGGCGATGAGACGCCCTTGCCTCTGGTGCAGGCCCTGAATATGCAACTATCCGAAGAGCGTACGGCTCGAGTCGGTGGTTACGCCATCGCGGCGGGTCTGGCGGGACAAGAGGACAGTATTTCGATTCTGCGCGAGAGGCTTACCAACATCAAGGACGACCAGGCTAGGGGCTACATCTGCGTGGCTCTTGGAATGCTAGGTGCGAGCGGCGCGAAGGATGACGTTCGAGACATCGTGAGTGAGGCCTCCTACAATGGACCACTGCTGCGGCAAGCGGCGATCGGACTTGGGCTTCTTGGGGACGAGCAGGCTGTGACGGATCTAGTTGAAAAACTATCCCTCTCGGAATCCTTGACGACCCAAGCTGCCCTAGCTGGGGCACTTGGCTTCATTGGAGATCGCACCTCACTGGCCCCGCTGGTGGATCTACTCGGGAGTTCCGATCGTCCTGATGCCGCACGTGGGTTTGCCGCAGCTGCTCTAGGATCGATTTGTGCGACAGAGGATTTGCCATGGAACTACTCCTTCGGCAAGGACATCAACTACCGCGCAAGCACCTATACCTTGACTGGGGAGAACGGGACCGGGATCCTGGACATCCTCTAGGCGCAAGGTGGGGCCCTGAGCGGGCGATTAGGGCCAGTCTAGGAGCAGATTCTGTTACCTAGGCTGGCCTTATGTCCTAGGCTGTGGATTGAAATCCGCTGCTTGCCCAAAAGTGTTCCTATGTCCAGAATCTCGCCGCTCAGCTTAATCACCTCGCCTCTCTTCTGGGGCGCGCTAATCTTGATCGCTTGGGCGGGCATGGCCTTGGGCCATGGATCAAACTACAAGGCCCCACCCGAACCGATCCCCTTCATGCCCGCAGATGCCGCGGCCAGCGGTGATCCAATCACGTTGACTGGTCCCAAGTCTCCGCCGTCTGCAAGTGCTGCCGCGGCAACCTCAGCTGGGTCCACGGATGACATGTCTCACTGGACTTATTGGTGGTACTTTAACAAGGACGAGCTGCTCCCCCTGCGCGAGCTGCTCCAAGCATCGACCACCTCTTCGGGCGAGGGTGCGAAACTTACGGTCCTGCCGAGGCCTTCAGGCACTGTCCTTGGTGAGCAGATCCTGCCAGCGCTCTTCGAGGCAATACTCGAGGATCGCACGGGGACAGTTTCGGCAACGAGTTTCATCGCCCTGGGGCGCATCGGGGCTCCTCAAGAGGACTTGATTCTCTCGACGATTATGGCGGGAGTGGCCGACCGGGATCCAATCTCTCGGGAGTCGGCTCTGCTGTCCCTAGGGATCCAAGGCGACCTAGGCGCAATCGAGATTCTCTTGGCTGCGCTGGCCAACAGCAAGGAAATCCGGAAGCAGGTCAACGGCAAGTTCAATGGGCGCGCCCGGGCCTTTGCCGCCTACGGCCTGTCCCTGATTGCCAGTCGCGCACAGAATGATGATGTGCGCCGCATGATTCTCTTGTCCATGTTGCACCACTTTGAGAATCCCAAGGAGGATCAGGATGTCCGCGTCGCCTTGGCGATTGGGCTTGGAAAAATGCAGCTGCCCTTCAAGGATCCAAGGCGCAGCTTGGAGGTTCCGAATGAAGACAAGGATTCGGATGTGGGAGTTCGGTACCGGGACGACTTGCTTGAGCGTCTTTGGTTGTTACTCGATGAAGAGGATGACCGCGTTGTTGCGGGGCATTTACCCGTGGCCATTGCCTCTCTAGCTGCAGACTCACCTGCCCCAATGGCGGAAGCAGTTGTGAAGGGATTGCTTGAGCGGCTCGATGGAAAAGTCTATCGACACGAACTCTCTGGTCTAGTGATAGCTTTGGGACGAATGGGTACGGCCTGGGGCCGGCCCATGGACAGCCTCGTCCGTGACCGACTCTACAGCTTGGCGCGCGAGTCCAAAGATCACCATGCGCGCCACATGGCGCTGATGGCCCTTGCCGAGGCTTGCAACCGTGGCGATGGCGCTAGGCCGCCGAAGACGACTACCGATGAACTCGAGGCTTTTCTTGTGGAGCGCTATCTCAAGGGCCGCAAGTCGGACCGTCCATGGGTGGCCCTGGCCGCGGGAGCCCATGGCGCACGTATGCATGCCACAGGGCTCTCCGTCGGCGACGATCTTGCGATTGAGATGCGTATCACGCTGAACGAGAGCAATGGCGTCGATGAAGTCAGCACGGCTGCTCTGGCCTGTGGGCTGATGCGGGATCCCAAGGCAGGTGAGCTGTTGGAGAAGGTTCTCGATCGGTCTGGCAATGCTTCGGTGCGCGGCTTCACTGGTCTCGCTCTCGGGCTCGTCAACCAGCGCTCCGCAAAGGCGAAGATGGAGATTCTCGTGGACCATTTTCGCTACCAGCCCGTGGCGCTTGAGAACATCTCTCTCGGCCTAGGCTTGATGGACCGGACCGCCACCACTGCTCTGCTCAGGGATCGCCTCTCGAAGGCGAGCTCGAATGCGACGGTGAGCGCCCTGGCTAGTTCCCTTGGCCAGCTCGGGGATTCCGCTTCGATTCAAATGCTCACGGGAATTGTACGGGATAGGTCTAGGCCAGCTCCAGTTCGCGTTGCTGCGGCCGGTGCCCTGGGTCTGATCGGTGAGCGTGGCAACCTTCCTTGGCGGCACTTCTTATCCAATGGAGTCAACTACAGCGCTCGGACAGACACCATGTTTGATGCCGCAGGAAATGGCGTGCTGAACTTCCTCTAGGCGAGTGTCAGCGCGACTTGGAGCGGGCAAGGTAGAGACCAAGTAAGGCGGCCCCAAGGGCGGCTAGGCTCAAGGACTTGGACTTCCGGATGGCACCCTCTGTGGCTTGGTCACCTGCAAGCAAGTCCCCCACCATTTGCTCGGTCTTGAGGCTCTCGCTTGCATACCATTCGTGGTTCTCAAGACCACTCGCTTGCATCTCGACCACGCGTCCCTGAAGTAGCTGCTGGCAGAAGATTGCCGAGTTGCTGTCCAGCACCCAGATCGCGGCCCTGACGGATGTCAGGAGTAGTAGCTCATCGCGATCCCCAGACTCGATGGCGACCAAGGCCTTAGTGAGTGCTCCGTCGTAGCTCCTTGCGCTGTACAGGATCTCCGCTTCGTAACGGGCTCGCAGGCCCGCTGGCTGGAGCCCTGCCGCCGCATTCATAGCTGCCCCATAGTCTTGGGTGCTTCGGTATTCCTGGATCGCATCAAGCGCCTGGGATTGGTCCTGGGATGCTTGCGCAACGGGGTAGACCAGAAGCAAGGCCACGACGAGTCCCTGTGCGGCCCAGGTGGCGTAGTCGGAGGCGAGTTGGAGTCTCATGGCGCAGGCTGCCCAGGGGCCCCCAGGAGGCTGCTGCGGGCGGCCTGGAGGGATTGCTGCTGTAGGTGCTCGACTGGCGCTAGGTCGTCGGTCAAGACCAATCCAGTCGGGTGCCCTGGTTCTATCCAGGCCCACTGACCCAGAACCTCACGTCCTTGGAGCAGGGCGCCGACAGCCAAGGGGAAGTCTGGCCGAAGCCAATCCGCTTCACGGGGGTCCGGGAGCTTCCCGCCTCGCCTAGCAAAGACGGTCCAGTTGCGCGCGCCGGGGACACGCAAGACAAGAGCCGGGCTTTGGAAGGCGTTGCTCACCGTACTGGCGATCGAGGCGACCATCGGATCTTGTACTGAGAAGCCACTTACGTTGACTTGGCACCAGCCGCCAACCGCGAGTAGGTCTTGGACCTCGCGGAAGAACTCCAGCGTGGCGAGGTGCGGAGGGATCTCGACTTGGTTGGCGTATGCATCCACGAGTACGTGGTCGAGGCTGCCTTTGTTCTTAACCAGCCCAAGTGCAGCGCGCCCGTCGAGACCGGAGATCAGGGTCGTCCGCTCATCGCTTTTGAGGTCACACCAAGCTTCCGCCAGCTCTACAACATCGGGGTCGAGCTCGATGCCTGTGTAGCGCAGCTCTAAGCCAGGGGGCATGGCACCCTCCAAGACTCGCTTTGCTGTCCCGGCTCCCATGCCAATGGTGAGGCAGGTCCACTGGCCCTGCTTACCCTGCCACCAGGCGGGCAAAACGATGTCGTTGTAGTAATAGGGACCGGGTAGGAGCCCCGGCTGTGGTTGCCAAACGGACTGGAAAGAGTCCGTGCCCTCGTTGACCAATAGCGAGCGCCAGTAAGGTTCGCTACGGCGGTCTTCCACGACGCGGGTGAACTGGTACGGGGATTCGCGTTGCTCGAGTAGGATGAGACCTTCGGGCAGGGCTGGTAGCGTCCGTTCAGAGAGTAGCGCGGATAAGCCCGTCACAAAGCAAACAGCGAGCAGCGCCTGGGCCTGAACGGGGATACGCCCCATATGCGAACTGGCCAGGCGTACGAACAGCGCTGCGAGTATCAGGGCGCCAGCAGCTAGAAAAAACGTGCCGCGCAGGCCAAGTACAGGGACGGCGTAATGGGATGTGGCGAAGACGCCAATCAAGCTGCCAAGGGTCGAGGCGAAGAGCATGCGACCGCCGGCATCGCCTGCGCCGAGTTCACCATTGCGGCTGACGAGTTCGGCCACTAACGGGCCGACGCCGCCAAGCAGAATGCTTGCCGGAAGGAAGAGGCAAACACTCGCGGCCAGACTCCCCCACCGGAACACCTCGGCAGCAGAATCGAGGCGCAATTCGCTTGGCAGGAATTGACTGGCGACTGGGCCCGTAAGAAATGGCAGCCATGCCGTAAACAGCGCGCCAAGGCTCAGAATCATCAACAACCCCACCTGGGGGCGTGCTCCCTTGGAGAGCCGAGCCCCAATCAAATAGCCCATGGAGAGGCCGAGCAGAACAACGCCGATGACGTTGGTCCACACGGATTGACTGGTACCAAACCACGGCGCCAAGAGCCGAACCGCTGAGAGTTCAATTGCCATGACCGCACCGCCCGAGAGGGCAGATGCGGTCAGGAGCAGACGGGTAGAGCCGCGAGCCATAGGGCCTCTACTTGTCTTCAGGTTCCGGGATGTCGTAGACCTGGAACGCGGTGTACACGCGCCCCGCGTCGTTGGACTTGTAGAACTGGGTCAGTGCAGTCGCAAGGCTTCGGCTGAACTTCTCCTTTTGCTCGACTCCGTTACAGATCACAGTGACTTCGCGGTCGAGGTCCACAAGGGCGTCATTGAAGTACAGGGTGACCTGAGTGACATGACTTGCCGTGATCGCAATCGCATTGGTCTCACGGTTGATCTCGGCGCTGATGGCGGGCTCTTCCTCGGGGTCGAAGCCTGCGGCTGACAGCCAGTACGCACGTCCAGCCATGGGAGACTTCAGTTCGAAGTCGATCTTCATGGGGTTGGCCGTTCTCGGATGAGCTTCGATCCAACTCCAGACTGCCTTGAGGTCACCGGTCGGGTCCACGGTTACGGTCTCGTAACCAAGGCCCTTAGCGTTTTCATCGAAGTCCGTAACGTTTCCGCCACCACCCGCGAAGTAGCAGTGCAGGTTGCCGAAGTTCTTAGGCCCCGTCTCCCCAAGATCACCACTCCGACCAATCAGGCCAGCGAAGGTGTAAGGAAAGATCGAGGCTACATGGGCAGCGGCCTCGACGCCATCGCCTCGACCTGAGATGTAGATTCGGTTCGGGTCAATGGCGTATTCCTTAAGGATGTTGCCGAGGCTAAACATGACCACCTCGAGCCCGCCCATGGGGTCGCGACTGGACTTGGCCCACAGGTCCACGTTGCGCGGCATTTGCAAGGCCGCGATCACTGCGCCATCGCGGACGTCCGGAAGCATCCAGTTTTCGTTGAGGTGATCCGAGAGGTCTTTACCTTCCTCGGGAATCGTAATGATCAACGGGATCGATCCTCTCGACGCCTTGTACTTCTTCGGTGCGTGCAGGGCGAAGTCCATCTTGCCAAGGGGAGTGTCCACGGAGAAGTCCGTGATCTTACCCACCGCTGCGCGCTCGGGCACAGAAGCAGCCTTCATGAACGATGCCGTCATGTCTTCCGTAAGGGAGAGCACGTCGATGTCTTTCTTGGCCTTCTTCGAGAGCTTATCGGAGAACTTGTCGAGCACATCCCGAACGTCGTTGCGAGCTTCGGTGATGCCCTTCTTGGCCGCGATCGCTTCGTAGTAATCCACAAGGCTATCGCCGATCTTCTCGTGGTCCTTCTCTTTGAGGGTGAGCTCAAAGGGGAGGATTCCCGCCGTTAGACTAAGGCCAAGGGCAAGGGCGATTCCGAATCGTAAGGGTCGTTTCATTTTCTAGTTAGGTTGCTTATCTCCAGTTGGAAGCGGTGAAGCCCCAAGGAGAGAGAGTCCCCAGCCACGGAGGGCCCAGGGGTGTTCAGGGTTGCCGGTAAGGGCGGCGCGAAAGCCGGCCTTGGCCGATTGAATGTTGTGGCGGGCAAGGTCCTCGCGCGCCAAGATGCCCGAGGCATCCGCTGAGCCTAGGCAGAGCGCTCGGCCCAGGTATTCACGGGCGAGAAGAAACTCACCAGCGCCCAGGGCGAAGATGCCCCGTTGGCTCCAGGTTCCAGCCGGATCAGCTAAAGGAAGCTCGTTGAGCAAGGTCCCCATCACCGCATCCGAAGCGCGCCAGTCGCCAAGACGCTGCAGGGTGATCGCAAGGTTGATCCCACTCCACTCGGCGGGTTCGAGTTCAAAGAGTGGGCGTTGGATCTCGAGGGCAAGCTCGAGCTCCAGCCCCTCGGCGGCGCGCTTGCCGGCTTCCCAGGCCAGCTTGAGCTGGTCCGGATCCAAGGCGACTGGCTCCATTGCAAGCAGCGCGGCAATGGCCTGTCCGCGCTCCCTTCCCGGCTCCAGAGCGTGCACCTCTTCCCAGCCGTCGCTCGATGCGAAAGCTAGGAGGAAGGAGAGGCTGGCGCTAGGAATAATCATGCAAGTTGGAAGTCGGTCTAGTCTTGGAAGAGCACCTGGCCGTCACCGGCGACGAGGTGGCCAATGTGCCAAGGCTCTTCGCCCGCTTCGCGGAGCAGCTCCATGGCGCGCGCCTCTTGATCCGCATCTACAGCAAGAACCAAGCCGACGCCCATGTTGAAGGCTTCGAAGGACTCTTCGCGTTCGATGTTTCCACCTTCAACGAGGAGTTGGAATAGCCCTGGAATCTTCCATGAGGTGCGGTCGATCACGGCGTTGGTGTCCTTCAACATGCGGTTCACGTTGCCGGGAAGGCCGCCGCCGGTGATATGGGCCATGCCGGCCACTAGGCCCTCATCGAGCAGGGGCCATGTGCACTCAAGGTAACTCTTGTGGGGTGCTAGTAGCGCCTCACCAAGGGTGACGCCCCCGAGCAGTTCCGGCTTGTCGTCGAGATCCATGTTCAGGCGATCGAAGACCACGGCGCGGGCAAGGGAGTATCCGTTGGTGTGCAGGCCGAGGGAGGGCAGGCCAATCAGGGCTTGGCCAGCTTTGACCTTGGAGCCATCGAGCAGACGAGGGCGCTCTACCGCACCGACGATAAACCCGACCAAGTCGAAGTCCCCATCACCGTAAAGACCAGGCATCTCAGCCGTCTCACCGCCAAGCAAAGCGAGGCCGTTGTCGCGGCATGCTTC
>JBLHWM010000131.1:0-9179 GCA_047629095.1 Planctomycetota bacterium | reverse complement strand
GGGGCGCGACACCGGCGCCATGAGGACTTGGCCCGCTATCGGCATCGCTCGTATCCGCACCATGGGGCGAGGTCTGCTGCGCATCCGGATTCTCGACCAGGTCGCGCTCGATCTCATCCCGCAGCTCGCGAACAGCGGGGTAATCCACCACCTCCAGGGCCGCGTTCAGGGACTCAATCGCACCCTTGCGATCCCCGGAATCCCGCTTCAACTCGCCGAGATAGAAGCCGTAGATCACCGCGTTCATCTTCGTCGGCTGCTTGGTTAGGAGCTTCTCGTAGGCGGCGATCGCGCCGGCCGTGTCGCCGACCTCTGCAGCATCCGCGGCAAAGGCGGTCAACTCATCAACGGCATCGGGAAGCTGGGCTACCTGGGCCGGTTCGCGCACGTCCTCGGTTGGCTTGCCCAACTCCAGTGGCATGCTCTTGGCGCCACCTGCGAGCTCCGCTTCGATCTCGTCGGCAAGCTCCCGAACGGCGGGGTAGTCCACCAACACTAGGGCTGCCCTAAGGCTAACCAGGGCGCCGTCGAGGTCGCCGGCATCGCGCTTCAACTCGCCTAAGTAGTAGCCATAGATGACCGCATTCATCTTGCTCGGATCCCGGTTTAGGAGCTGTTCATAGGCGAGAATCGCACCTTCCAGGTCACCAGCCTCGGCAGCGTCTTCGGCGTAGGCGGCCAGGGCCTTAGCGTCCGTGGGCAGCACTCGGTTCGGTCCCTCGGGCACAATCTCGACACCGTCCTCGGCCGCCAAGAAGGTCACTGAGGTGTAGAGCGAGGCCGGCAGCCAGCGCGCGACCGCAGCCGCTGCATCCTCGGCAGTGATCGCGGCCAGACGGCCGGGCCACTCGGCGGGCAAGGCGGCATCGCCAAGCACCGCATAGGTGCCCACGGTCGCCGCCAGGGAGAAGTAGGGTCGCGCGCGGATCGCCATGGCGGCGAACTCGCCGTCCATGTCTGAGACCGCGTCAGCGAGCTCGGCAGCGGTCACCGGCTGCGCGTCGAGCTCGGCCCGTAGAGCACTCAGGCGATCGCTCGCATCTACGCCCGAGACACCCATCAGGAACAGGTCGCGACCAGCACGTCCCCCCATGCTCGCCGAGATCGGACGGCCGTCCTCCCCGCGATGGCGCTCATTCAAGACACTCGCGACTAGGTAGAGCGCAATGCGATCGGTCGCCTCGCCAGCGCTGTCCCTGCGCGAGGGGCCAATCCAGCCGCGGTAGAGCTTGTCGGTGGGCAGGCTCGATGCGAACAGCAGGCTGCCGCCTCGGCTCTGGGTGGGCTCGTCTGCAATCGGGAGCGCAGCAGGGCCCGCGTCCAGTGCGCCGAAAGCCGCTTCGATCTGGTCCAAGGCCGCCTCGGGATCCACGGCGCCCGCCACAACAACCGCGACATTCGAGGGGTGGTACCACTGGTCGTAAAAGGCGCGCACCAGCTCGATCGGCAGGTCCACAGCCATGGTAGTGCCGTCCTCTCGGCGCACTCCGGCACCGTAGGAGCTGGACCGGAACAGAGCCGCATCCAACAGCTCACCGCGAGCCGTGGCCTGGGTGAATGCGCCCTGCTCTTCGTGCTCGAGACGATAGCGCTCGTGCAGGAACGGAGCCTCGTCGAAGGTCAAGTTGCGCAGGCGGTCGGCTTCCATCTCGAGCACGGTCGCCATGTGCTCGGCGGGGAAACCGTGGTCGTAATAGAGGGTGTAGTCCTCCCGCGTGAAGGCGTTCGACTCGGCGCCCCAGGACACCAGCAGCTGCTCGTGCTCGTTGACGCCCGTGACCTCGGTCCCCGTGAACATCGTGTGCTCCACCAGGTGTGCGAGGCCCGTGGTCGATGCCCCTTCCATGCGATTGCCCGCGCCCACGACCATGAAGATAGAGCAGGTCTGCCCGTCCGAGGACTCGTCCGCGCCAGCGCCCTCGTGGACCGCGATGGCCTGCAGACCATTCGCCAAGGTGCGACGCACAAAAACGTGCTCGCCGACGGTCAAGGTACCTGGGTCAAAGGAGTCCTGGGCGGCGGCGGGCGCGACCATCAGGCCGGCGACAACAAGTAGGGAGAAGCGCATAGAAATTAGGGTCGTAGTTCCAAGGCCGCCAGGAATCCCGTGCAGCCCAATCGAGCACCACAGGTTACCCTCTGGCCTATGAAACGTAGTGCAAAGGCCGAACGGATTCGCGTGCAACTTCGCGAGCTCTATCCCTCCCCGCCCATCCCCCTGGACCACAAGGATCCCTACACCTTGTTGGTGGCCGTTCTGCTGTCCGCCCAGTGCACGGATCTGCGGGTCAACCTGGTCACGCCCGGGCTCTTCGAGCGCGCGGACAATCCCACGGACATGGCCGAGGTGCCCGTCCACGAGATCCGCGAGCTGATCCGCCCCTGCGGCCTGTCCCCCACCAAGGCGAAGAACATCCAGCGCCTCTCGGAGATGCTCGTCGAGCTCCACGACTGCGTGGTTCCCGCGGATTTCAAGCTGCTTGAGGACCTGCCCGGCGTCGGACACAAGACCGCCAGCGTGGTCATGGCCCAGAGCTTCGGTGTGCCCGCTTTTCCCGTGGACACCCACATCCATCGCCTTGGCATTCGCTGGGGCTTGACGAAGGGCAAGAACGTCGAGCAGACCGAGCGCGACCTCAAGCTGCTCTTTCCCCGGGAAGAGTGGAACTGGGCGCACCTGGCCATCATCTTCTTCGGACGCGAGTTCTGCCCTTCGCGGAGCCACGACCTGTCCAAATGCCCGATCTGCTCGTGGGCTTCGAGTAAGAAGCAGCAGGCCCTCGAAGCTGGCAGGATGCCCAAGAATCGGTCCTGAAATTTGCCCGAATTGTCCGCGGTATATCCACGGCTTCAGCTTATAAGAGGAGTTAGAGATCCTCCGGCCTTGTAGCCGACCCTAGGCCTAGCGCAAAGGGCTCCGCGATCCTCCATCCCGCTATTTAAAGCTACTTTTCCCATAAGGAGTTCCCCATGGAAGCCAAAAAGATACTGCTGACGACTGACCTCTCTGAAGAGTCCCTTCGGACGTTTGAGCCCATGTCCAAATTCGCCCAATCCCAGGGTGCCAAAGTAACCCTCCTTTATGTGGTCGAGGACGTCCCCGTGGTGGCCCACGGTGCCCCCCTCGCTCCGCCCATGCACGCGCCTTCGATCCCGGATCTCCTCGCCGATGCGGAGAAGGCAATCGCCAAGCAAGCCGAAGAGCTTGCGGACAAGATGCCCGTCGAGACTGCCGTCATCTGTGCACCCAAGGTCGCCGAGGCCGTCGCGACCTTTGCAAAAGAGAACGACTTCGACCTGATCGCCCTGTCGAGTCACGGACGCAGCGGCTTCCGGCGCTTGATCCTGGGCAGTGTCGCCGAGGCCGTGCTGCGCCACGCGGAAATCCCGGTGCTTGTCTTCCCCCGCAAGTAGCGGCCGAAGTCATGCTCGAGGGAGCGGCCGAGGTTACTGGTGCGGACTCTCCCAGTCCACGGGCACCATGGCCTCGCCGCTCCAACGCCATGTTGGGGGCTGCCCGAGCAAGGTCCATAGCTTGTGATTTGGCTGTCCTAGGTCCCGAACGAAGACGGGCCACTGGCTGGGGATCAAGCTAGTCTGGCCCTTCTCAAAACGCAGCGCTGGTGGCAGCAGAGGGTGTCGCTTGCGGGCAGTGGCTGCATCCATCGGAATTAGGAATAGAGCCTGGATCTGATCTCCATTGGGCATTTCCTGCAGAACCGCGGCTGCGCCCAAGCGCGGCGCGGCGCGCAGATCTGCCTCGACCTCGGCCGCACGGAGATGGGACGAAAGCAGCGAAGTGCTCGTCACCAAGAGCGCAACCAGGTACGCCGCCGTGCCCGCCCGCCCGAAGAGGTGTCGCGCAAGCACCAGCAACCCGGTGCCCGCAACCATAGCGAACAAGGGCACGGCCTCGACCAGATAGAGCGGCCCCGCCCAGGGGATACCGTGGAAGCGGTGCAGGGAGTAGAGGGCCAGTAGGGCGGCCGGGATTGAGAGCACCAGCGCACTGTGGCGAAGGGCGCCGCGGTGCCTCCAACCGAGCAGCAACAAACCGAGCCCCGCACCTACGCCACCGAGCCAGCTGGAGAGGCGCGCGAGGTTGTAGACCGTGTAGGAAAAGGCCGTGCCGAGGTTCATCAAACCCCATTGATCGTTGGGCGACAGAAGCTCGGCATACAGGGTATAGACCGGCTTTGTGGCACTTCCTGTGATCGCCTTGTTCACGATTAGGAAGAACAGCAGGCCGGGCAGGAAGCCCACTGCGCCGGCTAGTGCGGCCGTCCACGGGCGCGGCTTCGGGCCGTGCTCGCCGAGTTCATTTGTGCGTGCACGCAGGCTTGCAACCAAGAGTTCGACGCCACAGGGCAGGCCAAAGGCCAGGGCAGTCAGGGGGCGCGCTGTGAACGCAATCGAGAGGGCGAAGCCTGCGAGCAGTGCTGGCGCCACGGGCGAAGGAGCGTCCTGGGGCTCGCCTGAGCTCGACATCGGAAGACTGCGGTCCCGCGCCACGATCCAAGAGTACACGAACACCATGCACATGGGGATCGACGTGCCGTGGGATAACCACAGGGTCTCGACACCAAGGAACATCGGCGACAAAGCCACGAACCAGGTGACCGCGCCGGGTGATGCACTGCCTAGCCTGCGGGCCAACAGCCAAGTCAAGAAGACCGTCAAACCGGCCAATAGCACCGGCATGAGACGCTTGATCCCAAGCACAAAACCTGGCGCCAAGACCAGGGAGTGCCCCGGCGGATACTTCGAGGTCGCCAAGTTGCCGGGCAGAATCTGGCGCGCCGGGAAGAACTGCTCCAGTCCCTGGACGTCCCGCTGCAGCTCGCCACTGGCAAAGAGCTCTGCCTGAAACTGGTAGGCGACCCCATCATTGGTCAGGGGCTCGCCGTCGAGGAAGTGCGCCGACAAGATCACGGGCACCGCCATGGCGACGAGTGCCGCAAGCCAGGGGGAGAGCTTCGACTCCATGATGCTGGGGGCCGTGTTCGCGCGCGCATTCGAAGCTTCGCCCCGAGGCCACAGCATCCCAACCCCAACCCAGAGCAGCCCAATGCCCCCACCGCGCGCCAAGTCGGTCAAGCCAAGGTAGCCGGCCCCCGACTGTACACTGCGCTGCGCCACAAACGAAAGCAGCCAAGGGCTCGTCGCAAGCAGCAGCACGAGACCGCAGCCTAGGGCCGAGCCCACACGCCCGAAGCTCGATCCAACTTGAGCGCCGTGTTTCGAAGGAGAATGCTCCACATCCATAGCACGAAGCAAGCGCGGCCCAACTTGAGCCCCCACCGCCAAGGCCAAGACCAGGTGCACCCAACCCGCCAGGACCCACCCCGAGCTCAGGTCCCATGCGCCCGCACCAAGCCCCGGTGCATACAGCGTCGCCGCAGCGAAGAACGCGCCTGGCTCAAGGCTCCACAGCTCGCCCCCAAAGATGCGCACCACAAAGGCACGCATCTCCTCGCCACCAACCCAGCGCCCGTCGATCCCAAGCAACAAAGCACCGAGAACCACGCCGATCAGCCCAAACGCTCTTTTAGAACCACTCACCCCCACAGTCTGCCCAAGTCACCTGCTGGAGACTCCTGGAAAAAGGCCGTTCTTCCAACTCGGATGCTAGCCACGCTCGCTTGCGCGTGCCCCACTCGAAACAGACCCCAAGGCCACAGCTAGCGCGCGGCCTTCGCGGGGCTCCATCTGCAGTCGGTTTGCGCCTTGGCCATGTGGCGCGCCTCAGTCAAGCTCATCCCCGCCGGCCGCATGTCCACTGGGACCTCTCGCAGACGCTGCTCGCCAACCCTGGAATGCACTGCCACAAATTTGAGCGTCGGTACGGGCCCAGGAAGACCTCAGCCCATGCGAGAATGTGCGCCTCACGAAGCCGCACCCCACCATCATGCCCATGTCACCCGCCGATCCCACCCCATCCCACGTACTCGACCTCGCTTGGTCGAGCCTCGAGGGCAATGAGCCCGCCATCACCTTGGACCACCTCGCGGACTTCACGGAGGAACCCAGTAATGCGACGGAGATCGAGGCGATCTTCGGCGAGCTGATCCTGCTGCAGGTGCTCGCGCGTCTTGCCCTTGGTGATCTCAAGGGTGCTCGCAGCGCGATGGATATTGCCACCACTACCGTTCGCTCTCAGCCTGGACCTCTGCAGGCCGAGCTAGAGAATGATGCGGATCTGGTGCGGGCCGAGGCGGAGATCCTCTTGGCTGAGTGGCGTCCCGAGGATGCCTGCGAGGCCTACTTGCGGCTGCTCGATGGAGCCGAGGACGAAGAGGCCGCGGCTTATCATCAGCGCCTCGCCTTGTGCAACGACCTGCTCGGGGACTTCGAGACAGCCGACGCCCACATGGAGTCGGCCCGGGGTTTGGCTCCCTTCCAAGTTACGGAAGACGAACTGGACGCCATCGTTGACGAGGCGCGCGCCGCCCTGCCCGAGACCTTCCAACAAGCCCTTGCCCAGGTCGCCGTCGTCGTCGAGCCCATGCCCACCCGCAGCATGGCGAAGTCCGGCGGCAACCTCGCCGAGACTCCCCCCGACCTGCTCGGCCTGTTCCTTGGCGCCCCCATCGGCGAGCCCGCGGCACCCGGCGAGACGCCCACCTGCATCCGGCTCTTCACGCGCAACCTAGAGCGCATCTGCACCACCCGCGCCGAGCTTGTGCTCGAGATGCAGGTCACCCTCTATCACGAGCTCGGCCACGCCCTCGGCCTGGACGAAGCGGGCGTAGACGCCATCGGATTGGCCTAGGGCCAAGGCTCCAAGAGTTACTGGATCGAGATTCGAACGCTAGAAGGAAATAGGCACTGACTGCCCGCAGCAGCCCTAAGTGCCCTAGGGGAAATGCGCGGCTCGCGATGCTGCATTGCCTGTCCAGCATCCCACCCCAAGCCAGCCCCTTGACTGGCTTGGGGACTCCCCCAGCTTGGGCCGAGCAGCCCGCTATTGACGACCAGCTAGTCGACTGCGAGGTCTTTAGTCGAGTCCAGGACCAAGTCGTTGGCCGGACCCTTCGCTTTCGAGGATTTCAGGAGCACGATGAAGCCTGTGATTCCCGAGAGGATCGATCCGGCTAGGATGCCCAATCTGGCGTCGGCATTGAACACTGGCGCTCCAGAGCCCTCGAAGGCAAGGGAGGCGATGAACAGGCTCATGGTGAACCCCACGCCGCATAGACAGCCCAGACCGTAGAGCTGGGCCCAGGAGACTCCCTTGGGGACCTTTGCCCAGCCGGACTTTATGGTCACATAGCAGAGACCAAAGACCCCCACTTGCTTGCCTAGGAACAAGCCCAGTCCAATCCCGAGTGGGATGGGCCTCAACAGTGCTTCTAGGGAGATTCCAGCCAATGGGACGCCTGCATTTGCGAAGGCGAATACGGGTAGGATGAAGAAGGCCACCCAGCTGTGGAGGAAGTGCTCGATCTGCTCCGCGGCTGCGTTTTCTCCGTTGGGTCGCGCAGGAATGAAAGCCGCAAGCGCCACGCCTGCCAAGGTAGCGTGAACTCCAGATTTCAACACGCTTGCCCACAAGACGAGACCGACAAGTAGATAGGGAGCGATGGACTTCACTCCGAACCTGTTCATCAGAAACAACACCACCATCGTAACGCCAGACACGGTTAGAGCCGTGACCGACAACTGGCTGGTATAAAAGATGGCGATGATCACGATCGCCGCCAAGTCATCGATCACCGCGATAGAGGTCAGCAGAATCTTAAGGGCAACTGGCACCCGACTGCCCAACAGGGCCAGGATGCCCAGCGCGAACGCAATGTCCGTCGCTGCCGGGATTGCCCAGCCATTAAGGGCCGCTGCATTGTCCTTGTTCAATAGGTAGTAGATCGCTGCGGGCACGACCAATCCACCAAATGCCGCAGCTAGGGGCAGCGTGATCTTCTTCCACTCGGAGAGCTCCCCGTAGAGGACTTCGCGTTTGAGCTCTAGTCCCACAAGTAAGAAGAAGATCGCCATCAGGCCGTCGTTGATCCAGAGCAACAGCGGCTTGAGGATCACGAAATCACCGATCAACACCTTTGCTGGCGTGTCCAACAGGGCTGGGTACCAGGCGGCTCCCGTGTTGCTCACGATCAATGCCATGAGTGTCGCGAACATGAGCAGCACCCCTGCGCTTGCCTCATGCTGGAAGAGTGCTGCGATCCCAGTCGCCTCGCTTTTGCTTTGCTTAGTGGCCATTTGGTTTCTTGTCTATGTAGCTACAGTTTGAATAATCAAATTCAATCTAGCTTGCTGCCGTCATCTAGGCGGCGTGACCCCAGGAACGAGTCCAGTCTATTTGGGAGTCAGGTGAGTCGGAACGGTAGGGGCTCCGCAGCGGAGGCGCGGCCTTGCAGCCGACGCGTCTGGTCACGAAGCCAAGCAGAGTCGGGAGGCGCACTGGCCACTCCGAATTCTGCGGGCCGCTAGGCTACTGCGAATACGCTTACTACTGTTGCCAATGCGGAGTTCTCCATCATGAAGTTGGCCTCTTCCATACCCACGGCTAACTCGCAGTCGAAAGACAAGTCACCCTCGATCACGAAGTTGCACACACCCGCGGCCTGGGCAAAGCTGGTGTCGCCGTCATCGCCTTGGCCCAGGGGCCAGAATCGGGCCAGGACTCTCCCACTCCGGGCCAGACGAATACCGAAGTCGAAGCAATTGTCGATGATAAGAGACGCTACGGTTTGCGCGGACTCATGGACGACTTCGCGCGCCTTGGGCGCACCGAAGACGTTCCGGCCTTGACCGCCGCGTTGCTGCCCCTTGGCGACACCTAAGAGGACCACGCGAAGCTGGTCCACAAGTGGCAGCGCGCCGCCAGGGACGCAAAGCCCAAGGGGAAGTGGCGCCGGGCGTTAGTTGCGCGCGACCACGGGCGCCGCGGTTAGGGGGCTCTCGCCGCGCAGTAGGCGCTCGATGGGTTCGGGGGGCTGGGGACGGGAGAGCAGGTAGCCCTGGACCTCGTCGCAGCCGGGGTGGCGCAGGAACTCGAGCTGCTCTTTCGTCTCGACGCCCTCGGCGACTGCGGTCAGCTGTAGGTTGTGCGCCATGGAGATGATCGCGCGCGTGATGGCGGCATCCTTCGGGTCGCGCATCAGTCCATCCACGAAGGCCTTGTCGATCTTCAGCTTGGTGATCGGGAAGCGCTTGAGGTA
>JBLHWM010000130.1:0-9210 GCA_047629095.1 Planctomycetota bacterium | reverse complement strand
AGCGCCCCCACTACCCTACGACAGTAGATGGCATGCAGCCTGGTGCCCACCAGCTGCGCCAACCATCTCTGGGTAGCTCTCCGTGCATCGCGGCTCGGCGACGCTGCAGCGGGCGGCGAAGTGGCAGCCCTTGGGCGGGTTGATTGGTGAGGGGACATCGCCAGTGAGTGGGATGTGCCTGGCTCGGCGGCGGGGATCTGGGATCGGGATCGCCGAGAGTAGGGCTTTGGTGTAGGGGTGTTGGGGGTCCTTGAAGATCTCTTCGGTGGTGCCTATCTCTACGATGCGGCCTAGGTACATGACGGCTACGCGATCGGAGAGGTAGCGCACGACGGAGAGGTCGTGGGCGATGAAGATGTAGGACAGGCCTAGCTCGTCTTGTAGGTCCTTGAGCAGGTTGATGACCTGGGCTTGGATCGAGACGTCTAGTGCACTGACGGCTTCGTCGCAGACGATTAGCTTGGGGTTCAGGGCTAGGGCGCGGGCGATGCCGATGCGCTGGCGCTGGCCACCGGAGAACTCGTGGGGGTAGCGGTTGGAGACCTCGGCGCGCATGCCGACGCGCTCGAGTAGCTGTTCGACGCGGTCGTTGAGCTCTTGGCCGGAAGCCTCGCCGTGCACGTACAGAGCCTCACCGATCGTGTTGCCGACGGTGATGCGCGGGTTCAGGCTGCCGTAGGGATCCTGGAAGATGATCTGTAGGTCGCGGCGGTACTCGCGCATCTCGCTCTGACTGATGCGGAAGAGGTCCACGTCGGGACCTGTAGCCTCCGGGCGGTAGATCGCCTCGCCTCCCGTCGGCTCGTACAGGCGCAACAGGGTTCGGCCGGCGGTGGTCTTGCCACACCCAGACTCGCCCACAAGCGACAGGGTCTCTTGGCGGCCCAGGTCGAAGTCTAGTCCGTCCACCGCTTTTACGTCGCCCACGTGGCGCGACAGGATGCCCTTGTGGATCGGGAAGTACTTCTTGAGGCCACGGACCTCGAGCAGGTTGTCTTTGGCGTTGCTCATAGCTTGGCTGCCTCGTCGAGGTGGTGGCAGGCTGCGGTGCGTCCGGCGCCGCCTTCTAGGTAGTCGAGCTTGGGCTCTTCGGTCTTGCACTTGTCCGTGGCGATCGAGCAGCGCGGGTGGAAGCGGCAACCCGAGGGGAAGCGCGTGGCCGGCGGCACCATGCCGGGGATCGTGGCCAGGGGCTCGCCGTCCACCGCCAGGTCGGGCAGGGACTTGAACAGGCCGAGGGAATAGGGGTGGGCGGGCTTGTCGAAGAGCTCCTCCACTGTGGCGTATTCGACGACCTTGCCGGCGTACATGACGGCGACGTGGTGGGCGACTTCAGCGACCACGGCCAGGTCGTGGGTGATCAACAGAACGCTCATGCCGGCCTTCTTCTGCAGGTCTCGGATCAGGTCCAGGATCTGCGCTTGGATCGTCACGTCCAGGGCGGTCGTCGGCTCGTCCGCGATCAAGAGCGACGGATCGCAGCTCATGGCGATCGCAATCATCACGCGCTGGCGCATGCCGCCCGAGAGCTGGTGCGGATACTCGTCGACGCGGGTCTCCGGCGAGGGAATGCCCACGATGGTGAGCATGTGGATCGCGTGGGCGCGGGCGGCAGCCTTATCGAGCCCGCGGTGCACGCGCACGGTCTCAACGATCTGATCACCCACGGTATACACCGGGTTGAGCGCCGTCATCGGCTCCTGGAAGATCATCGCGATCTCGTTGCCGCGGATCTTGCGGATCTCATCCTCGGTCTTGTCCAAGAGGTTCTCGCCCTTGAACAGGATCTCGCCGCCCACGATTTTACCCGGAGGCTGGGGCACAAGCTGCATGATCGAGAGCGCCGTCACGGACTTGCCGCTGCCCGACTCCCCCACCACGCCCAGGGTTTCCCCGGGCAGGATCTTGTAGCTCACTCCGTCCACGGCGCGGGCCGTACCCTCGTCGCTGAAGAAGTGGGTCTGGAGGGATCTGAGCTCGAGCAGGGGCTCGACACGGTCGCTCTCCATCTCGAGTTTCACTGGTGTGTGTTGGTGTTCCTTACTCATCCGTTAGTCCTTCATCTTCGGGTCGAGGGCGTCGCGCACCGCGTCACCGGCCAGGTTGTAGCAGGTCACCGTGATGAAGATCACCAGGCCGGGGAAGATCTGAATCCACCAGTGCTCGGGGCTCTGGGACTCGTTGACCAAGGATCCCCAGGATGCCTTGGGCGCTTGGGTTCCAAAGCCCAGGAACGAGATCGCGGACTCGGTCAAGATTCCAGAAGCCACGGCGAATGCCGCGGACACTAGGATCGGACTGAGCGCATTCGGAAGCACGTGCAGGAAGATCGTGCGGCGCGAGGAGAAGCCAAGGGCCTGGGCCGCAAGCACGAACTCTTGTTCGCGCAGGCGCAGGAACTCACCGCGCACAAGGCGCGCGACACCGGTCCATCGAATCAACGCGATCACAATCACGATCGCAAAGATCGGAGGCATCACCGTGGGAGGCACCATGGCCATCACCATAAGGATCAGGAAGAACGCGGGAATCGACTGCAGCACTTCGATCAAGCGCATGATCAAGATGTCGGTCCAGCCGCCGAAGTAGCCGGCGATGGAGCCAATCACGACGCCGATTACGGTCAGCAAGAATGCCGAAAGGATTCCGACTGCCAAGCTGACGCGGCCGCCCCATAGAAGGCGCGAAAAGAAGTCGCGCCCGAGTCCATCGGTACCTGCGACGTGTCTCGAGCTGGCATTGACATCGGGTTCTCCAGCAAGCACGACCACGGGCACCGCGGGAGGAACGAACTTGCCGATTTCCTTGGCCGCGGCCTCCTCTTCTAGGCTGATGGCGCGCAGGCCATAGACGTAGCGCCCCTCGGCGTTGATCTCTGAGTTCTTGGTCCAAGTCGGAGGGCGGAAGGTCTCCTCCGTGTGGGTCTCCGAATAGCCCATGGGGATCGGCGGGAACACCGGGTCCGACGTCGCGATGATCTCGCCACTGGTCAGCCGCGGCTTGTAATCCGCGGAGTCGAAAGTCAGCTCGCCCGACCCCATGGTGAACAGCCAAATCACGGCGAAGAAGGCCGGCATGCCAAGGCTGAAACCAACCTTCCTTAGCCGGGCCTTGCGGATTCGATCGCGGTCGCCTTGCAGGACGAGCGAGTTGATCAGACGGTTCCAAAGGGGCCAGCTCAGGACCAATGCCCAGAACAGCATCAAGAAGAGCCAACCTGGAGAGATGCCCTTCCAAAGCGGGTAGCTCTTGACGGATGTCAGCACCTTGCCGGTGGGCGCTTCACCTGCTGCGAGCACAACGGCTGGGTCCTGGGCAGCGTAGGACTTCTTGAGTGCCGATGCCGTGGCTTTCGCCGCTCCGGCAAGCTCCACAGCTTCGTCTAGGTTCCCCGCAGCACTTGCGGCGATGGCCTGATCGACCTCGGCGAGCAGTGCATCCAAGGGCGCATGATCGGCCTCCCCTAGGTACTGCTGCATGTTGCCGATACGCAAGATTAGAGCCTCGCGCTCGGCATCAAGAGCGTCCGCAAGGGTTGCCGGTGCCTCGTCGCCGCGGTTCTCTAGGTAAGACTCGGGAGTCTTCTCCACCTGGCGCACCACGCTCGAGCAGACACTGCGCAAGCCCTTCGTGGACGCGCTGTATTCCTTATAGTTGATCGCCTCCAACACGTAGGGGCGGTCGTTCGCAAGGAACGGCGCGTAGATCGCACTGGCATAGAGCAGGGCCAAGATGACCATGCTGACCTTGAACAAGAAGTTCTTGCCGAGCTGCTCGAAGACGAGGTCCCAATAGTCCTTGGAATAGAACTTGGGCTCGGGAGTGGATTCGGGCCTACTCATTGCGGATGCGGGGGTCGACGAGTGAGTAGGTGATGTCACTCATTAGAATTCCGAACTGGGTCATAACGCCAACAAAGAGCGTCGTGGCCATGATGATGTTGAAGTCCCGTCGAAGCAGGCCTTCGAAGGCGTACATGCCCATGCCGGGAATGTTGAAGACCTTCTCAACGATGACCGAGCCACCGATCAGGATCGGCAAGATCGAAGCCAACAGGGTGATCACGGGGATCATCGAGTTGCGCAGGGCGTGCTTGTAGATGACGACCCGCTCGCTCATGCCCTTGGCCCTGGCCGTGCGGATGTAGTCCTGGCGGATCACATCCAGCATGCCCGCGCGCATCTGGCGCGACAGGTAGGCGAAGCTGCCGTAGGTCAAGGTCGCCACGGGCAAGATCGAGTGCTTGACCAGGTCCCAAGTCCATTCGGCCCGGCCCATGCTCGCCGCATCCTTGTCGTGTAGACCAAGCACCGGGAGCCAGTCCAGCCCCGTTGCTCCGAACACCAGGATCAGCATCAGTGCCGCCCAAAAGGTCGGGATCGAATAGAGCACGAACAGCAGCACCGTCAACATGCCATCGAGCAGCGTGCCCTGCTTGCGCACGGAGAAGATGCCGAGGGGCAGGGCGATGAGGTAGGAGAAGAAGACCGAGATCAGGGACAGGGGGACCGTCACTTTCAGACGCGCCCAGAGCTCCGTGGACACGGACTCCTTCGACTGCATCTCGTCGCCAAGGTCACCCACGATCAGGCCGCCCCATGGGCTCTCGCCCGTGTTCGGCACACGCAGTCCACCGTTCTCGTAGTAGTGGCCGAACCAGTGGCGAATCAGCGCGCCCTTGCCGAGCTCGGCTTCGCGCTCGGCGGCCACGATGGGATCGTGCCCCATGGACTCGGATAAGATCGCGGACAAGCGATCGATCTGGGCGCTGCCGCGCTCGACATCGAAGACTAGTGTCTCCAAGGAGGAGAAGAGCGCCGGTAGGGCCTCCTCGCCGTGCTCCACAAGCTCCGACGACGCCTGTTTCCAGGCTGGCTCGCCGGCATCCTCGTTGGCGATCACTGCGACCATGGCATCCATGGCCACGATGTCTTCCGCGCTCGTCTTCGGCAGGTAGATGATCGGCAGGGGCAGGCCCTCGTCGATCGTATCGCCGGATTCGAGCTCGACCTCCTCCACAACACGCTCGGTAAAGGGCGTGCTGAATAAGGTGGATCCGTCCCGACCTAGGTTGAAGGGCCCGATGTAGTTGAAGAACTGCACGGGTAGGGAGCGGTCGAGGCCGTGTTCGCGTCGAAAGGTATCGATGCGGGCTTCGCCGTCAGAGTTTTGATTCATCTCACCGCCGACGCCCATCATGACAAGGGCAGGGTCGCCGGGGGCGAGGTGAAATAGGGCGAACACAACGAAGGCAACCCCGAACGTAGTCGGGATCATCAACAGGAGGCGCCTCGTGATAAAGGAAAGCACGGGGGGATTTGCTTTGGGTAGAGGGTGGGCCTAGCGTTCGCGCGTCAGGCGCGTTCCCGGCTCATCGAGGCTAGTGAAGTGCCAATCGCGCAGCACGTAGCCCGGATCCAACGCAACGGTTTTGAAGCCGCGGATGCGCTTGGACATGGCGAACTTCGAGGGGACGTTGAAGCCGAAGAGGTAGGGCTGCAGGTCGTAGATGAAGGTGTGCAGCTCGCGCCAGATGACCTGGCGCTTCTCGAAGTTGGTCTCGCGCTGGATCGCGCGAATCATGCGGTCGAGCTCGGGCTCCATCACGCCGGAGTTGTTCGAGCCACGGGCATCTTTCTGGCCCCACTTGGAGTGCCACAGTTGCTCGGGGTCGCTCTCGAGGTTGGCGACCCAAGCGAGGTTAGCGCCGTAGAAGTCACGGGCCTTGAAACGTTCGAGGAAGGTCGCCCACTCGAACTGCACGATGTTGAGCTTGATGCCGATCTTGCCGAAGCTCTCTTGCATCTTCTGACCCAGGATCTCCGAGGCCTTGTTGCCACTGGGCATCATGAATTCGATCACGAGCTCGACGCCATCCTTGTCGATCACCTCGTCGCCGTTGCGGTCGTACCAACCGGCATCCTCGAGCATCTCTTCGGCCAAGTCCGGGTCGAAGGCGAAGGGCTTGAGGTCGTGGGGATACGCAGGCGAGTCGTAGATCACCGGACCGGTGATCTGCCGCGCGAGCCCCTTGTAGTTGGTCGCGAGGAACTCCTCGAAGTCAAAGGCGTGGGCCATGGCTTGGCGAACGACCTTCTCCTTGAGCTGGGGTTGGAACATGTTCCAGCCCGTGTAGCCGTAGGTTCCTAGGTAGAAGTAGCCCTTGTAGAAGAGGTCGGTGAAGTTCTCCTTCGCGGTGGCCTCGCCGAAGTAGTCCTCGGACTTGACCCGGGCGAAGAAGTCCAGCTCGCCGTTCACCAGGGCCGTGTACGACGTGTCGTCGTTGTCGATCGAACGCCAGCGAATGGTGTCGAAGTAGCCGGCGTTCTCCTGATCGAAGTAGCCGTCGAAGCGCTCGGCTTGAATCCACTGCTGGGTGAACTCGGAGACGCGGTAAGGGCCCAATCCGATGAACTCGCGGTTGGCGGGGTGCTCGTTGAAGTACTTGGCGCGCTCGTCCACGGTGGCCGCAGCGTTCGCATCGATGTTGTCGGCATCGTCGAGGTTGTAGACGTGGCTCGGCAGGATCGTCATGTCCACGCCAATGGTCGAGTAGACCTGGAAGTACTGGCTGGAGAAGAAGAAGCGCACGGTGTGCTCGTCGACCTTCTCACCGCGGGTGATCTTCTCGAACTGGAAGCGCTTCTCGTCGCAGTCGATCTTCGGGTTGAAGTAGAGGTTCCAGCTGAAGAGCACGTCATCGGCGTCGAGCATGTGGCCCTTGATGACCTCGCCGTCTTCGTGGGTGTACGGGTGCCACTCGGCGTCCTTGCGCAGGTACCAGGTGGTCACGGTGCCCTCTTCGTGGGCTTCCACGTGGGCCTTGGGCACGGTGATCGCCTCCGTTAGGGCCGAGCCTCTGGACACGGGCGTCACGGTGTAGGAGTCGCCGCTATCGGTGACCGTTCCATAAAGGATGAAGGCCTCCTTCATGGCGTCATCGGCTTCGGCGGCCATGTCGCGCACGCGCATCTTGACGGCCCCGCTGTAGGTGCCCTCGGCCACGCTGCCCTTGAGCACCAGCATGTCCTCGGTATCAAAGCTCTCGGCGAGCTTCGGCACATACTCGAAGGTCTCCCAGTCCTGGAGCAGCAGGGATTCGTGGACCTCGTAGAGCATGCGCCGCGTCACGGCCGAGTTCTCGATGGCGTAGTTAATGTTCTCGGGCATCGAGGACAGGTGAACAATGACGCGGCCGCCGTAAACGGGAGCCGCAGTTGCGGGCCGCGCTCCATCGGGGCCGGCCTGGTTCGCGGGGTGAAACTCGTCCACGATCCGCGCATCGTCTCCTCCTTGTGCGAAGCCCGTGAGGGCCACTGTGGAGAGCGCGAAGGCAACCGGTGCAATACGGGTCAATAGACCCAAACCCTTGAACAACATGATCTTGCGTCGGGCGGTTGAGCCCGATGTGGAGGTGATGGAGAGGCGTTTGTGAACCTGGCAGAGTGCAGGGGGGAGCTGCCGATCTAGGAGGCGGGACGCGCCTGTCTCCCGGGGTGGTTCACAGTGCCCATAAACCTAGTCTTATGGACGCCCCACGTCAAGCCTCCAACTCTTTACCGTCTCTAGACTTGTGGCCATAGGATGGGCCATTTAGGATCGCCCCATGAAAGCCTCGGGACCACAAGCCATTGCTCGGAGAATGGCACCTTTCCTGCTTCTTGCAGGGCTCTTTGTCGGTGCGTTGTACCTAGCCTCCTCGGCTAGGCTGGAACCCGCCGACTACACCTTTAACAACGGCACCGAGGTCGCAACCCTCGATCCAGCCAGGGTCACCGGTGTTCCCGAAGGGCGTATCATCAAGGCGCTCTTCGAGGGCCTTGTGGTCAAGCACCCGCGCACGCTCAAGCCGATGCCCGGTATGGCGGAGTCTTGGTCCGTCAGCGAGGACCTGCTCACCTACACCTTCCACATCCGCAAGGAGGCCATGTGGACCAACGGCGATCCTGTGACCGCCCATGACTTCGTCTACAGCTGGAAGCGCTTCCTCTCCGCCAAGACGGCCGCTGAATACGCCTATCAACTGTGGTACGTCGAAGGCGCAGAGGCGTTCACCAAGGACAACGACGACAACGGCGATCCGATCCACTCGTTTGACACGGTCGGCATCAAGGCAAACGGCGACTACATTCTCAAGGTCAAGCTCAAGTCCCCCACTCCATTCTTCATGGATCTGATGGCCTTCTATCCGATGTTCCCAGTCAACCGACGCAACATCGAAGAGGCCCAGGCACAGTGGCCCGACAACAACGAGTGGGAGATGCGCTGGCTGCGCCCCGAGAACCTCGTCACGAACGGCCCTTATACCGTGCAGTACCGCCGCGTCAACGACCGCATCCGCCTACAGAAGAACCCCGCGTACTGGGATGCCGGCAATGTGGCCATGAACACAATCGACGCATTGACGATTGAGCAGGCCGGGACGGCTCTAAACACCTATTTGACGGGATCTACTCACATGATCCCCGCCGTGCTGCCCAACCTCATTCCGAAGCTGATGCCCCGGGAGGACTTCGAACCGGTCGCCTACCTCGGCACCTATTTCTACCGGGTCAACACCACGAAGCCGCCCTTCGACGACGCCCGCGTACGCAAGGCCCTGGCGATCACCGTGAACCGCAAGGACATCGTCGAGAAGATCACCAAGGCTGGCCAGGTGCCTGCCTATGGTTTGGTTCCCCCGGGCATGTCGGGCTATGTGCCGGCCCAGTTCCCAGCCCTCAGCCCCACGGCCGCAAAGAACAAGGCGCGTGAGCTGCTGGCCGAGGCGGGCTACGGCCCCGGCGGCAAGCCCTTCCCTATGATGGAAGTCCACTACAACACCAGCGAGGCCCACCGGGACATCGCCGAGGTCGTGGCCCAGACCTGGCGCGATCAGCTTGGAATCGATGCGAAGCTCCAGAACCAAGAGTGGAAGGTCTACCTCGACACCCAGAACAACCTGGGCTTCGACGTCTCGCGCTCCGCATGGATCGGCGACTACCCGGACCCGAACACCTTCTTGGACATGTTCGTGACCGGTGGTGAAAACAACAAGACCGGTTGGGGCAATGCCGAGTACGATCGCTTGATCACCTCCTCGGCGTCGGAAGCCGACCCCACCACGCGCCTCGCCATTCTGAAAGAGGCCGAGGCCATCCTCATGGACGAGATGCCCATCATCCCGATCTACTTCTACGTGACCCAAAACATGGTTGCGCCCCGTCTCGG
>JBLHWM010000129.1:0-9257 GCA_047629095.1 Planctomycetota bacterium | reverse complement strand
GCCCGTGGCATGATGCTCTCGATTGGGTGTATCCAGGCTCTGCGCTGCAACAATGACACATGCCCAACCGGTGTTGCGACCCAGAACGTCGCGCTCTATCGAGGGCTGCATGTACCTAGTAAAGCTACACGCGTAGCCAGCTTCCACGACGCGACCATCAAGAGCTTTCTCACACTACTGCACGCCATCGCAGCTGCGAACCCGAGCCAGGTTACGCCGGATATGATCCATCGCCAGGTGGGCCAGGCCGGGAGCAGGTCCCTTGCGGAGATCTACGACTTCCTCGAGCCGATGGCGCTCTTGGGAGACAGGGAGTTGCCCCACGCATGGCGCAAGCCCTGGAGCTCGGCGCGCTCGAATACCTTTGTTGCCGCACCGCTCGAAACAGTCAGCTGACAGGCGCGACTAGCTTCGCTCTCTAGCTCATCACCCTAGGGGCGGGGCAAAAAGAAACAGCGCCCACAGGGTGGCCAGCAGCGAGGCTGGACCACCCTGTGGGCGCCATCGTCCCGAACGAATGCCGGGATGATCGCGAAGCGCGTTAGCTCGCGGAGCCAGTGCCGGGCTCTTCGGAGAGTTGGTCGCGCTTGGACTCGACGGAACCCCATTTGTCCGCGTCGGGGAGCCCCGCTTTCTTCTCTTCAATGACCGGCCACTCGGCGCTTAGACGCTCGTTCAACTCCAAGTACTCGGACCATTTTTCCGGGAGATCGTCATCGGCGAAGATGGCGTCTACGGGACACTCGGGAACGCAAGCTCCACAGTCGATGCACCCATCGGGATCGATGACGAGGAAGTTCTCTCCCTCATAGAAACACTCCACAGGGCACACGTCGACACAGTCGGTGTGCTTGCACTTGATGCACGGTTCCGCAACAACGTAAGTCATAGCCCAGCCTCCATGGCTAGTGGGGCGCTAGGCAAGGTAGAGGCAGACTGCCCAGGGCTCTGGATGGGCGAAAAAGGCGGTTGGATTCTTGGCATTGGAGTATTCGGTTTCAGATGTAAAGGTACAAGAGCCTGAACGCTTCCCGCTCCCTTGTCAAGTTAAGTAAGGGCGAGCGGAGCCATGCTTTCCTCCCCTCCTGAACGTGTCCCCCATCTGGGCGTCTCACCTGCCAGTTTGTGGCCTTCCTGCACGACTCTTCGCAGCGCCGGATCAGGTCCCCCACCTGCTCGGATCCCCGGCGATTCGAGCCAAGAGTATGCGCCCTTCGTGTATAAGGGTCTCCCACCCCGAGCGCCCCCGACACGACCATGCCCACACCCACCGAACTGCTTCGCACCCTTCCGGCCCCCTTCGAGCACCTGACCTACGCCAGCCTGCCAGCCCTCGAAGCCGCCGGCTACGGACAGATGGCGCGTCTACCCCACAGCATCCGCGTGATGCTCGAGTCGGCTCTGCGCAACCTGGATGGCTACGTGGTCGAGGACAGCCACCTGCGCGCCCTGGCCGGCTGGAACCCCGCCACGGCCGGCGAGGTGGAAGTGCCCTTTATCCCCGGCCGCGTGGTGCTGCAGGACTTCACTGGCGTGCCCTGCGTGGTCGACCTGGCAGCCATGCGCGCGGCGATGGCGCGCCTCGGCGGTGACCCAACTAAGATCAACCCGCAGGTGCCCTGCGACCTGGTGATCGACCACTCGGTGCAGGTGGACCACTTCGGCAGCGCGGCTGCGCTCGGGCGCAATGTCGAGCTCGAGTTCGAGCGCAACGCCGAGCGCTATGAGTTCCTCAAGTGGGGTCAGGGCTCGTTCGAGAACATGCGCGTGATACCGCCCTCGCTCGGCATCGTGCACCAGGTCAACCTGGAGTACCTGGCCGGCGTCGTGCTGACCCGCAAGGATGGCGAGCGCACTTGGGCCCTGCCCGATTCGTTGGTTGGCACCGATAGCCACACGACGATGATCAATGGCCTAGGCGTCGTCGGCTGGGGTGTTGGCGGCATCGAGGCCGAGGCGGTCATGCTCGGTCAGCCGGTCTACATGCTGCTACCTGAGGTCGTCGGCTTCGAGCTGACCGGATGCCTGTCCGAGGGCGCAACCGCCACGGACCTTGTGCTGCGCGTCGTCGAGATCCTGCGCGAGACCGGCGTCGTCGGCAAGTTCGTCGAGTTCCACGGCGAGGGCATGCACGCCATGACCCTGGCCGACCGGGCCACGCTTGCCAACATGGCGCCCGAGTACGGCGCCACTATGGGCTACTTCCCGGTCGACGCAAAGACGGTCGACTACCTGCGTCTGACAGGCCGCACCGAAGAGCAGATCGCCCTGGTCGTGGCCTACTACCGCGCCCAAGGTCTGTGGGTCGACGAGTCCACACCGACGCCCGAATACTCGTCCTACATCGAGCTGGATCTGGGCACAGTAGTGCCGTCCCTCGCTGGACCGAAACGCCCCCAGGACCGCATCGAGTTGCCCGCCATGGGCCGCGCCTTCGCCGAGAGCCTGCAGGCCCCGATCACCGCGGGCGGCTTCGCCCTATCGGGTGAGCGCCTCAAGGCCCGCGCCGACGCGGACGGGGCATCCCTGACCCACGGTTCGGTCGTCATCGCGGCGATTACCTCCTGCACAAACACCTCGAACCCCCACGTCATGATCGGCGCCGGGCTCCTGGCCAGGAAGGCGGTCGAGCGCGGCCTCTCGGTCCCCTCCTACGTCAAGACCAGCCTGGCCCCGGGCTCGCGCGTTGTCACCGACTACCTGGTGAAGGCTGGCCTGGACAAGGACCTCGATAAGCTCGGCTTCCAGACCGTCGGCTACGGCTGTACCACATGCATCGGCAACTCGGGGCCGCTGCCCGCGCCCGTCGCGAGTGCGATCACCTCGGCCACCTTGGTGGCCGCTTCGGTACTGAGCGGCAACCGCAACTTCGAGGGCCGCATCAGCCCGATGGTCAAGGCCAACTACCTGGCCTCGCCGCCCTTGGTCGTCGCCTTCGCCCTGGCCGGCCGGGTCGACCTAGATCTGACCAAGGATGCACTAGGGACCGACCCAGACGGCCAGCCGGTTTTCCTGCGCGACCTGTGGCCCACCGACGCCGAGATCACCGCCACCATAGCCGAGGTCGTGCAGCCCAGCATGTTCCACGAAGAGTACGAGCGAGCCACCCAGGGCACGCCCGAATGGGCGGCGATCCCGACCTCGACCGAGGCCCTCTACCCCTTCGTCGAGACCAGCACCTACATCCAAGAGCCGCCCTTCTTCGAGGGCATGGGCCTCGAGCCCGCGCCGCTCGAGTCCGTCGTCGGCGCCCGCACCTTGGTGATGGTCGGCGACTCGACCACCACGGACCACATCTCCCCCGCCGGTGCGATCAAGCCCGACGGCCCCGCGGGTCGCTACCTAGTCGAGCAGGGCGTCGAGCGCGCCAACTTTAACAGCTTCGGTTCGCGGCGTGGCAACGACCGCGTCATGACACGCGGCACCTTCGCCAACGTGCGCCTGCGCAACCAGCTAGCGCCGGGCACAGAAGGCGGCGAGACGCGCCACCTACCCAGCGGTGATCCACTCTCGATCTTCGACGCCTCCGTGCGCTACCGAGCCGAGGGCACACCGCTGGTCGTGCTGGCCGGAAAGGAATACGGCGCGGGGTCGAGCCGCGACTGGGCCGCCAAGGGCACGCTGCTCCTGGGTGTTCGCCTGGTGATCGCCGAGAGCTACGAGCGCATCCACCGAAGCAACCTGATCGGCATGGGCGTGCTGCCGCTCGAGTACATGCCCGGCGAGACCGCGGCCAGCCTTGGGCTGACTGGCGAGGAGCTGTTCGACCTGGACCTGTCCACTCGGATCGAGCCAGGTGCGACCCTCGCTCTCAACGTGCGCAATGCGGACGGTGGCGGGGCGCGCACGGTCCAGGTTCGATGCCGGATCGACACCCCGGTCGAGGTCGACTACTTCGAGAACGGCGGCATCCTGCAGACGGTCCTGCGGCGCCTAGCAAAGGGCTAGGCCGCCAAGCCTACGGGGCGCGCTCGCAAAGCTTGGTGACCTATTGGCGCCTTTAGAGCAGCGAGGACTGCCGGCCTCGCGATAGGACCTCGTCGAGGTTCAACGCGTGGCTAGCCTTGAGGTCCTGCTCGAACTGGCGCCGGGCCTCCGCGACGAATTCCGCGTCGCGGACAAGAGCCCCGACCTCGAAGTTCAAGCGGAAGCTAAGGATGTCCCCCAGAGATGGCCCTCTAGAGATCTTGACGGCAGCCAATCCTCTTCCCCAGTTCAAAATCCACCTGCGCCCTTGCAGGCCCTCCCGCACCGGTCCTATAGGAATAGTGTCCCACTATTGGAGGTAGACCCATGATTGAACGAATCGAAGGACTCCCCGCGGGCGTGGTCGGACTGCGCGCCACAGGTGAAGTCACCAAGCAAGACTACGAGCTGGCCGTCGTGCCGCTTTTTGACGCTCTCCGCGCAGAGGGCGAGCCGATCCGGCTCCTATTCCATTTCCCAGAGAACTTCCGCAGTTTCACCGCCGGTGCGGCTTGGGAGGACATGAAGATCGGCCTGCGCAACATGCGTCTGATCGAGCGCTGCGCCGTCGTCAGCGATACCAACTGGCTGCGCAACGCAACCCGTGCCATGGGCATCGTCGCCCCCACGCGCATGCGCACCTATGACGAAGATGACATGGACGAAGCGCTGGCCTGGCTCGGCGCCAAGGGCGAGACCTCGACCCTAACCCACCAGCGGCTCCAGAACCGCGGTGTGCTGGTGCTCGAACCCAACGACGAGCTGCATATCGAGGACTTCGACCACATGGCCAGCCTCGTCGATCCTTGGATCGAGCAGGGCGACCTTGCCGGCATCGTCATTCACTCAGAGCGCTTCCCCGGCTGGGAGGACCTGGCGGGATTGCTCACGCATCTGAAGTTCGTGCGCGACCACCACAAGAAGGTCCCGCGCGTGGCCCTCGCCATCGACGGCGCCATGGGCAAGGCCGGTCCGGCCCTAGCGAAGCACTTCCTTAAGGCTGAGATCCGCCACTTTGGCTACGACCAGCTCCACGAGGCGATCGAATGGGCCTCGGGCGATGATCTCAAGGTCCTCGGTGAACAGATCGGGCTCGAGCGGAGCAAGCCGGTCGCCACTTAGTCGGCACGCAGCAGGAAATCGCACTTGTGTGTGAGCAGTCCACTGCGCCCGTCCTGGCGCAGTGGACTGCTCGAACGAGTGCTGGTCAGCAAAGCTTGAGACGCTTTGCGTGACCGCCACTCGTCATTGGAATTCTCGGGAGGCCTCCGTCGCTCTACCAATAGGCGCGATGCCGTCCTCGACGATCACCTCGAGCTTTAGTCAACTCAACCCCGCCTGGCCAGGTTCAAACTTGAGAAGGTCGCGCAGTCGAGTAGGCCAGGGCAATGGCAGCGACGAGCGTCGGGAGTATTGGATCCATGTGCATAGCGAGGCAGGCTTGCAGGATCTTAACCTCGACATGAGCCCTATACCTTCCTGAACGCGAAAGTTGCCCCGTGCCAGCACTGGCCAACCTTGACCCAGGTACCAGCCATCTCTGCCGGACTCTCACCCCCATCAGGACTCCGCACAACCGCACGCTTAACTTGATTCAGCAAGGGGGACTCAAAGTAACCCTCCATTCTGAGGGCCTGCCATATTCTCGAATCGAGGCACTTAGGTCGGTGCGTCGCCCTCACTCCGAAGTAGCACGACCCGGTCGCTTGAGGCGAGTGACCACGATTGGTCGTGGGCCGGGTTCAGAAAGACCTGTGGCTTAGCGCCGGGCTCTGGAGCGACAAAGAAACCTAGTCCGACGCAACCTAAGCTCGCAGCGGCAAGCTGGACTTCTGTGAAGGTCACTCGCTCGCCATCTATGCCGAGGTCAGCAAGCCTTCGAAGTTCGATCTCGGTTCCGCCAGTACAAATCAATGCATCGAAGACTGCATTCAGCTCGGGCAACAGTCCGACATGCGCCAAAAGGTGGCTCAGCATTCGGGTGCTGACGAAGACCACCTCTTCCGCTTCTCCGAGGATGCTCGCGTTGTCCGGATCCAGGAGTTCGACGAGGACCTCTGGTCCAGACGCGCTTGCGCGTAGCAATGAGCGCAGGAGCAGTAGACCCAGAATTGTGCGGGCATCGGCCTCCTCAGAAGACTGCATACTGCCGCTTGCCAGAAAGAGCACGTGATTGAAGCGATGCGGCTCGACGCGCACTAGGTCGCGTTCGAGTGAATAGTCTCCCACGACGTGCTCGACAGTGAGGCGCCCCGTGAGATCGAGGTGGTCGAGGACTTTCTCACGCTCGCTTTCCACGACCTTAGAGAGGATCGTAATCACGAAGCGGCAATCACTGGATGCCAACAGCTCCTCCAGGAGAGCTGGAATCTTGTAGCTCCAACCTAGAATCAAGAGGCGGCGCTGTGCGGGCTCCGGCACGGGGGCTAGCGAGCCCGCCCGAGACGCGGGCAGCTCGGCACGTGCTCCCATGGTGGGTTTGCAATGCTCGTAACTCTCCGCGAGGAAGATCAGCCGGTCGTCCTCTTTTAGCACGACATCCCTGGCAGGATCGAGATGGACACTTGGTGCGCCGTCCTCCATCGAGACGACTCCCAGCACTACAGCCTGGGGGAAGACGTTGACCAGCGCCCTGGGGGACGAACCGGCGAGTTCTTGAAGAGAGCGGAGATACAGGGTGTTTCCCTCGCGATGAGAGAGCAGCTCGATCAGCACATTGGCCACGCCGGTATGGCGCAGGCTCTGGGAGAACAGCCGACTGATCAGCCTATCTCCGACGATAATCTCCGTCCTCGCGCCGATCGCATCACGTGCGATGGAAGCCTTGCGCGGGTCGAACAGCTCGACTATGACGTGCGGCGGCCTAACCGTGGGCTCTGCGCGGAAGATGCCGTCAAGGGTCAGGAGAGTCTTGACCACGCGCGTGTCCATCAGCTCTGCGCCACCGAGTGCGAAATCTGCGCCGGGAATCATGATCACTGCCGCCCTTTGCAGGTCAAGGCGCTCGAGGTGCTCCCGCTGAAGAGAGGAGCCCGAGCGAAGGAAGATTTGACTCTCATTCCAGTGGCTCCCTAATCCATCGCGTAGATCTTGCCTGAGCTGAGCGTTGACCTCATCCGCGAGAACGACAACACGAAGTTTGCCCGCCCCGGCACGCCGAGCGAGAAAACGTCCCATCCGTCCTTCCGCCGTCAAAAGCTTCTTGATGATCTCCGAGGTGCGGTTGGTCCAACCCAGGATTACGAAGTGATGCTCCATCGCAATTGGTGTGAGCCCGCTCTCTAACTTGCGGATGGTGTACGCGAGCCATTGGGTCATGATGGCGATTAGCGATCCCATGAAGAGCACATAGCCAAGTACCGTCACGATCGTAGCGATGACGCGCAGCAATGCGCCCTGGTCATCGCCCAAGTAGCCCGGGTCCGTCAACCGTAAGAAGGACCACCACACAGCCACTCCCAGGCTCTCGAAACCGGGAGTCAAAGCCCATGCGGCGACGCCACCGATTACGGCGACTGCCACGACAAGCATTGCCATTAGAAGTAGCTGCGAGAGAATGCCCCGCTGCACGAGTCTCTCGAGAAAGAACTGCGACCGCCTAAGGAACCCGTGCATGGACTGTTTCATTTGGAAGCTCATAGATCGCCGGAGAAGAAACGGAGGGGACTCTCAGGACTGCCCAAGACTAGGAAGCGAACGCTGGGGCTCGACTTGCCAAGCCGACAGTATCCCCTCAAATCGAAGCTGAAGCCATCCCCCTGCCTGGATCAAGGAGCGAACTTTGTGCGAGAGTTCCCGAGAATCCTGGGGCCGCGCCTTCGAGGATCCTCCCCAGACTCCGTGAAGGGACTCCCGCGAGTGAGGTGAGAACCCGAACGGGACTTGTCAACTTACTGTACACATGCGTGACTTGTCGACAGAGTGGATTGAGCTCCAAGATGCACGAGTGCTTTAGTCCAAAGGGGGGGGGGAAGTGCAGCCTGGACAATCCGAATGTAGTACGACCGGCCAAAGCCCAATATCTCTAAACCCTAGCGCGGCCTGGCGCGGACTTGGCAACGACTCCTTGGGCAGTGGGGCCATACGAATTCACCGTACCTTTGAACCTTGGACCGAAGCCGAAATGGGCACGACCCAATCGATTCAAAAGGGCCAAATCGACTCTGCCGAATGGCTCTAATGACCCAATCAAAGATGACTATGCCGCTACCGCTATTCGGCGTCTCCCCCCCCCTAGGGACGCTTTCCTTTGATTTCCATGGATTCGAGTGCCTCCGCCTTTAGTAAAATGTGGTGTTTCCATCCCCGGCTTGTAGAGCTTCAACTTCCGCTGACCTAGACCCCAAACTCGCCACTCAACTTGACCAACGACCCACTCGAAATCAATGGTACTGTCGTCCGTCCCGGAACCCGGGAGACGATCTTCATTCCTGTCTCGCGTCGGTACACGGCTGGCGAGGTCACCTTGCCCGTCTGCGTAGTCCACGGCCGCAAGCCTGGACCGCGGCTGTTCGTGAGCGCAGCCGTCCACGGAGACGAGATCAACGGTGTCGAGATCGTTAGGCGCTTGCTTCGGCGCACAGCGCTCTCGAAGCTTCGGGGCAGCCTGATCGCAGTACCAGTGGTTAACGTATACGGCTTCGTCGGGCAGACGCGGTATTTGCCAGATCGGCGCGATCTCAATCGCTGCTTCCCCGGCTCGACCAAGGGCTCTCTGGCAGCGCGCTTGGCCAACACCTTCATGACCGAGATCGCCGGCAAGGCCACCCACGGCATTGACCTACACACGGGCTCGCTACATCGCGCGAACTTGCCGCAGATCCGGGCCAACTTGGACTTCCCTGGAAGCGAGGCGTTGGCCCAGAGCTTCGGTGCCCCCGTGATCATGGACGCAGCAACGCGGCCAGGCTCACTGCGCGAAGCTGTGCAGGGCTTGGGTATCCCGATGATTGTCTACGAAGCCGGTGAGGCTCTCCGCTTCGACGAGCTTTCGATCAAGGCAGGCTTGAAGGGTGTGCTGTCCATCATGCGCGACCTCCACATGCTGCCCGCGGTCAAGGCTCGAGTCCGGCGAGTCGAACCTTTTGTTGCCCATGGCAGCACCTGGGTTCGAGCGCCTGAGAGCGGGATCCTCGTCTCGCGCCTCAAGCTTGGAGACCGAGTGAAGGAAGGCCAGCAACTGGGTGTAATCTCCGACCCCCTTGGCGAAGAGGAGATCCCGATCATCTGTCCGACGGACGGCGTCTTGATCGGTTGTACGAATCTTCCCTTGATGAACGAAGGCGATGCCT
>JBLHWM010000128.1:0-9277 GCA_047629095.1 Planctomycetota bacterium | reverse complement strand
CTAGCTTGCACTCCCATGCGGAACCGCACACCACCATGGCAGCGCATCCTTGCCAAGCGGCCATTTCTATCACCCTTTGCAGCGTCAAGAATGGCGTAGATTGCGCTTGGTGAGGTGTCTTTATGGGATCTTGGGGAGCTGGGTTAGGGGCGAGTCCTTGCCGGGTTGGCTACGGGGTTCTGGGCAAACTTGGGCTCTTGGCTGATTGACTTGCAAGGCAAGCCTTGTGGGCTCTCCTCAATCTTGAGGGTAAGGATCTTGGGGAAGGTGAGATCGGGGGTTTTGGTTTTGGAAAATGTATTTAGAATCCTGGGGTGCCCCGGGATGCTGGGGACCTTTTGAACAGACCTGCCCGGAGGGGCGAACGATGAGCAAGATTCCCGCTGTGATCTACACCAAGACTGACGAGGCGCCGGCCTTGGCTACGCGCTCCCTTCTCCCGATTCTGCGTGGCTTTGCGGCCGCTGTGGATGTGGAGTTTGAGCTGCGGGACATCTCCCTTGCGGCGCGGATCTTGGCGGTGTTTTCGGATCTCTTGCCAGAAGAGCAGCGGGTTCCCAACACGCTTGGGGAGTTAGGCGCTTTGGCTCTTTTGCCCGAGGCCAACATCGTGAAGCTACCGAACATCAGTGCGTCGGTTCCCCAGCTGCAAGAGGCGATCGCCGAGCTTAAGGGGGCGGGCTATGACCTTCCCGACTACCCCGAGGAGCCCAGCTCGGCTGCCGAAAAAGATGCGAAGGTGCGCTATGACAGTGTCAAGGGAAGCGCGGTCAACCCAGTACTTCGCGAGGGCAACTCGGACCGTCGCGCGCCCAATGCGGTGAAGCAGTACGCTCGTCTGAATCCGCCACCGATGAAGGCTTGGAAGGCGGGTTCCCAGGCTCATGTCGCGACCATGGCCGAGGGTGATTTTCGGAGCAACGAAAAATCCGTAACTCTGGAGCAGCCCACCTTGGCGCGCATCGAGTTTGTGGATGAGGCCGGCGTCGTGAGCCCGATGCTTGGTGAGCTGCCCCTGCTTGCGGGTGAGATCCTGGACAGTACGTTCATGTCGAAGAAGGCTCTTGTGGACTTCCTCGGCAAAGAGATGGCCGCGGCCAAGGAGGCGGGGATCTTGTTCTCACTGCACTTGAAGGCGACCATGATGAAGGTGTCGGATCCGATGATCTTCGGCCTAGCGGTTGAGGTCTTCTTCAAGGACGTCTTTGCCAAGCACGGCGACCTGCTCGCCTCGCTTGAGGTCGACGTTCGCAATGGGTTTGGCGACCTACTTGGAAAGATTGCGAGCCTGCCCGCGGAGCAGCGCGAGGCGATCGAAGCGGATATTGCCGCAGCCTATGCAGCCGGGCCGGACCTGGCCATGGTGAACTCGGACAAGGGCATCACTAACCTGCACGTCCCGAGCGACGTGATCATCGACGCTTCCATGCCGCCCCTCGTGCGCGATGGTGGCTGCATGTGGAATACGGCTGGTGAACTGCAGGACACCAAGGCGACGATTCCCGACAGCAGCTACGCGCCTCTCTACCAAGAGATGATCGTATCCTGCCAGCAGCAGGGCGCCCTGGACCCGCGGACCATGGGCACCGTGCCCAACGTCGGCTTGATGGCCCAGAAGGCCGAGGAATACGGCTCCCACGACAAGACCTTTCGCGTGCCCGCACCCGGAGTGATGCGCGTGGTGGACACCGATGGCAACACCCTACTGCAGCACATGGTGGACGAGGGCGATATCTGGCGTGCCTGCCAGACCAAGCAAGTGCCGATCGCCGACTGGGTGAAGCTCGCGGTGACCCGGGCCCGGGCCTCGTCCATGCCGGCGGTGTTCTGGTTGGACGAAAAGCGTGCCCACGACGCCGAGCTCCTAAAGCAGGTACGCACTTGCCTAGCGACCTACGATACGGACGGTCTTGAGCTTTACATCATGCCGGTGGCTGAAGCTGCGCGCTTTACGATCGAGCGCATCCGCCGCGGCGAGGACACGATCTCGGTGACGGGAAACGTTCTGCGCGACTTCTTGACGGACCTCTTCCCGATCCTCGAGGTCGGCACCAGTGCGAAGATGCTGTCGATCGTTCCCCTGATTAACGGCGGCGGTCTTTTCGAGACGGGAGCAGGTGGTTCCGCACCGAAGCACGTGCAGCAGTTCGTGAAAGAAGGGCACCTGCGCTGGGACTCCCTCGGCGAGTTCTTGGCCTTGACGGCCTCCTTCGAGCATCTTGGCGAGCGCTACGGAAAGCCCGGGGCGAAGCTCTTGGGTGTCACACTCGATGCTGCGGTGAGCGACCTGTTGGAAGCGGGCAAGGGGCCTTCGCGCCGGGTTGGAGAGCTGGACAATCGTGGAAGTCACTTCTACCTAGCTCTGTTCTGGGCGCGGCGCTTGGCTGGGCAGACGGACCGGGCAGACCTTGCGGAGCATTTTGCGCCGGTGGCAAAGGCCCTGGCGGAAGGGGAAGAGCAGATCGTGAGGGAGCTTGGGCTCGCCCAGGGTCGGCCTGTTGATCTTGGCGGGTACTTCCTTCTGGATGATGAGCTGGCGGATGAGGCCATGCGACCTTGCCAGTTGTTCAACTCGATCATTGATGGGTTGGGAGTGCTGGTCGCTGGGTAGATCGTTCCCCTGAGTCTGTCTTCAGGGACGCTCGGCGACGTTCAGGCGAGTCGCTCGATCTGGCGCAGCACTCCCTTGAAGGTGTTGTGCGCGAGTGGGGAAGCTGGGTGTCCGGTGTCCCTTCGGATAGGTGGCGCAGCAACCCGGACGGCCGGTGGCGATGGGGGAGTTTTACGGCTCCTACTTTCCGCCTGCGCAGCGCTCTGAGTCCGGCTTCGAATTCGAGTAGATTTGGATATCTACAAGTTTTGAGGGGTGTGGACTTGTGTCCTGGGGAGCGCGCCCTATACTCCTCTTCATCGGTCGCGGGGTGGAGCAGTCTGGAAGCTCGTCGGGCTCATAACCCGGAGGTCATAGGTTCGAATCCTATCCCCGCTACCAACCTTATATAGAAGGACCGCGCTTCGTCTAACGACGAGGCGCGGTCCTTTCTTTTCGTCTAGGCTCGCAGGTCTAGCGACTTGGGATCAGCTTAAGGCCCTTGTTGTGCCAGGTGTCCATGCCCTTGTTGTAGAGCCAGGGACCGGAGAGCGGGCCGTCGGGGCTGTCGAAGGTGATGTAGACCTTTTCTGCCAGGAAGGTGGCGGGGCCGCGGCTCTCCTGCTCGCCTGTGATCGTGATCTCGCCAAGCTCGGGGAAGGAGTCCGCCCAACCGTTCTTGGTTGCTTGGCCCCGGTAGAGATCGACCATCTTGTCGGCGGTGCCGGGCTTGAAGTAAGGGCGCAGGGCTTCGAAGTCCGAATCGGCCCAGGTCTCCTTGAACTGCTTGGCAATGGGCTCGAGGCTGCGGGGCACGACGTCGAAGTCGTAGATGTGCCAGCGCTTTTGCTGATCGAAGAACTGCCAGTGGATGAGAGCCCACTCCTCGGTTTTGACTCCCTCGGTGTACTTGAGGGCGATCATCGCGGTCTTGCCATTCTCCGCAGTCTGCTCCTGGACCTCGTGCTTCTCTTCGTCGACCACGGGGAAGCTCGTCCAGCCGCGCTGGGTCTGGATCGCGTCGAACTTCGCGCTGAACTCTTCGAGCTTGGCGGGGTGGGAGTAGGCCTTGAGAGCTTCCATGTCCGTGGTGTTCCAGTCCTCAACGAAGGAGGCGGTAACCTTGTCGAAATCGGGCTGAGCTCCGGTCAAGAAGCCAAACCAACCAAGGCCGTAGCCGACTCCGCCAACAGCCAATAGTGTCACGACAACGGCACCCACAATCATGGGTACCTTACTCTTGGGCTTGGCCGTGTGACGCGCGCGGATCGAGCGCTCTTCCGGCATGGTCGGCTCCTCCTCCTGTAGCTCCTCATCCAGCTCCGGCTCCTCGGCGGCGGCGCAGACGTCGCCGCCACACTCCTTACAGGGATAGACCTTGGTTTCGTTGGGTACCTTGTAGGCGTGGCCGCAGTCAGCGCAGCGGGCAACGAATTTCGTATCGGGCATAGAGAGCTCCTAGAGTTTCAGGCAGTCAGGTTGAGGGTGCTCCTACCCGCCGGCAAGCTGCCGCGGGTAGGGTTTAAGCATGGTTATCCTGATTCTTCGGGACGTTCAAGTCAAGGATGCCACCGAAGCCATTGCCCGTGGCACGCCTGTCGCCAAGCGTACCCCGGTAGGGAAGCCGGCTCAATCAGCCGTCTCTTCTGCCCCTTGGCTGGGTTTCGGGCTCAGCAAGAACTTCCACTCTTCACGGGCGCACCAGAGCACCGGCAGCAGGAACATCGTTAGGAGTTCCACGGCCATACCGCCGAAGGCAGGGATTGCCATCGGCACCAGAATGTCCGAGCCCCGCCCCGTACTTCCGAGTACGGGCAGCAGGGCGAGCAGTGTCGTTGCGGTCGTGGCTAGGCATGGGCGGATGCGCCGCTCGCCCGCCTCGACCACGGTGCGGCGGATGGTCTCGACTGACAGCTCGGTTTTGGACTTGGCGAGGGCCCCAAAGCGCTGGTCGAGGAAGCTCGCCATGACGACGCCGTCGTCCGTGGCAATGCCGAAGAGCGCTAGGAAGCCGACCCATACGGCGACGGACAGGTACACGGTCCCGACTCCGAAAAGATCCCGCAGGTTGGCGCCGAAGACCGAGAAGTCCAGGAAGCTCTCTTGGCCGTAGAGCCAGAGCAAGAGGAAGCCACCGGACCAGGCCACGGCGACGCCAGTGAACACGAATAGGCCCGTCGTTGCGGAGCGGAACTGCAGGACAAGGATCAGGAAGATGAGCAGCAGCACCACGGGCAAGAGGAACTGCAGGGTCTTTTGCGCGCGGACTTGGTTCTCCCAGGTGCCTGCGAATTCAAAGGAGACGCCCGGGGGCATGATCAGGTCTCCACGTGCGATGGCAGCATCCAATGTCCTGGACGCGGACTCAACTAGATCCACTTCGCTCCAGCCCTCCTGCTTGTCAAAGAGCACGTAGCTGGTGAGCTGGGCATTTTCAGACTTGATGGATTGGGGCCCACGCACGAAGTTCATTTCGGAGAGCTGACCAAGGGGGATCGACAGCGCATCTTTGCCCACGCCGCGCAGGAGTACTTGGGCGAGGCTAGCGGGATCGCTGCGCAGCTCCCGGGGATAGCGCAGGCGCACGGGATAGCGCTCGCGGCCCTCGACGGTGGTAGTTACGGTGCGCCCGCCAATGGCTGCTTCGATGGTGGCCTGGGCCGCTTGGATGGGAATGCCAAAACGGGCTAGCTTGGCACGGTCCAGCTCAATCTCGAGGTACGGCTTGCCCTGGATGCGCTCGGCTAGAACTGCCGCGGCGTTGACCCCCGGCATCTCTTTAAGCGCTGTCTCTAGCAGGATGCCCGCGCGCTCGATGGACTCGAGGTCGGGACCCTGGACACGCAGCCCCATGGGCGAGCGCATGCCGGTCTGCAACATGATGAGGCGCGTCTCGATGGGCTGAAGTTTCGGTGCCGAGGTCGAACCCGTGCGCGCCGCCGCTTCGGTGATCTCCTTCCAGATGTCGCTGGGGCTCTTGATGTGGTCGCGCCACTGGCGGATGGGTTTGCGCTCGAGTCCCTCGCGCTCGCTTTCGGACAGAGCCTCCCATGGAATCGGGGTGCCGTTTGCCGATTCGAATTCGAGCAACTCTTCGTCCCAGCCAAACAGCTGAACTTCTCCGGAGTCGTCCTCGACGAATTCCGATTTGTAGTTGATCACCGTCTCAACCATCGAGATCGGTGCGGGATCAAGTGGGGTCTCGGCGCGGCCGATTTTGCCAACGACTTCGGTCACTTCGGGGATCGCGGCAATTGCTCGGTCCTCTGCGGACAGATACTCCAAGGACTCCCCAATCGACGCATGGGGGGCAACCGTGGGCATATAGAGGAATGCGCCCTCATCCAAGGCAGGCATGAATTCGCGGCCGAGCCCGGGTAAGGCGTGAGTAGCCTTGACCCAGGGTGTACTGGCTCGAATCGTGTCTGGATTGCCGCCGACGACGGCCCATGCCTTGGGTGCAATGCCGAAGACGGTGTCGAATCCAAGCCAGGCCGAGGCACCAAAGAGCACAAGCGTAAGCGGTGCGAGCAGGAAGGCTGTCTTGTTGGCGAGGGCCTTGCCCAAGAGCCACGGATAGGCGAGTCGGAAGATCCAGAAGGTAAGCAGCAAGCCCAAGACGGCAATGGCAACAAAGGCCAGGTTGGTTCCCTCGGAAGAGGCCGGACCCAGGGGTTGCCAGTGTTCGGCGAAGACGCTCAACACAAAGGCGGCCATGACCAGAGTGGCTAGGATCCCAATGGGCTTGCGAACTTGGTCGGAGAGGATCGGATCTAGGGCGCGCCATGTTCCGAAGCCAATCACCAAGACGCCAGGCCAGAACTGTCCTGCAAAGCAGAAGCCCAGTCCGAGTAGCACCAAGACGACCGCTCCGACAGGTACATGCCGCTCGCCTTTAGCCCGGCCGCCGAAGAGAACTAATGCCGCGGGCGGAATCAGGTACAAGGCGAGGATTAGGCTTGCCAATAGCGCGAAGGTCTTAGTGAAGGCCAGCGGCGTGAACAGCTTTCCCTCGGCGCCGGTCATCGCGAAGACGGGAAGGAAACCGATCACGGTTGTGGTCACCGCAGTAAGCACGGCACCGGCGACTTCTAGGGTGGCCTCGTGCACCACATCCTTGGCCGACTGCAGACCTTTGTTGATCTCATCCCGGGCTGCGTCCAAGCGTGCGATGATGTTCTCAGTGATGACGATGCCCATATCGACCATCGTGCCGATGGCGATGGCAATGCCTGAAAGGGCCACTACATTCGCTTCGATTCCAAAGATGCGCATCGCACAAAAGGTGAGCAGCACAGCGATCGGGAGCAGGCCGCCGATCAACACAGCACCGCCGAGGTGCAGCACCAAGAGGCCGACCACAACTAGGGTGAGCAACAGCTGCTCGGACAGGGCTGATGTGAGTGTGGCCAGGGTCTCCTCGATCAGCTCGCTGCGATCGTAGAAGGGCACCACGGTGACCTCGGAGATGCCGAGCCCCGTTGGCCACTCGGCCTCGGGCTGGCCTAGCATCCATGGCAGCCATGCCTCTTGGTTGAGTCCGGCAACTAGGCCGCCGGGCTCACCTTTGGGGTCCGCGGAGTCGACTTTGGGGAAAGCGTCGAAGCCCCGCGCCGCTGCGAAGACGTCGAGCCGCTCGGCAGTGGTCTCGCGCCAGTCCACGACCACCTTCTTGGGCAGGCTCAAGCCCTCGACCGCCTCGCGAATTCGCTTGATCGCCGCAAGCGGGTTCGCACCGTCACGGATGATGACGACGCCGCCGGTGGCCTCGACGCCACCCTTGTCTAGGGCACCTCGACGCGATGCGGGGCCGGCCTCCACATGGGCGACTTGGCGCACCAGGATCGGCAGCCCGTCCTTCGCGCCAATGACCGAGTTCTCGATATCCGCGACGGTCTGTAGGAAGCCCACGCCGCGCACCACGTACTCCACCGAGTTAACCTCGAGGGTGCGCGCCCCGACGTCCAGGTTCGAGTCGCGTACAGCCCGGGCGACGTCCTCGATCGAGAGGTCGAAAGCCCGCAGTAGCTCCGGGTCCACATCGACCTGATATTCCCGCTCAAAACCTCCAACGGAGGCGACCTCGGCCACGTCCTTTACCCCAAGTAGCTCGTAGCGCAACTGCCAATCCTGGATGCGCCGCAGCTCTCCTAGGTCCCAGCCGCCGATGGGGTCGCCACTTGGCGTTCGTCCTTCGAGCGTGTACCAGTAGACCTGGCCGAGCGCAGTAGCGTCGGGTCCAAGCTCGGGTTTGACGTCCGTGGGCAAGGTGCCCGCACCCATGCTTGCAAGCTTCTCCAGGATGCGACTGCGGGACCAATAGGTCTCGACGCCCTCTTCGAAGATCACATAGATCGACGAGAAGCCGAACATCGAGTTCGAGCGCACGGTGCGCACGCCAGGTAGGCCGAGCAGTGCAACGGTTAGTGGATAGGTGATCTGGTCGTCGACGTCCTGGGGCGAGCGACCGGGCCAGCGGGTGAAGACGATCTGCTGGTTTTCGCCTAGATTGGGGATCGCGTCCACGGGAACGGGGCTGCGCGGCAGACCTTTGGAGTCCCAGGAAAACGGTGCCGTGTACAAGCCGCCAACGATGGCGAACAACAAGCCAATCAAGGCAACCAGGGGCCTGTCTAAGACGAAACGCAGGCTTCTCGCCAGCAGTCCCTGGTGCGGTGAGGGGAGCTGACTCATTTGGGAACCTCGCCTTCAATCAGGGTCTGCTTGACGCTGCCGCAGCGCAGCATGGAAGCGCCGAAGTAGGGGTTGTTGACGCGCTTGTCCGCTTGGAGCCAGTCCGCGCCCTTGTTGCCGAATGCCATGGGGCAGTGGACGCGATATACGGGTCCGCTGAGCTCGGTCTGGAAATCGAGCACCGTCTGGAGCATGGCTCGGGAGAGCAACTCAAACTGCGTCCGTGACTTGGCGATGGTTAGAGCTGCCTGCTCTAGACCCACCAAGGATGTCCCGAGTGCCGCCGAGTCGAGGGGCCATTGGGCTTGCTGCTTGATGGTGAGCTTGGCGAGGTTGAAGTCGACTTCAAGTGCTTGGCCGGCGGAGCCGATCGCCACCCGCATGGCGACTAGATCATCGGCTGCCAGGCTCTCCTGGATCGCTAGGTACGAGGACCAAACCGCGTCGAGTTGCGTGCCAAAGCTCGGTGGCTGGGGGGCGGGTTCGGGCTCCTGCTCGACTTCTACCGGCTGGGTAGTCGGCTCGACAACCGGTTGAGGAGTCGGCTGTTCCACCGGCGGGAGTGCCGGGGCCGGCTCCAGTGGCAAGTCCGTTTTGGGCTCGCCTCCCCCTGGGTTGCTGCTCGGCTGCTCTGCATGCTTGTGGCCGCTCGCGGCTTCCTGCTCGGCAGCTTGCTCGCCCGTCCATAGGGTCTCCGTGACATCGCCACAGCGCAGCATGGCGGCACCGAAGTAGGGATTGTTGACCGTCTCGTCCCGCTGCAGCCAGTCGGCTCCGCGGTTGTCAAAAGCCATGGGGCAGTGGACGCGATAGACAGGTCCGTCAATGGCCGAGCCGAAGTGCTGCATCGCCATGTCCACAGCGCCGGAGAACGTCTCAAAACGTGCTCGCTGCTCGGCCATGGCAAGGCCAGCTTCGGAGAGCCGCTCCAGGCTCGCTCCCATCCGCAGGTGATCCCGTTTCCAGGCAGCCACGGCTTCTGGATCGAGATCG
>JBLHWM010000127.1:0-9314 GCA_047629095.1 Planctomycetota bacterium | reverse complement strand
AGGTCGCGGATGCGATCCTCGGGGTAGGTGCCGTCCGCATCGGTGATCACCACGATGTTGTTCTTGGCCTGGCCGAAGCCGGTCTTCAAGGCCGCGCCATAGCCGAGGTTGCGCTTGTGGGTCACGACGCGCAGCTCGTCGAATTTCGCCTCGGCCTCGGCAAGCCTGGCCGCGGTACCATCCGTAGAGCCGTCGTTGACAGCAAGGATCTCCTTCGGGGCGCCGATGTCGAGGGCAGCCAAGCGCTCCATCACGCCTGAGACGCCGTTCTCTTCGTTATATACGGGGATCACGATGGTGACGCCGTCCCTGGAGTGAGGGGCGTCGGTGATCAGGCCTTCGATTTCGTTGATGGAGGTCATTGGGTTGAGACTGGGGGGCCGGATGGCGAAGCGCTAGTCGAGTACAGCAAGGATCTTGGCGGAGAGGCCGGTCAGGGGCAAGGGTGCAGAGCCGCTATTGCCCATTAGATGCCCCCTAGGCACAGCATCATAGGGGGGATTGGGCCCGATGTCGGTGGTCTTTGCTGCGAAGTAGCGCACGTGACAGGTGATGCGGTGGCGTGTGATCGAGTGCTTTTGGCTGGGACGAGGCTCGGCGCGCGCCCAGAGAGCACCGACTTCGGCACTGTCCAAGAGCGCCGGCCACAGGTGCGTCGGCCCCTCATCTGCGGCGACTTCCCGGGTCGGAAACTCCCACATGCTCGCCATGCGACCGTCGGCCGGGCGCCTCTGCATCAGCAGGCCGTCCGGCGTCTCGACCACGAGCACCTCCAGGGTGACGAGCACCGGAGGAGTGGGCTTCTTGAGCAGCGGCAGCTCGGCCGTGCGGCCCGCGGCGAAGGCCTGGCAGTGGCCTTGGACGGGGCACTCGCCACAGCGCGGCCCGCTGCTGGCGGACTTGGTCGAGCGCGTCGGCGCGCAGAGGGTCGCGCCGAGCTCCATCAAGGCCTGGTTCCAGGTGCCCGGTCCGCGGTCCCTGGACATGGCGCCGGCGGCATCGCGACTGGCTGCCGAGCGCTGGTCCTTGGCGCGTGCGGCAGGCGTCAAGGCGCGCGGCACGAGGCGCGTGGCCACGGCCCAGAGCGCGCGATTCGCCGGGCCGCTCCCGGGCTCGTACTCTAAGGCAAACAGCCGCGAGAAGACTCGCGCCACGTTGCCATCCACCAGGGGCGCGGACTCGCCGAAGGCAATCGAGCGCACCGCGCCCGTAGTGTAGGGCCCGAATCCCGGCAGCGCCTGTAGCGCCGCCTGGTCCCGGGGCAGCTGCCCGCCGAAGTCCTGGACGATGGTCTTGGAGGCTGCGTGCAGTGCGCGCGCGCGGCGGTAGTAGCCGAGGCCACTCCAGAGGGCGACGACCAGATCCTCGTCCGCGGCGGCCAGATCCTGGACCGTGGGCAGTGCGTCGAGGAAGCGCTCCCAGTAGCCCAGCACGGCCTCCACCCGAGTCTGCTGCAGCATGACCTCGCTCAGCCAGATGGCAAAGGGGTCCCGGGTGCGGCGCCAGGGCAGGTCGCGCCGGTTTGCCAGGTACCAGGTGATGAGGTCCCTGCGCAGGGCCTGGTCGGCGGCAGTCTCGGGCTGGGGTCGAGGGCTCTTCACGAGTGGGAGTCTAGCAGGCCGCCCCCAAAACGGCCTGCTCGACTTCGCCATCTTCGCCCCCGCAGCGCCGGTCACGGCCGAGCCGTCCCCAGCGGTCTCGCCCCCGCCCTGCTCGCATGATCAAGGATCGCTCAGGGCGGCCCTCTTTCGAGCGACCTGCTCCTAGACGAGGCGTCGCCACCGCAGCACATTTGGGCTTCCATTCAAACGGATCCGAGCCTGGAGCTCGCAGGGCAAAGGGCCCAGCCCGCAGCGCCTGCTACGAGGCACGCGGCCGAGCTATGCGCAAAGATGGCCATGTCTACGGGCGGACCTTTTTCCGACGGGTTGCTAGACTGCCGCCATGAATGCGCGCCTGCTCAAGTCCCTCGGCATCCCGGTTTTGATCTCCACCATGTTGCTCTCCTACTGGGCGTGGCTCTTCCGGCGCGCGATCCTGGTCGCGTTCGTTGCGCTCCAGATTTGGTCCCTAGGCGGCAGCTTCGATTGGCAGCTGCCCGCCGGCATGGATGTGGTCAGCGGCCCGATACCGACTGGTCTTGGGGGCGCCTTCTGGAAGGCGGCCGCGATCCTGTTCGTGGCCTTGACCCTAAGCGGCCGGCAGCCGGGGCTCGCGGTCACCCCCACCACGCCCAAGAGCATGGCGGTGAGCCTGGCTCTGATTGGCCTCATCACAGCGATCTTCGGACTGCTGCTGCCCGCATCGGTCCTGGCCCACCCGATCTCATTCGTCATCTGCCTGGTCTACGGCTACGACCTGCTGCGGACTGCAAAGCCCACAGCGCAAAGCCAAGAGCAGTCGGACGAGTCGATCAGCATCGCCAACCAGGCGGGCCTCGCCCTCTCCGGAATCGGGGTCGCCCTAGGTCTGCAGGCACTGAACATGCGCATCGAGCTCTGGGGCCTTGGCGAGCCCGCCGAGAATAGCCTCTACGGAGCGCTCTTCCTTGGCCTCGCCGCCTTTGGCGCCCTCGCTTTTGCGGGCTATCTGAAGAAGCCGGGCGCCCAACGCGCGGTCCTAGCAGCTGGCCCGCTGTACGTCTGTGTCGCCGTACTCGCCAGCTTCGCATTGCTATTGCCCATGGCCAACGCGAGCGGTCTCGAGGCCATCCTTGGGGCCTATGGCGCGGACCTCTCCCTGATCGGCCAGGTCAAGGGCTTGCTGTGCATCGGCGCGCGCGGGCTGTTCTTGCCCGCCCTTGGTCTCGGCGTCGTGCTCGCCTGCGCAACGCGGGCTGACGAGCTGCGCGCCCTCGGCTTCGGTCTCGCGCTTGGAGTCACGCTCATGCCGTTGCTCTTGTCCGAGCTCGCCGGCACTTCGATCCTGGCGGCCCCGGGCGGAGGCCTCGTTTGCCTCGCCATGCTAGCCGCCGTCTTGCCGCTGATCGGCTGGGCCCTCGTGACCTTCACCAGTCGAACGCCCGTCGGCGGCCGCCAGCGCTTGGTCACAGCCAGCCTGTTGCTACCCGCCGTGGCCCTCGCGATCTGGCTGCCCAAGCATCCCGTGCAGCCCCTCTCGCCATGGCTTAGCTTTGAGTCCGAGCCGAGCGTCATGGTCGACACGCCCAATGGCCTGCTCACGGTGGAGATGACGCGCCAGGGGCGGCACGCCCTGCTGCTGGACCGCTACTTGATGACGCCCGACGTGGACTCATTGGCTTCGGACCAAGCGCAACTTCGCGCCTCGCTCGACTATCTGGCCGCGTCGCATTCGACGTCCGCCAGCGCCGGGCAGCCTCCTCTACGCGTCTTGCTCGCAGGGCAGCTAACGAGCCCCAGGAAGGACGCATTCGAGGAATGGAGCATAGACTCCGGCTATAAGCTCGAGTTCGATTGGACTGTCCCATGGCACGACGAGCTCGACCAGGTCATGCCCATGTTCGAGATCCTTGGCCCCGAAAGGAAGCGGGCTATCGCTCCTGGCCAGGCACGCACGCAACTCGCCAAGGGCGAATACGATCTCGTGTTGAGCCTTGCGACCTATGGACCGGAGATTGTCTCCCTGAGTGCGGAGGCTCCGCCCATGGCGCCTGGCCTGATCGCCGGCTCCGGCGGCACGGCCGGGGACGCGCTCTCGATCGTGTGGAACGACTCCAGGGTGCCGCTGTCCTCGTCCAGACTTCCAAACCGCGCCCTGCTGGCGGGCAGCGACCTAGAGCACTTGGCCGTGGGCCTTGTCACCTGGCCCGATGGCCGCGGCTTCGAGCCGGGGACCTACGATTTGGGACCGCGCCTGCCCCTCGCTAGTAGCGGCCTGGACCGCCTTCGAATGCGCCCCGAGCTACGCGTCTTCGGCGACCGCGCGCGCCTCTTCGCCCGCCTCGCCCAGTCCAATCCCCCCGTGGATGCGGCCTTCTTTCGGGCCATCCAGGAGCTCTTGGAGAAGCAAGGCCTGAGCTCTCCTTGGGACGAGCTCGATGTTCGCTTTGAGATCGATAGCGAGGCCCTGCAGGCACTGGCTGAGGCCACCCCAGCGGAGACCTCACCCTTCCAGCGTATGACCTGGAACCACCTGGCACGGGTTCTTGTGGCCAAGCGCCTACCCCAGCTCGCTTACGACGTGCTGCCGGGGCTGCTGGCGAAGACCGAGGGCTCCTGGCCCGAGCTCGAGTACAGCCTCTCGAGGGCATACCAGGAGTTCCTAATGCCAGAGGAGGCCGCCGAGCTGCTGGCGCCGCTCTTTGACGCGGATCTACTCAACCTAGTGCCCTTGCTGGAATATGCCGCCGCAGAGGGCCAGTCCGGGAACTGGGCCCGGGCCGCCGAGGTCCTCGACAGGGCCCTGGCAGCAGATCCCCACAACCACGACATCGAGCGGCACCTCGCCATCGCCGAGCTGCAATCTGGAAACAGCGCCGGCGAAGACCGCATTCGACACTTAATGGATGCAGAACCGGACGATCCCGCGATCCAAGAGCTTGGCGCCTACCTGCTCCCGGGCCCCATGCCGCCGGCCCCTATGGGCTTCGATCCTTCGCCCTTGGCGAGCCATGATGACGACGAGCACTAGCTAGCAGCACGGAAAGGGTTCGAGCGTGACAAAGGCCTTACAGGGCCTCCGGGCAGGACGAGCGCTAGGGCCTAATAACGGTGTTTCAGGGCAATGAGGGGGCCTCGGCACCGCAGGAGCGCAGATTGAATACCGACTTCACCGTCTTCTCGAGGCGATCGGCTACCTGGGCGGATTCCTCAATAAAAAGGGCACTTCCGCCGAACCCTAACCCGCGGATCCCCGTTCCTGAACTGCGACTCCCCGTGATTGGGGCATCGCCTATAGAATAGTTGGAACTTCATACCCGGATGCCTCGTCCCTATTTGAGCATCACAAGACTTCCCTTGGGAAAGCGCCTCAGCCTGGCCGGCAAGAGATCACGCTATCCCAAAAGAACCAAGTCTAGGTGCTCCAGAACACGGGTCTCCCGATCCGATAGCAGGAGTCAAAGCGACTCCTGATCCTCCGTCCCCCCCCTCGAACCTGCCTTGATTGGGTGCAACTTGTCCTGCACCTTCGAAAACTCAAGCGCACACGTCCCCATAAAACTGTAATGAAACGATTCATCCTGCCCCTACTCGGCGCTGCGGCGATTCTTGCCGCTGGCGTTACGAGCCAGGCTCAAATCGAGCGCCTGGACCTCAGCCAGATGGTCCAAAAGACCGATAACGCCCTCTATGGAGAGATCCTCTCCAAGGAAGTCATCCGCATCGATCACCCGACCGATGGCGCTGAGCTGTATTACACCCACATGACCGTCGAGGGCACTTCACTAGTGACCGGCGAGTCCGAGAGCGTGATCGTCACGTTCAACGGTGGCTTCATCGACGATTCCAACGGTGTTTGGAACTCTGAAGCTCCCTCTGCTGACGACACCAAGATCGGCAACATGATCCTTGCTTTCTACAAGCACATCGACAACGCCGGTGGCGACCTCGAGTGCAACTACCTGTACGCTGGTCACGGCGGCCTTTACCGCACCGTAGACAGCCCCAAGGGCACCGTCATCATGGGACGCGGCGACGGCTACGCGATCCAAAGCAACACGCGTATGGACGACCTCGTCAACGCCATTGAAAACGTCAAGGAGGCCCGCTAATGAACTTCACCAAGCTTGCCCTGCCGGTCATCGCCCTTGGCGCCGCCGCAGTTCTTCTCACTCCTGGTAGCTCGGACGCCTACTCCCTCATCGGTGGTAGCCTGACCCAGAGCCAGCGCGACTTCCGGACGTTCAACAACTTCACGGACAACGCAGCCAACAACAACAACACTCCTGCCACCCAGTTCCCTGGCGCCCAGGGCGCTGTCATGGCGATCTGGAAGGGTACCGCCGAATGGGGCTCAGAGCTCCACGGCAACGGCAACGGCGACCCCCACCAGAACGGTGGACTCGGGTCCGGTGGTGCCAACTTTGACACCACTCACCAGGGTGAAGCAATTGGAGTTGGCGGCACGAACGACAACATCCACTCGGAACTCTCCGGTGGCAGTGGTGGCGTACTCGCGTTCACCGAGACCCCAATCAGCAACGGCTGGCGTATTCGTTACTACCAATCTTGGACATGGAACGACGGACCCGGCACCTCGATTGGCAGCGGCATCGACATTCAGGGCGTTGCCTGCCATGAGTACGGCCACGCACTCGGCCTCGGCCACAGCACCTCCGGCGGAGCGACCATGTTCCCGTCGATCTCAGGCAACGGAGTCGCCGCGCGCTCGATCAACTCGGATGACTCGAACGGTGTCCAAGCGATCTACGGCGCGAAGAGCGGAACCAAGCCGAGCATCACGGGCTACACCATCGCTGGCAGCCAGCTGACGGTTAACGGCACGGGCTTCAACACCACCGGCAACCAAGTCTGGTTCACCCAGGCTGGCTCCGGCGGAACGGGACAAGCTGTCAAGGTGACGAACGTCAGCTCTCCGAGTGGCACGTCTTTGACCGTGACGATTCCCGCCAACGCTGGCCCCGGCGACATTCTTGTGCGCCGTAACAGCACCGCGAACTCTGGCCTGTCCAACGCATTCCCCTCGGACCTTCAGGGTGCCGTGGGTACGTCGGTCCCAGTCTTCGCGTCCGCCAGCCCTGCTTCGATCGCAGCTGTGATCGTCGACGGCCCGGGCGTTGTGACCTTCACCGGTCAGAACTTCACTGGCCTTACCGAACTCAAGGTCGACGGTGTCACCCTCACCGCCGGCTTGCCGCCGCAGTACTCCGTGCCTAACGACAACACCCTGGTTATCAACTGGCCCCTGGTCAGCAAGCTGGGCAGCATCACTGTTGAAGCTACCAACGGGTCGGGTACCACCTCGACCAGCTACACCGTTGTAGCCAACGAGCCGCCCGTCTTTGACATGGGGAACTCAGCCCCGGCATTCTTGATCACTGGTTCTGGTTTGACGTTGACCGCGGGCGCAAAGCCTGGCGACATCTTCTACCTCGTGGCCTCGCCGTCAAACGCGCCCACGAACATTCCCGGCATCGTGAACATGGCGATTGGTAACAACTACACCAGCATCTTCATCATTGCCACGCCGGTCATCCCGGCTAGGGGCTTCGTGTCTGTGACGGTGCCGATCCTTGGACTGCCCACGGGCTTCAACGTCTACACCCAGGGAGCTGTTCTCCGCGTCGCCACCGGGTTCTCCCTACCGGCGACAACGACAAACGTGCAGACCGGAACGATCCTCTTCTAGAGGGCCCCTTCCAGTCCACAAACAAGCGCCGGCCGCAGTCCCCAACGGGACTGCGACCGGCGCTTTTTCGTGCCCAGTTGCCCGACTCGAAAAGAGCTGCTGACTAGCGAGCCGCGATCAGGTCGTCCACCGCGTCAACGAGCTGCTCAGGATCAGTCATCATAATGCCCTCGAGGCTGGCACCGAAGGTCTCCGCGAGGCTGAGTAGAGACTGCAGCGCGAGGATCGCCGTGCCCGCTAGGTTGGGATGCAGCTTGTCGAACTGCAGCAGGCCACCCGCTAGGGCCGGGTCCCAGGTGACGCCGCCAACCTGAAAGGGCAGCCCTGTTGCGGCGCTTTCATTGAAGCTCGCAAGGGGCACGATCGTCACATTGGTCTTTGCAGATGCCCAGGCGCGGACGCGCTCGTTGGCAGAGGCAAAGCTGTCCGCCGGAGGCATCGACGCCATGGGGATCATGCCGCCCGCCGCTCCGGACATGTTGGGTAGGTCGCCGACCAAAATGGGGCAATCGAACCGGTCGAGCATGGCCATTCCGACTTCGAGTCGCTGGCGCCTGAACTCCACCGTGTTGCCAACGCCGCCGCTCCCGTAGTAGAACCAAAACAGGAAGTCCACGGCGACGAGCAAGCTCGGGTCGGCTTCCAGGGCCAAGTCTACGGCCCTGCCCGCGATCTTCTCCGGGTTCATGAATGTGGCCGAGGTCGCGCCGTCATAGGCGAGCTGGTGGTCGACCAGTAGCCCGGCCTCGAAGTAATCGGCGAGGCGGGTGGGCGCTCCGGTCTCCAGCTGCAGGTTGAAACCATCGGATGCGCTCGAGCCAAGGATCACCAGGCGCCGGAACAGCATAGCGTCGAGCTGCGCGGGAACCTCAGGCACGGCCGCGGGCTCGATGGGCTGCACCACGGGGACTTGGGCGTCCACAGGCTGCGTTGAGACACCACAGGAAGCCGTGAGCAGAGGAAAGAGGGCTAGGGCAAGAAAGCGGCGGAAGGCTGGCATGGGGCTTTTTGGAGCGAACTGCTGGGGCGGGAATGTGCGGGGCAGCATAGAATGCCAACTGGCGCGCCCAAAAACAGCGCGACTACTAGGCAGCGGCCAACTAGAGACACGACTATGCCACCCGAGACCACGCCCCCCACGAACGCCCACTGGATTTGGGTCGTCCCCACCCTCGCACTCGCCGTGCTCGTCGCCTTCTGGCCGAACCTGACCGGGAACTTCGTCTATGACGACCTGACCCTGGTGGCCCAGGACCCCATGCTGCGCAGCCTGGGCAACGCGACGGAGCTCGTGAGCAAGCCCCTGTGGAGCGGACTTCCCGGTCTGTCCGATGCCGAGGCCGGCGTCATCGGCCACTGGCGCCCTCTGACCTCCCTTAGCCTAGCCCTCGGCTTCGCCCTAGGCGGAAGCGCCCAGGGCACCCTGCCCTTCCACCTGCTCTCGCTACTCTTTCATCTGCTAGCTAGCCTAGCCGCGTTCTCCCTCGCCAAGCGGCTCTTCGCCAATCACGAGCACGGCACCGTGGCCGCGCTGTTTGTGGCCCTGCTGTTCGCGGTTCACCCCGTACATGTGGAGAGCGTCAGCTGGATCTCCGCGATCAACGACCCGCTCTTTGGTCTCTTCGCCCTGGTCTCCCTTGGCGCCTGGCTCAAGTGGCGCGATGACGGCAGCGAGGGGCTGCCCCTGCTTGCGGCGGGCGCCTTCCTGTGCGCCTTGCTCTCGAAGGAGCAGGCGCTCGGACTGCTGCCGATCGTGCTGGTGTTCGAGCTGGTCACCCGCGAGCAGCCCAAGCGCGCCGCCCGGGGTTGGCTCGCCTTGCTCGGGGTGGTTGCCCTGTGGTACTTCATGCGCGCGGCCGTCTTTGGCGAGGCTATGGCGGGCTTCGGTCGCGGCGGTGAATCCAGCGGCGACCTAGCCCGGGACTTGATGCTACGCGTCGAGATGCTCGGCGGCGGCATGTATCACTTGCTCGACCCCACGGACCTCTCCCCTTTTCGGCCCTTCCGCAATCCCGTTCCCGACG
>JBLHWM010000126.1:0-9331 GCA_047629095.1 Planctomycetota bacterium | reverse complement strand
GTGGGCCTCAAAGAGTGGCACCCAGGCTGCCTTCGCATCGCCGGGTTCCTTCACCGCGGGATAGGCCGGCCGGTGGTATTGGGCTAGCAGCCATCGGGAATCAGGCCGCAGGCTCTCCAGCTGCCGCACGAGCCAGACCCGCTGGTCCCCCGCGTGGCTGATGTTCGTGTTGAGCGTCAACAGGTTCACGTTACTGGGCAGGGTCGTATGGTAGTAGTTCTCCCCCTTTGCGCCGGGGGTGTCGAAGACCTCGTCGAAGATGTAGCCCCCGTCGTGGTTGCCACGGGTAGGAACGATAGGCAGTACACGGCCGTCGGCAGTTGTGCGCAGCTCGTCATGGCTCAGCCAGTCGTTCCACTGCGCGAACATGCGTCCGTCGAAGACGTAGTCGCCGCCGTGGACAAAGGCGATCACGTCGGGCAAGTTCGATGTCAGCTCGGCGGATAGGCGGTTCATGCGCTGGCGATCTTCCTTTCCTGTGCGCGAGTCCCCGCCGTAGATCAGGGAGAAGCTCTCGGTGGAGTCGACAGCAGGCGCGGCCCGAAAACTTAGCGCGCGCGACTTGCTGCCGTCGGAATCGAGCTCGAACTCATACCTCGTCCCCGGCTCGAGTCCATCCAAGCGCACGTGGTGATAGTACATGGGCTCGACGCTCTTCTTCTCCGTCCCGTTCAGGGTAAAAGCACCATTGCGTTGGGCACCGACCTTGCGCGCCTCTGCGTCAGCCTGCATGGGCCGAATCCACAGGTGGTTGTCCTTGGTGTCCGCAACAGTACTCCAGGAGATCGTCGCCGTGTGCTGGGGGTCGGTCGTCCAGATCACGCGCCACTGGATCGGCTGCCTCGCATCCGGTGCACCTGGGACCGAGACCTCTTGCTCATCCTGTGCCACTGGCGGAGCTTCGACCAGGCTTGGGCGAAAGCTCACAAGACCAAGGGCGAGGGCGACTATTCCAAACTGTATTCCGGGTGGGGTCATCGCTTCATTATGCCCCGAGATCGCCAAAGAAGAAACAGGGCGAGTGGTGCGGCGACATGGGACGAACGAATCACGACCGCGGGCCACGCTTCTAGTCCCATAGCGCCGCTGCGGCTCAGGGCAGTCACGGCACCCCAGATGGCCATATAGCCTGCGAGCAGCGGAGAGCGCAAAAACAACAAGCCGGCCGCCACCAGCAGGTCAAGGGCTCCAATGATGTTGAGCATGATCCCGGCGCTGTACTCACTGAACAGCGGTGATTCCGCGCTGGGATTTAGGTTCAGCAGGATCAAATCCAAGAACTTCGGGTTGTGGCAGAGGGCCTCGTAGCCGTGGACGGCGAAGGTCGTGGCAACAGCGACGCGCAGGCCTAGTTCCACCTTAGAGCTGTGGTTGGCGAGCACAAGGGCGAGCAGGAGCGGAGTCGCGATGCGCAGGGCGGCGGCGGGCAGGGCCAAGTGCGCGAAGGCCGTGCCCTGCATGACATAGTCCCCGATGGCTAGGGCCAAGAACCACAGTCCGATCAAGGCGGCGGACACGCTGGTGACGCGCACGAAGTTGCGGACAGGCAGGCACACAACGACCGCGCAGAGGCAGAGTGCAACGGCGGCGACAGAATCTATGTGGCGCGCCGTGCGTTCGGCGAATCCAAGCTCGATGAACAGTAGCGAGTTCACTGCTGAAGCTTGGAACCAGGACACGAAGGCCGCACCCAATGCCGCGGCGGCCACGGCCATGCGCAGGACCCAGACCGCGCCCGGGGTTAGCTCGTGCCTAGAATTCGGCAGAGCGCATTCCCGCGTGGATGCCAGCTAGGATGGTGCGGGTGGCCTCGCTCTTGTTCAGCGTATAGAAGTGAATGCCCGGTGCGCCACGGTCGAGAAGATCCACGCACTGATCGATGGCCCACTCGATGCCGATCGCCATCACACGACCGGGATGATCCCTGCGCTTATCGAGGCGCGACATCAGCTCGGCGGGGATCTTGGCGCCGCACATCTTGGTGAAGCGCTCGACCTGGGAGACGCTCGTGATGGGCATGATGCCGGGCACGAACGGGATGGTTAGGCCGGCTTCGCGAGCGCGCTTGATGGAGGCGAAGTAGTCGTCGTTGTCGAAGAAGAGCTGGGACACCAAGAACTCGGCTCCCGCCTCTTGCTTGGCAAGAGTCCACTTCATGTCCTCGGTGCGGTCGGGCGACTCGGGGTGGTTCTCGGGGTAGCATGCTGCGCCAAGTCCAAGGCTCTTGCCGATACCGGGGCGGCTGCGAAGGTGCTGTATCAGCTCGGTGGCGTGGGAGAAGCCCTCGGGATGGGGAACGAAATCGCCGCCACCCGCAGGCGCGTCACCGCGCAGGGCAAGGATGTTCTCGACACCAGCGGCGACGAGTTCGTCGACCACGTGATCGAGCTCCGCAGCTGAGTGGTCGGTGCAGGTCAGGTGCGCCAACACGTTCAGGTTGAGCTCCGAGTGGATGCGCTTGGCCACGGTAACGCCGCGGTCGCGGGTGCTGCCCCCGGCGCCGTAGGTCACCGAGATGAAGTCCGGCCGGTAGCGCTCTTTCAGCTCTGCCACGGCCTCGTAAAGGTCCTCGGCCGCCTGATCCGTCTTGGGCGGAAAGAACTCGAAACTGAAAACGGGGCGGCCCTTGCCGTAGAGGTCAGCGATCTTCATTGGGTCAGAGAGGCTCGGATTCGATAGGGAGTGGGCTATTTAGCGCCGAAGAGCTCGGGCCAGGTCTCGCGAACGCTGATGCAGATCATTTCGGCCAGGGCCTCGATTCGCTCGGTGCCTTCCTCGACGGAAGCGGCCGCGGGGTTGCCGTTGTAGGCGGCCTCGCTGCCCATCTCGACGAAGGTGTTGATGCCAGACTGCATCGACTCAATCAGATTTAAGTCCACGGCGGGCAGCTCGCGCATCTTGTCAACGCGCACCCGATCGGGGTCCGCGGCCATGACGATGCTAGCCTCGTAGCAGCCCGCATGGCACTCGCCACTCTTGAACTCGTCACCAAGGGTGCCCGCCCAGCGGCGGCGCGTGTTGTCGGGAAAAATCGCCATGGGCGCAGTCGTGTCCGGGTGGCAGCCGGGCCCAGCAAAGTCGACGATGAGCGAGCGCAGCACCTTGATGTGCGCGGGCTCGAGGTGCGCGTTCGAGAGCACGACGCGCTTGCACCCCTCTTGGCCCAGTGCCAGCAGGATGTCTTCGACTAGGCTGAACAAGGTGCCGGGGCGAATGGTCAGGCGACCGGCAAAGCCCTCGGTGAAGTTCGTCAGGCCATAGGCCACCGGCGGCGCGATCACGCAGCGCACGCCCTCGGATTCGAGACGTGCGGCCGCGGCACGGGCCTGGGCCATGGCAATCGTGACGTCGGTATTCAAAGGCAGGTGTGGACCGTGGGGCTCGGTGGATCCCACGGGCAGGATGACCACAGCTTCGGCGTCGAAGGCTTCCTTGGCTTCGGGCCAGGTCATGTTAGCAAGTTCGAAATTCATACGGATGGGGACGCGAGACGCGCCTTGAGGTCCTTGCGTGCAATCTTGCCGCGGTCGTTCTTGGGGAGCTCGTCACACCACTCGAACCAACGTGGGTACTTGTAGGGTGCCAAGCTGTCCTTGAGGTGTAGCTTGAGGGCGGCCGCCAGCTCGTCGTTGCCCGTGTAGCCCGGAGCCACGACAACGAACGCGTAGGGCTTCACAAGGTCCGCCTCGTTGTGCCCGACCACGCAGACTTCCGCGACGGCGGGGTGGGACAACATGGCGTCCTCGATCTCGATTGGCGAGACGAAAATGCCACTGACCTTCAACAGATCATCGGCCCGGCCCTCGTAAAAGAAGTAGCCCTCATCATCCTGGCGGAAGAGGTCACCCGTGGTGCACCAGTCGCCTTGGAAGGTCTCGCGGCTCTTCTTCTTATCTCCCCAATAGCAGAGCGACGTCGAGCCACCGCGCACGCGCAGCCGTCCGACCTCGCCAGGGGCGACGGGGGTAAAGTCCGCATTCACGATCTCGACCTCGTAGCCTGGAACCAGGTTGCCGAGGGAGCCCGTGCGCACGCGGCCAGGATAGCCTGAGATATAGATGTGGAACATCTCCGCGGAGCCGATGCCGTCGAGGATCTCGACCCCGGTGCGCTCCATCCACTTTGAGTAGAGACTGGCGGGTAGAGCCTCGCCGGCCGACAAGCTCAGCCGCAGGCAGGTGAGATCGATCTCATCGCAGCGGGGCGAGGCGAGCATCTTGTTGATCATCGTGGGCACGTTCGTAAGGAACGTGACGCGGTGGGCGGCGATGTGGTCGAAGAGCTCGTCCTCAGTGGAGCGACCCGGGAAGAGCACGGCGGTCGCGCCGACCGCGAAGGGGAACATCAGATTCGTGCCCGTGGCATAGCCGAAGAACAGCTTGGGCACGGACAGGCAGATGTCATCCTCTCGGTAGCCCGCTACCTGCTTGGCGTAGGTCTCGGTGGACCAGCGGAAGTCCCCGTGGGTGTGCACGCAAGCCTTGGGGTGACCGGTGGAGCCAGAGGTGAAGAGCCAGCCTGCAAGATCATCGGGGCCAGTGGGCTCAAGGTACCCGGAGTTGAGTGCGCTCTCGTTGTCCACGGCCTCTTCATAGGGCGTGAAGCCATGGGCGTCCACGGAGTCGTCTGCGCCGACCACGAACATGGTCTCGACGAAGCGCGACTCGCGGGCGGCGGCGCTGAGCTCGGGAAGCACATCGACGCAGGTGATCACGATCCGGGGTTTGGCGTATTCGAGGTAGTGCTTGAAGTCACCGCTCTTGAGCAGCGGGTTGACCATGGCGAAGACCGCGCCGGCACGCAGTACGCCGAAGAAGCTCTCGGCGAATTCAAGACCGTCGGGCAGGACAATAAGAACGCGCTCTTCAGGGCGAACGCCGGCGAGCCTGAGGGCCCCGGCCACACGCCGCGCGCGCTCGGCAACTTGCCCATAGGTGCGCGACTCACCCTCACAGATGAGGGCCGTCTTGTCCCCACGACCGGCCTCGACGTTCGAGTCCAGGAAGTACTCGCACAGGTTGAAGGGGCCTTCAATCGGCGCAAGGATGTCGTGCAGGTCAGCCATGGTCAGGATACCCTAAAGTGCGGAAAGGGCATCGCCCATGGCCTTTGCAGAGGAGTGCCGGTCGGCCCGCTTGGGGGATAGGCCCGTGGCGATGACCTCGTCAAAGGCAGCGGAGATCTTGCGCGCGCCGGAGCGCTTGGCAATACGCGGCGCCGTGGGTTCGAGCTTCGCTTGGAAGACCTCGAGGAAGCTCTTGCCTTCCCAGGGGAGCACGCCAGCGGCAAGCTCGAAGAGCACCGTCGACAGGTTGTAGATGTCCGAGAGCACGTCTGGTGCGTCGCCGCCGAACTGTTCGATGGGCGCATAGAACGGCGTGCCGATCAGGGCCGTGTTCTCGCCGAGATGCTTGGCCGTCCACAGGCCCGCGGTCACTCCACCATCCACAAGGGTCGGCACAAGTCGGTCGCCCTCGGCGCCCTCGTTTATGAAGATCGTGTGGGGCTTGATGTCGCCGTGTACGAGGCCGGCCTCGTGGATTGCGACCAGCCCGTGGCAGAGCTCTTGGCCTAAGACAACCACCTCGGCTTCGGTGAACTCGCGACCGTCGGCCAGCATCTGACGAAGGTTCGTTCCGGTGGGCAGGTCCGTCACTAGAGACAGATTCAAACTGTCGAGCTTCATCACGCCGTGGAAGCCCAGTACCGCTGGACTCGAGACGCCACTCCAGGACTTCCAAGTGTCCACGAAGTCGTTGGCTTCCTCGTCACCATCGAACATTCCATAGGGGAAGAGCTGCAGTTCGCGGCGTGTGTCCGTCTCGTGGTCACGGACCTCGAAGGCAGCCGACAGGCCACCCTGACGGCTGGTGCCGACGATCTCGAAGCGACCAGCGAGCAGCTTGCCCGGGATCAGGTCAAACAGGGTGATAGCGTTTTGCATCGACATGAGTTCGAAAGTTGGAGCCTAGTAGGCGGCCGCTTTGGACAGGAAGTCTGTCCAGGACCGGGTCTCGCGCAGATTGCTCATGTGGTCGGCAAAGACCGCAAGCTCATCCGCGTCGGTATAGAAGTGGGGCGAGACGCGCACGCCTGCGCCCGGACGATGGTCCACCAGGATGCCGCGATCTTCGAGGGCGGCCACGAAGGCGGGGCCACTCTCGTCCTCGTGCAGACCAACGGTCAAGGTACCGCCGCGCTGGTCCGGATTCTCGGGGCTCGGGATGCGGAAGCCGCGCTCGAGTAAGTCCTTGCGAAGGCCCTCGGTCAGGGACACGGAGTGCGCGCGAATGTTTTCGACGCCGGCCTCGAGCACGAGTTCGTAACCGACGGTCGCAGCGAGTAGTGAGGGGACGGCGGGCGAGCCGTTCAGGAACCGCATCATGTTCGGGGCGTAGCGCTGCTCACCCTGCTCGAAGGCAAAGGGCGCAGCGTGGGCGGCCCAACCTGTGATCTTCGGCTCGAGCCGAGCTGCGAGTTCGGGCTTCACGTACAGGTAGCCTGCGCCCGGGCCACCGCAGAGCCACTTCACGGAACCGCCAACCACGATGTCCACGTCCAGCTCTTCCACGTCGACAGGAACCGTGCCGAGGGATTGGTAGGTGTCGAGGATCACGATCGCGCCGACCTCCCGGGCGCGCTTGCAGATTGCCTTCGCATCCTGCAGGTAGCTCGACTTGAAGCACACATGGCTGATCGGAACCACCAAGGTCTCTTCGTCGATCGCCTCGAGTAGCTGCTCGGTGGGCACGCCGATTCCCGCATAGGGTCCGGTGCTTGGTGTCGGCACGTTGACGATGCGCGCGCCTCGATCGGTCATCCCCTCCCAGACATACATTACCGTCGGGAAGTTCTGGTCCGTGTAGACGACCTTGTTGCGCTTGCCGCTGAAGTCGAAGCACGACGCGAGGATGCTCTGGATCATCGAGACGTTTTGGTGCATCACGACCGTGCCCTCGGGCGCGTTCATCAGCTTCGCCACAACGTTGCCGACGTCCATGGGCGCACTCCACCAGCCCTCGCTCCAGGAGCGCACACCGCGCGTCGCCCACTGCTTGGCATAGGCCTCCAAGGTGCCAAACACGCCCTCGGGCATAGCCCCGAGACTGTGGGTGACTAGGTAGGTGCTGTCGGCGAGGATCGGGAAGCGGGGCTTCCACTCCGCGGGGTTGATGAGCTTAGACATGCAGCCCATCATAGCGCCGGGCGAGGGGCCAAGCGCGTCGATTCTAGGGTTTAGACTTCCGCCCGGGCCTTCTTGGGCAGCTCGAGGGGGAGACGCTCATGCTCGGGCAAAACAAGCCCCCACGCCTTCGCGAGGGCGCCCATTTCCGTGAGGTACTGGCCAATAAACACCGCCGAAGACTCCCGCCTTAGCCCCATCTCTAAGACGCGGCGATCTCCTTGGCTGTCGGGCCGCCCAAGGGCGAGCAGGCTCAAGGTGAGCCACTGATCAAAGGCCTGCTGAGCCCGGGGACGATTGGCGGGACTCGAGCAGAACTCGGCCATACGATCGAACTCAGCATCCCCCAAAGCTGGCCTGCGGGCGAGGTGCGTCTTGGCAAGCTCCGCGAAGGGTAGGCAGATCGAATCAACGTACGCAGCGAGGGCTACGCGCTGGGCGCGATCCGTCATATACCGAGAGAGCCCAAGTTCAAAGCGACTACTCGGCATCGGGACGTTCAACAGGCGATCGCGAACCGCCTGGTCCAAATTTGCACCGCCAAGCTTCGTGTACATCACCTCGAGCTCTGTGTAAAAATCGAGGCAAAGCTCGATGTCGGCGAGCACACTTCGCTTGCCCTCAAGGTCCCCCACCATCTTCAAGCAGTGCCCTAGGATGTTCGCGCCCATGTACTGGCGCCAGGCGTTAGCTTCTACGATTCGGCGGAGCAGGCCGTGGGCCTCTTCATCAAGCTTGGGTTGACTCATGGATAGTAGAGATCGAGTTGTCGGGGGAGCGGAATACAAGAGTTCAGCGCGCGACCGCAGAACGATCCTGTGTTCAAACAGCGGGCAGCGCAAGGGGAGTTTTTGGCTCAACCTTCACCCGGCCTTCAAACGAGATCCAAAACCGGCCTAGCGCCCCCAAGGGGGCCAATAATGAGTGACGTGGAAACTCACTCGCCCATGTCCATCAGCAACCGCTCAACCTCATCGCCGTCCATGATGTGGTCCTCGACGATGTCCTCGATGTCCTCCACCTGCACCTGGTGGTACCAGACGTTGTCGGGATAGACGACGACAATCGTGCCGGACTCGCAGCCGCCAAGGCAACCGGACTTCGTGGCTTTGACGTCGGGCATCAGGTCCCGGTTGAAGAGCTCGCCGCGCAGGGCGTCGAGCACCTGGGCACCGCCCGCCTTCTTGCAGGATCCGCGGGGATCATCGGCGGGGCGTTCGTGGGTGCAGACGAAAATATGCTTCTTGGGCTTAGCCATAGGATGTGCTGTGGATTGGGTTGTGGGTGCGTTTTAGAGAGAGTCCGGGCCGTGCTGCAAGAGCGCTTTGGCCAGGATGAGTTTTTGGATTTCGGAGGTGCCCTCGTAAATTCGGAGGGCGCGGATCTCGCGGTAGATGCGCTCTACCGGCGTGCCGCGTTTGACGCCCAGGCCGCCGTGGTGCTGTACGGCTCGATCCACGATGTAGGCGGCCGTCTCTGTGGCGAAGAGTTTAGCGCGGGCCACATCGCGGCCGGCGCCTTCGCCGAGCTCGTCGCTGCGACGGGCGGCGCGCTCGGTAAGCAGCTCGGCGGCCAGCAGGCGCGTCTCCATCTCGGCGAGATCGAAGCGCAGGCCTTGGTTCGCGGACAGGGGTTTGCCGAATTGCTCGCGACTGGTCAGGTGGCGCCTGGACTCGACAAGTGCGCGGCGCGCGAAGCCACAAGCCGCCGCAGCCACGGTGGTGCGGAAGCGAGCGAGGGTTCCCAGCGCGACGGCCAACCCGCCGTTCTCATCGCCGAGACGATGGGCATCGGGCACCAAGACACCTTTGAAGTGAACCTCGCCAATGGGATGCGGCGCCATGACTTCGAAGCGCTCGACCGAGAGGCCGGGGCTGTCTGCGGGCACATAAAACATGGTCAGCCCGTCGCCGCCATCGCGCCCGCCGGGGGTTCCCGAGGTGCGGCAAAGAACCGAGTAAAAGTCCGCTAGCCCCGCGTTGGTGATAAACGTCTTTTGGCCATCCAGGATCCAGCTGTCGCCGTCCCGTTTCGCGGTGGTTTGCACCTCGCCCAGGCTGGATCCAGCTCCGGGCTCGGTCAGTCCAAAGGCTGCGATTCGAGAGCCATTTGCCACTTTGGGCAGGATCTCGTGACGTAGCTCGTCGC
>JBLHWM010000125.1:0-9397 GCA_047629095.1 Planctomycetota bacterium | reverse complement strand
TCCGGGCCTCGGCCTCCTCGTTGGTTCCGGAGTGGGCCTCGTGGTTGGCTTCGTTTGGTCTCAACATGCTGGGCGCAGTGGCAGCTAACAAGCCGATGCAGACGGATGACGGCTTCGCCGTCACCGCTGATCGGCCCAAGCGTTGGACAGACCGGCTAAGCAAATGGATTTGACTGCAACAACGCCGAACCTTTCAACCAAATTGGTTTGGCTTGCCGGCACACTTGGCCTCGCAGGGTGGCTTACTCTTGTGCTGGGTACGATCCACATTCTTACCCAACAGTCCCCCGGCGGTGACTACTCATGGGAACCCAACGCCCTGGATTTTTCGATCCTCGTTCTAGCACTTGCCTCGGTCGCCTGTTTGTCTTTGGCCTGGAGAACCAAGAAGGCTCATTGCCTAGGCTTGGTTCACATTGCCCCCTTGGCATCAGCTCTCAGTTATCCCTCGTTTCTGCTCTGCTATGGGGCTTGGGAGGTCATCTCGTGAGCAGGCAGCAGTCCAGCACGACGTTGCAACGGTCGGGGCTTCGCCCCGCCGCTGATCGCCCAGACCGACCGTTAGGTATGCGAAGATGAGCAAGGATGACATTAGACCCATCTCAACTACTAGCCGGTGCTTTTGGGCGGTCGTGTATAGTGCGTCCTTGGTCGGCTCGATTGCTGTTGCAACTGACCCCGTCCCTTGGGGCACGGCTATCGCGGTCGGCTTTGCCGGTGTATTGGCTGGCTGGCTACTTGGCTCGTTTGTGTTTTATCAGCTTTGCTTCTGGATCGGACTTGAACTGTAGATCGAAGCCTAACCCAGCAAGGCAACGGATCGGGCTACGCTGACCGCTGATCAGCCCAACCGTTCTGCAGAGCCAAACGTTCGAAGAACACAACAGTCCCACCTGTTACCCAGAGAGCATGTTGATGGAAGAGTCCGCTGCGGTGAAGGAGAGGAGTGAGTTGGCCACGATTGGATATTCCATCGTTGGGCAGGTCGCTATATGGATCCTTGTGACGTTTGTTCTCTGCAAGCAGGGGGGCGCCAATCACGGCACGGGCATGGCTGTTGTTGGTGCTTGGGGAGCGCTGGGGCTGCTTTGCTTGCCGGCACTTTTGTTCTTCCATTGGAGGCACCCTCGGCATTTCGGGCTGTCCGTCATCCTGGCGCTGTTCTCCACGCTCGTTGCTGTCCCCATAGGGATGGTGTGCTCCGTCCTTGTCATGGGACTTACCAAGTGACGGCCTAGCGAGCCGTTGCACTTGAGCACGGTAGAGCAGGCGAGACTGGAAGGGACGGTTGATTGGCCTGAACGTGGCTTCGGGGCCCTTCCGCTTCGACGGCTGAACTCTCGAATCTTAACCCGCGGGACGAAGCGGGTAAGTAGCGGGAAGAGTCTCGTACTCTGACGGAAGACGTGAGCGCAATCGCCGCGGAAGTGGGCGGGCAGCCCTACCTCGGCAGCCTGTTCGCCCAAGAAACCCAGTCGGCGGTGTCTTCGCCGAAGTTGTGCTCGGCTAGTAGGATTAGGCCGATCATGACCGTGTCGCGGCGGGTGGGGCGGACTCGGTCTAGGCTGCCGGATAGGAGGCGGGCGATCTTGCCTTTGAAGTGGATTTGTTCGCGGCCGATGCGGGCTAGGGCGGTGGCGGCTGCTTGGCCGACGGTGGCGTCTTCGTCGTTGAGGCGGTCGCCTAGGTGGGGGATCGAGTCCTCGTCGCCGGCTAGGCCTAGGACGGCGGAGGCTTGGATGCGGATAGCTGGGTTGCTGTGGTTGAGAGCGAGTTGGCTGGACTGGCGGACCATGGCGAGCTGCTCGACGGTGAAGTCCTTGGGCACGTCCTTGGATGCGTTGAGGATGCGGACCAAGGCGTAGCTGGCGTTGTTGCGGACGGCCGTGTCAGGGGACGTGTCGAGAGCGTTGCAGATGGGCTCCAGGGGCGTGTCGATGCGGCCTAGCAGGCCGAGGCCCATGAGTGCGTTCGCGGCGACTTGCGCGTTCTCGTCATTGATGGCGGCCAGTAGCGGGCTGATGGCGATGGCGCCGCGGTCGATGAGCTCTAGGCTTTGATCCGGGTCGACGATGACGCGGGAGTTGGTGAAGCCCAGGGCGACAGCGGCTAGGGAGCGGTTGCGCGAGGGGCCGGCCTCGAGCTGGTAGATGAGCTCGTCTTGGCGGCGCAGGCATTCGAACTTCAGCACGCCTTCCAGCAGGCGCACGCGCTCGTTGTCCCCCAGCAAGCGGGCGTTGTTCCAGGCTTGGACGCGGTTGCCGACCTCGCCTAGGAATGCGCCGATGGGCGCGTCCTCGTCGGCGGACACGCGCGCGCTGAGGTTGACGTACTCCTCGGTGTCGATCTTGCTGGGGAGATCGCGATTGTCACCCTCATTGGAGCCAGAGGAGGCACAGGAGGCGAGCAGGAGCAGCAGGAGGGAGGCGTAGCGCATGGTGTTCAGGTAGAAGAGGCGGTTGAGCGTCGTTTGGAGATGGACGCCCCGGGGCTGGGGTATCTTCCCTTGGAATGGGCTCGCTGCGCAACTTGGGCTTGGGGTCTTTCTGCCCGGCTCTCCCCAAAGATTGCTAACTCCTATCCCGACTCGATTTTATGCCACCTCGCCAGACGGTACACTCACCTCGTAATGGGTATTCACATTCTTGACGCCATGTCCCGGGAAGGGTTCGAGCAGGTCATTGGCGTTCACGATCGCAAGTCGGGGCTGAAGGCTCTGATTGCGATTCACGACACCAGTGTTGGGCCTGCATTTGGCGGCATTCGGCGCTGGAGCTATCTGTCCGAGCGCTCGGGGCTGATGGACTGCCTGCGCTTGGCGCGGGCGATGACGCATAAGTGCGTGCTGGCTGGGATTCCCGGTGGCGGCGGCAAGGCGGTCATCCTGGACGAGGCGGGCATGGACCTGGAGGGCGCTTACCGGCATATGGGGCGGCACGTCGAGGCCATGGGCGGGCAGTTCTACACGGGCCCAGATGTGGGTACGGACGGCCAGGCTTTGGATTGGCTGTCGGCTGAAACCAAGTATGTGACCAGCACCGGTGCCGATGGGCCCGGGGATCTGGGTGGTGCCACGGCGGCGGGCGCCTTTGCGGGCATCCGCGCCGGGCTGCGGCACTTGGACGGCGAGCCGGATTGGAGTCAGCGGCGCATCGTGATCCAGGGGCTGGGCGAGGTGGGCGCGAAGCTCAGCGCCAGGCTCGTGGAGGTCGGTGCGACGGTGATCGGTACAGACATCGATGTAGAGCGCGGTCAGCGCGTGGCTAAGGAAGTGGGTTTCGAGTTCGTGGAGCCGACCCTCGAAGTGGGCATCGAGTGCGACGTGTTTGCGCCCTGTGCCCTCGGCGGGATTCTGCACGACGTGACGGTCGAGCGACTGAAGACGCGCATCGTAGCTGGTGCCGCGAACAACGTGCTGGCGAAGAACCACCACGGGGACCTACTGCACGAGCGCGGGGTGCTGTACTTGCCGGACTTCGTGCTGAATGCTGGCGCTCTGATTCGCGGGGCGTTCTTCCACCTGGAAGGGCGAATCGAGGGGTTCGATGCCATCGAGAAGCGCATCGAGACCGCCTCGGATGAGATCCTGGGCGAGTCCAAGGACTCGGGGCTGCCGCCGTTCCGCGTGGCGATCCAACTTGCGGAAAAACGCATCACCGAAAGGCGAAATCCATGACTTAGGAGCGCCGCGCTTCGTATCACTCAACTTGCGGCCAACTCCTTCCAGAAAACACGTAATCGAGACCCGCTTTCGGGGTCTATTGCTTTGAACATGATGCTTCTCCACCAACGCCCGCTAATTGCACTCACTCTCCTTGGCACCCTTATGATGGGGGCCCGGGATGACGAGGCTGCTACCGACGCCGAGAAACCGGTCAAGGTGCCAACGCCGGTCGTGATAGACATGGGGCCGGCCGAGGTCGATGGCGTGACGCCGTTTGTGGTGGATCGCGGCAAGTTCGAGGCTGCGCTCTTGGTGCCCAGGGACGAGCACCTGCAGTTTGGCATCCACGTCTCCCTCGGGCCCGCTGGCGCGACCGTGGGCACGGTGAACTTGGACACGGGCGTCGACGCTTTCCAGAGGAGCCTGGTGCTGTTTTCCTCTTCGAATGAGGGCGAGGGTTCGGAGACGGGCTGGCTGCGGGCGAAGGCCAAGGGCAGCTACCTCTGGTACGACCTAAAGACGATCCTGGACGCGCGCTACCTGCCCAAGGCTTGGCCGTCGATCTCGTACTTCTACCGCCAGAGCGGCTCGGAGAATCGACGCAGGGAGAGCCTCTTCGGCGAATACGAAGGACGTCAACAGACCAGCTACCGCCGCGACTCTAGCAGCGGTGCTCCGGCCGGCGAGCGCATCTGGAAGCCCGCGGAATATCGGGACATCCCAGCGGGCTGCATCGACATGCTCGGAGCGGTCTACCTGTCGCGCTCCCTGCTGCTCTCGGGCCAGGACGAGATTAGCTTTCCCCTGCTCGACAAGACCACCCTATGGGATCTGACTCTGCGCAAGGGCGAGATGAAGGTGATGGACGTGCCCGCTGGGCGCTTCAACGCGGTGGAAATTATCCTGGACCCCTCGACCTATCCGGGCGAGCCGGTGAAGGACAAGAAGAAGTTCGAGGGCCTCTTCGGAATCAAGGGTTCGATTCACCTTTGGGTGGACGAGCTGACCGGCGTGCCGGTGCGCATTGCGGGCACGATCCCGGCAGGTCCCGTGGATATCGACTGCGACATCTACCTGGAGAAATTCAGCGGCACACCGACCCTGTTTAAGCCCCTCGAAGAGACTACAGAGGATGAGTAGCTTGGACGACTTCTCCTCACTTGGCGCCTCCATGACTCCGGTCTTGGATGGCGCCGATTCGATTGGCACCGACGTGAATGCACTGGAAGCCCTCGCCGCCAGGGTCTTTGGCATCGAAGCCTTTCGCGATATGCAGCGCGAGGCGATCCAAGCCTGCCTCGATGATCGCGACCTGTTCTTGGTGCTGCCTACGGGCGGCGGTAAGAGCCTCTGCTTCCAGGCGCCCGCTCTGGTGCGCCCTGGGCTGACGCTCGTCATCAGTCCCCTGATCTCCTTGATGAAGGACCAGGTGGATGGGCTCGTGCAGAATGGCGTGCCCGCGGGCATGCTGACCAGCGCCCAGACGGCCGAGGATAAGCGAGAGGTCAACAGGCAGCTGCGGGCCGGCGGCCTAAAGCTCTTGTATGTTGCGCCCGAGCGCCTTTTCGTGCCGGGCTTCCTGGAGGGCCTGCTGCGCGGTCCCGGTGGCATCGCCGCGATCGCGATCGACGAGGCCCACTGCATCAGTCAATGGGGCCACGACTTCCGGCCCGAGTACCAGCGCCTGGGCTCCCTGCGGGAGCTCGTGCCCGGCGTGCCAATCCAGGCCTTTACCGCCACGGCCACCGAGGACGTGCGCGAAGATGTGGTGCGCGCCCTGAAGCTGCGCGAGCCCGCGCTGTTGATCGCGAACTGCGACCGTCCGAACCTGACCTACCGCGTGCTGCCCCGGGCCAAGGTCCACGACCAGGTCATGGGCGTCATCGAGCGCCACTCCGGTGATGCGGGCATCGTGTACTGCCTGTCGCGCAAGGAGACCGAGCGCATCAATGAGGGCCTGAAGCGGGCCGGCGTTCGCTCGGCCGCCTACCACGCTGGGCTTGCGGCATCCGTGCGCGCCCGGGTCCAGGAGAAGTTCCAGGCCGAGGACCTCGACGTGGTCGTCGCCACGGTTGCCTTCGGCATGGGCATCGACCGCACCAACGTGCGCTTCATCGTGCACGCTTCCATGCCCAAGGGCATCGAGCAGTACGCCCAGGAGACCGGCCGCGCCGGGCGCGATGGACTGCCCGCCGAGTGCGTGCTCTTCTACGCGGGCAAGGACTACTTCAGCTGGAAGGGCATGCTTGAGCGCTCGTTCCAAGAGGCCGCGACAGCAGCGGCCTATGCCCCCGAACCGGATCCCGTTCCGGGTCTTGGGGACGAGCCCTTCTGGGGATCGATGGCCGAAGAGGGTGGGGGTGACGACGAGCAGTGGTTCGAGGGCTGCGAAGACGGAGCGTCCATGGCGCAAGCGGCAGCACCTGTGCCCGTTCCAGTTGTCGACCTCGCGGCTCAAAAAGCTGCTGCCGAGGAGGCCGCTGAAGAGGCAGCCTTCCGTGCCGCCAAGGCTCAGACGGTTGCCGTGGATCGCCTCGGTCGCATCATGAACTTTGCGACCGGCGGCCTGTGTCGCCACCGGGCCCTCGTCGAGTACTTCGGCCAGAGCCTGGGAAACCCCGGCGAGGACTTCAACTGCGGCGCCTGCGACATCTGCCTGGGCGAGCTGGGCACGGTCGAGGGTGGCAAGGTGATTGCCCAGAAGATCCTGTCGTGCATCGTGCGCACGGGGCAGCGCTATGGCGCGTCCTATGTGGCCGACGTCTGCCGCGGCGCGAACGTGGCCAACATCCGCAAGCGCGGGCACCAGAGTCTCTCGACCTATGGCCTGTTGAAGGACTTCGACCAGCGCACCCTGCGCTCGTTCATCGACCAGCTGGTCGGCCTTGGATTTGTGCAGATCGCCAAGGGCGAGTACCCGACCCTGTACCTGTCCGAGCAAGGCGGCGAGCTGATGTACGGCAACCTCGACGTGACCCTGATCGACGTGCCCGTGGCCAAGGCTTCGAGCACCAGCGGCGAGGGCTCTAGCACCCGCAAGCGCAGCCGCGCGACGAAGCCGGTGGTGGAGCTCGATGCCGAGTGTGAGGCTCTCTTCGAGCGCTTGCGCGAGTTCCGTCGCGAGCTGGCGCGAACCCGTGGCGTGCCTCCCTATGTGATCTTTGCGGACCGCACCTTGATCGCCATGGCGAACACGCCGCCAACCAACCTAGAGGAGTTCGGCAACCTGCCCGGTGTCGGCGCGAAGAAGCTCGAGGACCTCGGCCCGCTCTTCCTGGAAGAGCTGGGCTAGCGGATCGATCGATAACGGTCCGCGCGAGTGCACTCTGCTCGTCAGCTTTGAGGTCGGGTCCGTGGACCGTCTTCCAAGCCGACCGGTTAGGCCGTCACGGCGCGCCTGCCAAAGAGGAGCAGGACCAGCGCTAAAACTCCAGAGCCGAGCCCGATGCCGAGCCACGGCGACAGTCCGAACAGGGCGCAGGGCAGGTAGCCAAAGACCATCGCGACGGTCATGGTCAAGAGCGCATAGGGCGCTTGGGTTTTGACGTGGTCCATGTGGTCCGATGCGCTGGACACCGACGACAGGATCGTGGTGTCGGAGATCGGCGAGCAGTGGTCGCCGAAGATGGACCCCTCGAGCACGGCGCCGATGGACATGAGCAAGAGCGCGTAGCCGCCGATCTCTGCCGTCTCGCCCATGTTGAAGGCCAGGCCAACCACCAGGGGCAGGAGAATCATCATCGTGCTCCAGGACGAGCCCGTGGCGAAGGCGATTGCGCTCGACAGCAAGAACAGGATCGCCGGGAGGGTCGCCGGGTGGATCGCGTCGCCGATCAACGCCGTCAAATAATGCGCCGTGCCCAGGTCGCCACAGACCATGCCGATCATCCAGGCTAGGTACAGAATCGCGAATGCGCTGCCCATGGACGAGAGAATCGTCCACGCGGCCTTCGGGATCTCGCGGGTAATGCCCACGCGGACGCAGACTAGGGCGGCGAGCAGAAGCCCCGTGCCCGAGCCAACCAGCAGCGGGATGCTGCCGCTGCCCGAGAGCAGCACGCCGGAGAGCCACTCCATGGAGAAGCCGCCCGGCATCCCGGCAAAAGCGCCGCCGCGCACCAGGATCGTGAAGAAGGTCACGAAGACGAAGGCCAACAAGGGCACGATTGCGTGCAGTGCCCGGGGCGTGACGCCGGGCGCAACTTCGATCGAGTTGGCGCGCTCGGCGACGAGTGGCTTCGAGCCCGGAGCGACCAGCTCGCCGGTCCTGCGCGCGCGCCTCTCGGCCTTCAACATCGGGCCAAAGTCGCGGCCCGTGAAGACGACCAACCCCACGAAGACCAGGGTCAGAATGCAGTAGAAGCGAAACGGCAGGGTGGCGAGAAATACCTCGTAGCCTTGGGTGGGAGAGAGCCCTGCGGCGGGCAGTTGGGCGGAGAAGGTCGAGACCTCGAACGCAATCCAAGTTGACAGCAACGAGAGCCCCGCTACGGGCGCGGCGGTGGAGTCCACGAGGTAGGCGAGCTTCTCCCGGGCGATACGATAGCGGTCCGTGAGAGGGCGCATGGTCGAGCCCACAAGCACCGTGTTGGAGTAGTCGTCGAAGAAGATCGAAAGGCCCAGGAACCAGGTCGCGATCTGGGTGCTGCGGGCGTCCTTGGCGCGCCTCGCGATCGCGTCCATCAGCCCGCGGATGCCGCCGCTGCGGATGAGCAGGCCGACCATGGACAGCATGCACAGGACGAACAGCACCGTGCGCGTGTTGTCGACGTCGTAGATCTTGTTCCAGAGGAAGTGCGCGAAGACGTCGTAGAAGCCAACGGGCGCGGCGAGCCAGGCGGATGTGGTGCCTTGCAGGACGAGTATCGTCGCACCGATCCAGACGCCGGCGAAGAGGGCCAGGATCGTGCGGCGGAAGGACACGGCCAGCAGGATCGCGACGAGGGGCGGGAGTAGCGAGGTCTTGCTCGGTGCGACCCAAGGGATGGAGCCGACCAGACCAGTGGAGTTCGCGAGCAGCCCGGGATTGACGAACTCAGACGCCTCCAAATATGGGCTCTCGTTCCAGGCTAATGCCCTCAGCAGGTTGCCGTTCTCGCGCTCGATCAACGTCAGCTCGAAGTACCCGCCGCCAGGAGCGATGACCGTGGAGAGGGAGCCGCCTCGCTCGGCAGCTAGACTGCGTAGGCTGGTCAGGACGCTGCGCCTAACCTCCGCCGCAGGGGCGATGGAGTAGGTCGTGCCGTTGTGGGTGATCGGCGCGGGCGCGGTCACTTGCACGGGTGCGAGCAATAGGTGGAGAGCGCCGTCCTCAAGCTCTTCCGCAGCGCGCAAAATGCCCTCACCTAGGACGGGGAGAGGCTCGCCTCGCGCATCCGTCTCGGCCAGCAGGTCACCCGCTGTCATCGCCGCAAGCTGTAGCTGCGTCGGTCCTTGGACCCAGAAGAGAAGCGCGGCCACAAGCAATGTGACCAGGAGAGGCAGGGCGCGGCGCATGCCTAGTCATACCCAACGAGTCGCCCAAGGCAAAGGGCAAAACATAGCAGCGCGGGTTTGAGCCTTGGTATCCCGGAGAGGCGGGTGCTTCGCTCTACAGTCCGAAGGTTAAGCTGAAGCCGATGTAGGGCGCCGGGTCCGCTTCGGTCGTGCCCACAAGCGCGCCGCCCTGGTCGAGCACCGTGAACTCGTTCCACATCACCTTGCCCACTTCGATGCCTAGCATAGCGTCCTCGG
>JBLHWM010000124.1:0-9405 GCA_047629095.1 Planctomycetota bacterium | reverse complement strand
CTTTGTCTTCAGGAGTGCTCCCCAGACGAAGCAACAAAATCCCAGACAAATCGAGCACTCCGCGTGGAGGAGACAGCATCGTCAAAGCCCACCCGCACGCCCATCCGCCCCCATCTCCGCGCGGAGCGCGCCCCCCCAGCGGAGCGCCAAGCGAAGCGCCTCAACCCACACAAGATCCTGAAGCGCCTTATCGGCCAGGGCCAGTACCAAAGACCCCAAGGAAGCTACTGATTCGAGAGCACGAAGCGTCCACCGCTTCCTGTGGCAAGGGCTTCTAGCCCTCCGCCGGGACGACCGCCAAGATTCACGCAGTGGAACTTTAGGCGCGCGTCATGGTTGAACTTCGAAAGCCACGGGTCCACCCAATCGGGATTCCCCGTCTCGCCGTCACAGAGAACAATCACCGTGTCCACGTCAATCTCGGTGGGGGCGAGCTTGCCCGAGCGCAGTCCGGAGAAGGAGCCGTTCACTCCACCTTGCAGATCGGTGCCGCCAGCCGTCCCTACATTCGTCGCCCAAGTCTCGAGCTTATCGAGCTGCCTATCTGTAGCGAAGGTGAGCTCACTGCTGAAGGTCCTGGTGTCGTCCGAAAACAGCACGACGCGAAACTGGGTCTTTGGCCCCAAGTCATGCAGGGTGTAGATTAAGCGCTCGACGGCCTCGTCAAAGCGCGAGTTCGCGGCCCCAAACCTCTTGTCCATACTGCCCGAGCGATCGATCAAAAACAGCAGGCGATCCGAGACCGGGCGCAGGCCGAAGAAGGTGCTCGAGACCGACTGTTGTTTTGGTGCGGGCGACAGCACTGTGCTGGGGTCTTGGCTCAGCTTCCACCACTTTGCCCATATCTCGGGGTTGAGCCCTAGGTCACGTCCGGCGACGACACCGAGGGCCTGGCGGAGCTCGTGAACGACTCGCCGTGATCCGGTGCCCTCGGCGGTGATGCGCGACCAGTACTCCAGGCCTTCGATCAGCATGGGCACGGCCATGGATGGCTCGAGCAGCGGGATTACGGCCAGGCTGCGGCTAGACTCGCGCCAATCCTCGTGGAAGAGGCGCGGGGCAATGTAGTCCAAGATGCGCCGGGCCCGGCCCGGATCGGTGATGTACTGCTTGGCCGTCTGTCCAGCTTCGAGCAGCTCGCCCCCGGCGGCCAGGCGCAGGCGCAGGTGCTCTGCCAGTACTTCGGGCCCGACGTTTCCACGCTCGAGTGCAGAGAGGAAGAAGCCCGTGAGGAACTCCTCTGGGCGCCCCTTGATCGCGGTCATCGCCGCACCGCGCACCATGGCGTCCTTCGCGCGACCAGCCTGCACCAGGGCGAGCAGCAGGTGGGGGGACGGCTCGTAGTCGAGGCAATGCTGGCCGAGGGCGCGAACAGCGACCGTGCGCTGTAGGGGCGTGTACAGGTCCGGCAGGGGTAAGACCTCGTCGGTCAGCCAGTCGAGCAGCTCCTTGCCGTGGCCGGGCCGGAGGCGGCGGCTGATGTTGGCCTGGGCGACGGCGCGAATCGAGCTGTCGGATTGCTTGCCCTGGGTGTTCTGCAGGCCGAAGGCTGCGGTGTCGAGCAGCAGCTCGCGTGCCTCGTGGGCGTACTTCGAGTTACCCAGGCCGAGGCGCACGAGGTCGTCGACGATGTCCTCGAGCTCTTTAATCTGATCCCCGGAGAGGCTCCCGCTGTTTTGGCGCGCATCCTTGTGCCACGCCGCCAGCCTGGTGATCGCATTCTTCGCCAGGTTGCCCGGCACCAACGTCATCCGCGCCGGTTGCCCCGTGCCTAGCGCCGCAGCCGGTGCCACGGGTTGGGCAAGTAGGAACGGCAGGACTAGGAGGAGCTTGTGGATAGGTGGGGCCTAGGTGGGTGGAGGTGTCGGGTGCAGGGTCTCTGTTCTAGCCGCGGCCGCGCCCCGGGTTTCGCCAGAAACGGCGCGGGCCGCCGAGCAGGTTGGAGCGGGGGAAGAGTGGGGTGCTCTGCCCCCGCCGGGTACGAGGCGGTTTAGCGCTCTATTTGAGCTCTAGAGCCTTGTTGACGAACTCGACTGGAGCCTCGACCCCGATCCAATCGTGGGTGGCCGTGACCTGGAGCTTGGCCGGTGCCGTAGCGCTCGTTATGTCGATGGGCAGCAAGCCGTCCACGGGCAGGTAGGCCCGCGAGTCGATGAGCAGGCTAGCCTCGCCGAGCACCTTGCCGTCGACGTCTAGGGCCTGGACCACGAAGGTCATCGAGCGGGTCTTGAGGCCGGGAATACGGTGCGCTGCTTGGTTGGTGATCAAGAGCTCGGCGCCGGTGTCGGTTAGGCGCGCGTCCAGGCCAAAAGCCTCGGCCAAGAACTTCGGATCGCGTGGTGTCTGCAGAGCGTGGCTGCGGCCGAGGCGCACAGGGGAGTGCTTGGTCGTGCCGTCTTCCAGGGTCTCGATTGCGGCGGATCGCTCGACTTGGGACATGTGACAGCCGACGCAGGACAGGCCCTTGTCCGCTTGGCGCGTGACCTCGAAGTCCTTGGCGATTCCAATCACTGGACCGACGTTCGTGCGGTGGCAGTTGATGCAGAGTGCGTCCCCAAGGGTGCCGCCAAAGGCCTCGCCCTTCATGGACTTGTGCGCCGGCGAGATCTCGTTGTCCGGGTCGCTCTCGTAGGGACCGAGCATCGTGTCGTCCGGGCCGAGGTGGCAGGACAGGCACGAGATGCCGTAGTGCAGCGCCTCATCGGAAGGCGTTGTTTCGGGATTCCTTGGGCGCGGCTTGCCGCCGAAAGGAGAGAGCTGCAGGGGCTGCGGAATATGGCAGCCGTAGCAGCTCTGGGGCCGGCGCTTCTCGGCGATGGCATCCTGGTAGCGCTGGTCAATCCACGCCTGGGCGTGCAGAGTACTGGCCCACTCGGACGCGATCTCGCGGTGGCATTCGACGCACTCCATGGACTCCCAACCGTCGAGCATAGCGGGCCGACCATCAGGAGCGGGAGCCGGAACGTGGGGCGGCGGCAGCTCCTCTTTCACGGCCTCATCTTGGAGGGCTGTGCCCACAAGGGCAAGGCCGCCGCAGAGAAGGATGAGGGTGGCAAGCAGTCGGTGGAATGTGTTCAAAGTGAGTGGGGGTCGGTTACTTGTCGAAGACGTTGGTCTCGCTGGGCGAGATGCGCTCCTCGACCTTCTCCACGGAGAGGTCGAGGTTCTTGAGGTCGAGCTTTTTGGGCGCGGGCTTGGACTTCTTGGAGTCGTCTTTGGACTTGTTCTTGGCGTCGGCGGAGTCGGCGTTCATGGCAGTTCGTAGGTTAGGAGACGGTGAGTTGGTGTTGGGGTACGAAGAGCAGGCCGGCCTTGTGCAAGCCCAGGACAAACAGGTCGAGGCGCTCGCGCTCGGGGCCCTCGGGCTGGCCGAGGGCTTGCAACAAGTTACCGTAGCTGCCCGAATCCCTCAACGCATCGAGTACGGCTTCTCCGTCCTGGCTGAGCTCGACAAATTCGGTTGAGTTCGGGGAATAGGCCAGCACGAGCTGCTTTTCGGGGTTTGAGGGCACTGGACCAATGCCCTTGGCTGCCCTTAGCTCGAGGTCGGGCATGAAAGTGCCCGTCAGAAAGTCCGGCCTCGCGGCTCGGGCAAGGGGATGGGCTAGGCGGCGCGTGACCTCGGCGTAGCTGAAGGGGATCGGGCAGGTGCCGGTGAGGGGCACAACTTCAAGGTCGAGCAGCGCTTCGCCGGACTCGGAGCGCGCAAGTTCGATATGGCGCGCGACGCCGCGACTCCTGCAGTGCTCAATGAACTCGTCGGGGGACAGGCCGCTGGCGAGGTGCAGGAAGTAGTGGCTCTTCTGGGTGAAGTAGAAGAAGGTGTCCTCGTGGAAGAGCGGCAGGCTCTCGCGCAGGCCGGCCATGATCTCGTCGAACATCTCCGAGGCTTCGAGCTGGCTCATGCCCGCGTTCGCGTTGAAGTCGTGGTAGAGCTGGAGATCAGCCGCGGGGTCGGGCAAGAGCTCGACCCCGTAGGTCGTGGGATCGCGGAAGACCTCGGCCACCTCGTCCACGTGGAAGGTCTGCAGGCTGACCTCGCGCAGGGGGCCGGACTTGCCGTTGGGGCCGATGGTGCCGGCGGCGTTTTCTTGCAACATGGCGAGGGTGTCGCGGGCCTCTTCGCGGGTCTCGCTAGGGAAGCCAACCATGGCGTAGAAGGTGACGCTAATGCCTGCATCGTTGCAGTTGTTCGCCACCTCCAAGGTGCGTCTTGGGGTCTGCCCCTTCTTCATCAATTTGAGCAGGCGCGGCACGGCCGTCTCGAAGCCAAAAAGCAGCTTGCGGCAGCCGGCCTCGAAGAGACGCTCGGCACCTTCCTTGGTGTAGGCGCGGGGCTCGACCCGGGCGTCGCACCACCACTTGATGTTTGACCCTTGTGAGATCAGCTCTTCGGGCAGCTCGCGGATCATGCCGGGGGGCAGGCAGTCGGTAATGAAGTTGAAGTTCGAGAAGCCGTACTTCTCGCGCATGGTCTTCACATGGCTCGCGATGGTGTCCGCGGAGCGAGTTCGGTAGCCCGGACCGATCACCGTGGGCAAGGTGCAGAAGCTGCATTCCCCGTAATAGCACCCGCGGTTGACGTCGTAGGCTAATACGACTTCGGGGGAGAAGTACGCATCGAATGGCATGCCGTCAAAGTCGGGCATGGGCGCTTCGTTGAGTGAGATCGGGTGCCCGGCAATGTTCTTGACGCCCACGGTCTCGCCCGCTTCGTTCTGGGTGAAGTAGCCCAGGGAGGCGATGTGCTTTAGGTCCGTGCCATCGCGGAGGGCACTGCAGAGCTCTTGCAGGGGCTTCTCACCTTCGTGGAAGACGATCGAGTCCAGGCATTCGGACAGGGCTGAGGCCTTCAGTAGTTTCTCGCCGATGTAGGCCAAGAACCCACCGCCTGCGGTCACGTGGCAGTTGGGCAGAGCCTCCTTAACGAGCCGGCCAAGGGTAAGGGCTGGGATGAGTTGGCTACCGTAAATAATCGACAGGCCCAGCACGCGCGGGTTGCGTTTTATGAGGGCCGGTAGGAGCTCGGTCCGGAAGTAATCGAGATAGGGGTTCTGGTCCTCGTCCCTGGTCGCGGCCAAGACCTCGGCCGAGCGGTCGATGGAGTAGCCCATGGTGAAGTTGTGGGGCGTCAACTTCGAGGGGGCCCAGGCGGCGGAGACGATGCGCAGGGAGTGGAAGAGCGTGCGCGCGGCGGGCACGTACTTCGCTGGATCAAAGAAGTCTTGGCCGCGCAATACGGCCTTGGCATCTTCGACCTTCTCGGCGAGCACGTGGCCGCTGACGGCAACTTCGGCGGCCGCGCGGAAGGTGTCCATGTCCGCGAAAGGCAGCTCGTCTTGCTTCGCAACCTGCTCGAGATCACCACGGGCTTCGGCTCGGCGAACGGCCCAGCGCAGGTAGTCGGCCGAGAGGAAGTGGTCGTAGGAGAGCACGCTCGCGTCGACCTGCTCCACGTCGTCAAAGCCGTGCTCCTGGAGCCAGGCTTTCAGGCAGGCAAGGCCCATGTAGGGCTGGGTGAAGTGCGCCTGGGGCGGGAAGATCAGGGTGATCGGGAAGTCGGTCATGGCGCTAGCGTGAGGGCTGGTGCGGTACTGGGAAGATGGAGACAAGGCTGCCCTCGGCAAGGGCAGCTAGGTGTTCGATGGTGGCGTCGGGGTGCTCGCCGAGGGGACCACCAGATTCGATGTCGCCGTCGCGAAGGATCTGCAAGAGCTCGGCCAGGTCGGCGGTAATGCGGTGGGTCATGAGCGAGCTACCGCCGTCGCCAGAGGTCTCTCGGGCACCTACGGCGAAGTAGAGCGGCGCGTCACTTGGACTCGGTAGCTTATCCCCGGAAGCCAAGAGGGCGTCCATGGTACCGAGGTCATGGTGCACCTCGATCGTGTCCACAAGCACGCGCAGGGGCGCGCCGTTAGGCATGTCCACGTTGCTCGTCACGCGACCGCGGGCGCCGACGCGAAGGCGAGTCATCTCCCACAGCAGTAAGTCGTCCACTAGGGGTAAGTTCAGACGCCGCGCCATGCCTTCGAAGCTACAGGGTGCCTCGAGGATGCGCATGGCAAGGTCATGGGTGTCGAGTCCGAGCAGCTGCTCCAAGGCCGCGAAGGTGCGCGGGTAGCGCATCAAGACCGCGGGCAGGAACTTGGCGAGGCGGTGCAGGTGTAGGAGCTTCTCCACGCCTCCCTCGAGGCCAGTGAGTAGGCTCCAGGAGGAGAACAGGTCAGGCCGCGCCTCGATCAAGTCGAGCTCGGGCCGGGTGAGTCCAGCGCCCAGGGCCATGTCCGGGGCAATGCCGTCCACGGGCCTTGAATCGTCAGAATAGAGCTCGCCGAGCTCACAGCCGGGCTGGGGGTTGACCAGGTGAAAGGACAGCTGGGCTGCACCGGCGAGGGAGGCCTCGGCGGCAAATTTTAGGGTGTCCCGCAGGTCGGCATCGGACTCGCCGGGAAGCCCAAGGATGAGGGAGAGGATCGGCGTCACGCCCGCACAGCTCAAGGTCTGGATCGTAGCGAGTAGCTGGGCGCGGGTGGGCGCGCCGCGCAGTGGCTTGCCCGCTTCGAGGCGAACGGACTCGGCCGCTGATTCGATGCCGAGCAGCACGCGATAGCAGCCAGCGCTCGCCATGGCGGCGATCAGCTCGTCGTCCAAGTGATCGATGCGGGCGCGCACTTCCCAGGCGTGGCCGCGTCCCTCCATCTCCTTGCAGAAGGCCAGGGCGTTCTTGCGGTCGGCACCGAAGATGTCGTGGCACAGGTAGGCGCTCTTCGCGCCAGGCATGGCGAGGGCGGCTTCGATTTCGACCGCCAACCGCGCGGGGGGAAGGGGACGCGAGCGGCGACTCCAGAAGCGGCCGATGGTGCAAAAGCTACAGTCGAAAGCGCAGCCTCGACCGGAGTCGATGGGCACCAGACCATCGGCCGCGCCGGTGATGTCCTTGTAGGCGGAGATGGGGGGGAGCAGATCCCAGGCGGGAGTGCTGAGCCGGTTTAGGTCGTCGATGACGGGCCGCGCATCGTTGCGCATGACCTCGCCGTCAGCACTACGCCAGGTCATGCCGAGCATGGGCTGGCCGTCGACACCCTCGGATCCAAGGCGCGCGAGGAAGTCCGCCGGACCGCCAACGTCGCCCCGTGCGCTGCACATCTCCCACTGTCCCATGAGCTGGGCCAAGGTGAGCTCGCCCTCTCCCCTGATCACCGCGTCCACGGCTGGGAAGCCCTCCAGGATGGTGTCGTCGCAGCCCGTGGTGCCCGGTCCGCCGAAGAGGATCGGGACCTCGGGGCAGAGCTCTCGCACGACGCGCGCGATGACCAAGGAGACGGGCAGAGTTGCACCCATGGTGGACAGGCCAAGGACCCAGGGGCCCGCGGCGCGCTCCATGCGCTCGACCAAGAACTCGGCGCAGGCCAAGCCCAATTCGTCGCCCTCGGGAACCTCGCCATGGGCCAAGCGAAAGGCAAGATCCTCAAGCTCGACGGGAATGCCAGCATCGCGCAGCCAGCCGCCAAGGCGCAGGAGCCCGGGTGGCGGCATGGAGTAGCCGAAGGTGTCGGTGTGGGGAGGGTTCGCCAGTAGGATCGGCATGGCCCCATAATGCCACGGTTGGGGCCTGGATCAATGCTCGATCGGCCATTGGAAATCCTAAGGATGGGTAAGGAATGCTGCGGGGGCGCGGCGATTTCCGGCGCCCATCCAGGGACTTAGAAGCTCTTGCCTCGAAACCGCTTGCCATACGCTATCCTGTGCGCGCCCCCCGTTGGAACTCCTTCATTAAAGCTATGCGCCGCGCACACCAGCAGACCTCGACTCTTCTCGCCCTCTCCGCAACTCTCTTGGCCGCTTCGTGCGGAGGAAGTGGGGGCGGAGGCGCTGCGACCTTTGTGGCGAAGGCCACGACGGAAGCTGCGGACCCGAGCTTCGACCCGGTAGTTGGCGGAGACTTTGCCGCATTTCTCGCACTGGAAGCGACAACTGGACCCGCCGGCACGGACATCGACGGCGACGGCACACCCGATGACAAGGTCACCATGGGCATCTCGCTGCTCAACGGCGTGACGACCTCAACGAACCTCGAGGCAGACGCCGTTTACATCCTCGACGGTGAGTTCTTCCTTGTGGTCGACGAGATCACCAACGGCGTCGATTACAGCGGCGCCGGTGGCATCGCCGACCTAGTGCTGATGCATTGGAACACCGAGGCCGGCATCGACCCGGTCTATGTGGACGACATCGAGCGCACCGCGTCGATCGCCGCAGTGGCGACCCCCGAGAACCTCTACTACGTGACGACGGTTGCGCAAGGTGCCGGCACCACGAACCTGCGCCTGCTCGATCCATTGATGCCGACGCTGCCCGTAACCGTGGGCGTGAGTGGCTCCGCACTGTCCTCGTGCCGCATCCTTGGCGACCGCGAGGGACTCTTGCTGGTGACCGTGGACGAGAACGTCGACGGCGACACGGACGGTGATGGCGACGGTACGGACAGCTTCGCCCTAGCGCTGTTGGACGCAACGGATGTCGCGGCAGAACTCTCGCTTACGGCAGTCACCATTCGAGGCGCTTCAACGCCCTTTGATGCCGAAGCCCTGGACGTCGTGGGCGACGGCATCGCGGATGAGGGCTGGCTCGTTGCGGTGCTTGCGGATGAGATTACCGAGGACGTGGACTTGAACGATCCGTCACTATTCGCCGGTGGCTGGCTGCCGATCCAGTGCTCGAACCTCGCGGACAACGACAAGACCGACGAGGTCCTGCACTACATCTACTTCGGCCACCCGACGTTCGCGACTACACCCGTAAACACGGGCTTGGTTGGACGCTCTCGCGTGCTTGTCGTGGATGGCGAATATGTTGCAACGATCACGCCCGAGACCGATGCCGGATGCGACCTCAACGGCGACGGCCTCGGCGACCTAATCCCTCGCTGGTGCGCGGCCGTGGACCCGGCCCTGGGCTCCATGGGAGTCCTGCCCCCGAACGCGGGCACGCTGATGGACGCCTTGGCACTTGCGCCTGCTGGCGGCTCACTTGGCCTAGTCAAGCTGGAGGGCAACCTCGTGGCACTGGTCAGCGAAGCCAACGACACCGAGGACCACGACTCCGACGGCCTAAACACTCACAACCTGCTTGCCTACATCGACGACCTCGACACGGACATGACCTGGGACTACGACCTCGGGACTCCCGAGGGTGGATTCACGGTGGTGGGAGCCTCTTGGCTCGGCTCCGACGCGGTCATCGACCGCATCGCCGTGGGCTTCCAAGAGTCCGTGGTGGACTTGAACCTAAACGGCGGCTGCGGCGCCGTGCTAAAGGACGCGGACAAGTCCGATTCCGTGGCGGCGTGGATTCACTTCGAAACGGGAGGCCTCGGGATTCCCGGCATCGGCTTCTCGGTGGACA
>JBLHWM010000123.1:0-9410 GCA_047629095.1 Planctomycetota bacterium | reverse complement strand
AGCTCGTATTCCGGGAAGCCCTTTTCGAGGTCCCGGTGGTTGTAGATCTCGCCATTGACCGCCAGTAGATGGCGTCCATCCTTCGAGCGCAGGGGCTGGGCACCGCTCTCGATTCCCACGATGGCAAGGCGCTCGTGCACGAGCACATTGCGCTCGTCGTGGAAGACCCCGCTCCAGTCCGGCCCGCGGTGGCGCATGCGGCGGGACAGTTCGATGGCGCGGGCGCGAACGGCCGCGATGCCGCCGGACTCGGTGCCGGTGGGAACTTCAAGGACAGCAAGGATGGAGCACATGTATGAGTCGAGGTCAGTCGGTGGAGTGGTCAATCGAGCGAGAGGCGGAATCTTAGTGCCCCGGTCGGAAAGGGGCTGCACCGAATGCCAGCAATGTGGGGGAATCCTAGCTTTCGAGCTCGAGCCGCATGCGGGAGTTGGACAGGACCTCGCCCCTGACCTCCACTTGTTGCAGCTCAAGAACTTGGAAACCGTACTTCTCGAACAGCGGGCGGGCGCACTCGGAGGCTTCGACGCGGACCGCGGTTAGGCCCTTCGAGCGGCAGATCCCGAGGGCGTGTTCGATGAGAATGGAGATGGCTCCCATGCGTGCGAAGCGCGGATTCACGTAGGCGCAGTCGACATGGGCCTCTGTCGCTTCTAAGTCGAGCTCGAGGAAGCCGGCGATCTCCATCCCGGCCATGGCGAGGAAGGGCTGCTTCTCTTCGCAGCGAGCCTCCCACTTGGGATAGTCGACCTGACGGGGCGCCCAGGCCTTCAGTTGGGCCTGGGTATAGTGCTCTTTGGCGATCTGGTGAACGGCGTCGCGGTAGATGCGACCGATCGATGGAGCGTCGCCGGGGCAGTACTTGCGGATGGTGAAAGCGGTTGGGTAGGACGAGGTTTGGGATGCGATTTCCACATGCCTGGCCCAGACCTCTGACCCGGAGCCGTCATCGTTGGCTGAGCTGGACTCGAGGGCAAGGCCGCACTTGGCAAGTACGTGGCGCGAGACCGAGTGGGCCGCGTCGACCGTAGCGATGATGCGGTTGAGCCCGAGTTCAGCCGCGCCATATGCCACCATTCCAAGGCCGACCTCTGTGGCAAACCCCTTGCCCCAAGAGGCCTTTTCGAGGCAGTACTTGAGCTCGGGATCAGCCTGCTGACCGGGGTGGGTGAAACCGCAAAATCCTATGGTATGGCCAGTCTGCTTGCTCACGATGCAGGACAGCCCGTAGCCTTGCGTGGCGTAGTTGTTCCGAGTGATCTCGATCCACGCTAGGCAGGATTCCCTGGTCAGGGCCGTGCCGTCGCCCACGTATTTCATGGCCTCGAGATCACCGTAGATGCGCACCATGGCGTCGAAGTCTCGCTCGTCGATCTGGCGTACGCGAAGGCGCTCCGTCTCGAACAAGAGTGCTCTAGAAGCCATCGAAGCACCGGTTTAGACGTAGAAGGAGAGTCCGATGCTACAGACGATCCAGTAGAAGATGCACAGTGGCACGCCCACGCGCAGGTAGTCGGAATAGCGGTATCCACCAGGGCCAAGTACCAGCAAGTTGACTTGATGTCCGAGCGGAGTGGCAAAGGCGTTCGAGCCCGCGAACGCGACAGCTAGCAGGAAGGGCATGGGGTCGTCCACGCCCTGGGTCTGCGCCATGGAGAGGGCGATTGGCGTGAGCAGCACCGACACCGCATAGGGCGAGACGAACTGGTTGAGCACCGTGCCCGCTAGCAGCAGTCCGGACAGGACGCCCGCCGTTCCGAAGCTCGCCATTGCGCCCACGATCCCGTGGGCCATTTGGTCGGATAGACCGGTAGCTTGCATCGCAGCTCCAAGGGCCAGTGCTCCCACCACGAACAGCAGGATCGGCCAGCCAATGCAGCGGTAGGCGCGGCGTGTGTTGATGCAGCGGGTGGCGACCATCATGATTGCACCGGCGAGCACAACTAAGGGGATCGGCAGGACATCCTTGAACACGGGAATGGTGCCCAGGACAAACAGTGCGACCACGGCAAGGGTGATCCAGAGCGCGCGCTTGGCGTGCTTCTTAAGGCGCACGTCTTCGTCGCCGACACCCGCGATGCGGTAGAAGTCCTGGGAGCGCTCGATGCGCGCTTCGGACTGCTCGGGTCCGCAGACCAGCAGCACGTCCCCGGGGCGCAGGTGCATGTTCGAGGCAAGGTCCTTGTAGTGGTGGCCACCGCGCAGCACGGCGACGGTAAGCACGCCAAAGTCGCGCCAAAGGTGCAGCTTGCCCAGGCGTATGCCAATCAGCGAGCTCGAAGGCGCGAGCACCAGCTCGAACAGCTTCATCGAGCGCGGGTCAAAGCGCGTATCGCCCAAGAGCTCCAGCCCAAGGCTGTTTTGGAGTTCCAATAAGCGGTTGATCTTGCCCCGCAGCAGCAGTGTGTCGTTCTCGCGAACCACCACGTCGTCAAAGGGCGGCCACAGGATGACCTCATCCCGCACCAGCATCAGGGCCTTGGTGTCGTCCGCCTGGAAGCTCTCGGCCACGTTCGAGCCGATCAAGGGCGAGGCCGGGCCCACATGCAGTTCCGTCACGAACTCGCGCATGGGAGTCGCGGCAAGGCTCGCCGTCAGGGAGCGCCTTGCCGGCAAGAAGTACTTCGTCATGAGCAGCACCATGGGCACGCCCAAGAGGCACAGCACTAGGGCGATCGGCGTCATGGTGAAGAGCCCGAGGGGCGAGGCTCCCGCGGCCTCGGCCGAGCCACTCGTCAGCAGGTTCGTCGTCGAGCCGACCAGGGTCAAGGTGCCACCCAAGATCGACGAAAACGCCATAGGCAAGAGCAGTCGTGAGATCCCGATCTTCAACCGCCGCGCGAGCTCAACCGATAGAGGGATGAACACCAGCACCACGGCCGTGTTGCTCGCTATTCCGCTCATGAACGCCGCCAAGAAGCAGAGCCCCAAGGTCAGCTTGAGCTCGCTGCCTCCGCTGATCCGCAGTAGGTAGTGGGCGATGAAATTCAGCGCTCCCGTGAACGCCAACCCCTCGCCGATCACGTACAGACCCGCAAGGGTAATCACGGCGTGGTTGCTGAAGCCACCTAGGGCTTCATCCATCGTGATGATGCCCCCAACAACGAGCACCAAAACCAGTCCAATCCCAACGAGATCCAGACTGACTCGCCCACTCATCAAGAGAGCAAGGCTAAGCACCGCCACCACAGCAACAAAGATCGCATCAACAGGCATGGCCTAATCTTATCCCGAAATCGAGGGTGTATCCCAAGTCATTTTTGAGATGCGCGGGGACGGCTTAGCAGCCCGCTGGAAAAGGGCCGCCTTGAGACAAAGTGATCTTTTAGCATGCGAAGATTGTAAGGGCGAGACCACGGAAGCGGCGCTCCTGGCCACTGAGTGCCGGTTGGTCCCGACCGACTCCGCGGGGTCGAAAAGGGGGCCGGCGAGTAGGCCATTTGGGGGGGGCGGCTGCTCAGACGATGGCACACCTACTGGATCGTTTCAAACTCTCCATCGCCGTCCAAGTCCAAAATGCTGAGCAACTCTGGAGCGGAAAACTTGCCGACAGCACCTGTGTAGATCCCCTCGTTAACTTGGATCCACCAGCCAGCGGAGCCATCCAATGGGTAACACTCCAAGTGACCGGCAGTTTCGAGCCATCCATCCAAGCTAGAGTCCACTAGGGTTTCGCTCCCCCAGGTCGTCGTGTCGATCAACTCGACGATTCCGCTGAAGGTGTCGAGTACGGCGATGCGATCGCTACCTCGCAAGGTGCAGATGTAGCTCGCTAGCTGGAAGTGAAACGTCTCGTCAAGCTTGTCGATGCTGACGAGCTCGCCAGTGTCAAGGTCGACGAGCAAGCGCACGATGACCCCACGTGCGAAGAGAGGGTCGATCCCGGCGACGAATATCGTGCCGGCGGCGGTTTGCGTGAATCCGGTAGGCGCCAATCCGAGGGCCATGAACTTGTCGCCGCCAATGCGTAGATCGGTCATGCTACTGGAGCCGTAGCTCACCGTGAGGGAGCCATCGATCAGGTTCAGCTCGACCGATCCAGAGCCCGGGCCAATGTAGTACTGGCGTCGACTCAAGCCAGCGGGCGCGAGTCCCAGGTAGTCGCCTGGCAAGAGAAACGAAGTGTGCAGCATTTCGCCCGGGAGCGGCGAGGTCGCCAGTAGATCGATGGCGTCTAACCCCGCGAAGATGGCCCAAGTGGGGTCGCTGGCTAGGCCAACCTTCGCGGTAGAGCGACTCTGGACCAAGCGTAGGTAGGCGAGCATGGAAGTCGCGTCCCCAGGTGGCAGCTTGATGGACTCGATCCAGCTTGCCATGTCATTTGCCATGGAGAGGAGTTGTCCCGCCTCCGCAGCCAATGTGGGCGTCTGGGAGGAAGCGGAGGCAAGCTCGTCATAGCGGTGCTCAAAAACGATGGCACAGGCCTCCATGACGGGCGAAAGCTGCGCGTCCCTTAGCTCCCGCTCGTAGAGAGACAAGACGTGACCATAGGGAGACCTGCCCGAAGCAGCCGCGCTGTCTTCGGCTGCGCGCGCTCGAGCAAACAAGAGGCACGCCGCCAAGTCCTTCGCATTGGGCAGGTCGGCCTCGCTCCAAGCTCGCAAGACACCTAGGGCCGAATTGGACCAGGGTGGTAATGGCAGCGACTCGGGCGACTCGGCCACGGGGACTTCGGTTGCAGCGGAGGGCGCGCTTGATGCACTGATGGGCCCCGGAGTCGGAGCATTCCGTTGCTCGCAAGCCGTCAAAGCGAGCGCTGCAAGAAATGCCAATGCATACGCCGTGGGGGCAAGCCGAGAGGTCGCAGGGCTAGGTAGATTCGAAGTCCCTCGAACGATGGATGCGATTCCGGTTCGGCGCGGCGAGCGAGCGAGGCGAGTTAGGTTCATCGACTTAGTCTAGCGTGATCCGGTAGCTAGCGAGATAGCGGAGATCGAGGCCAGGGCATCCATGGGGTTGGGGTAGTGTGGGAGCTCGATGAGTTCAAAGGAGAAGCAGCGCACCGTGCCACGCAAACGGCAGAGCAGGCCATGGCTTGATCGCTTTGATTGCTGGCTCATGATCGGCATCGGGGCATTCTTGCTATTGATCTTCGGAATCAGCCCTTCATGCCACCTTCGGGATTTTCCGATTACTGACACGGAGATCATCTGGCGTTCCAGCGTTAGTCTCGTCGCCGTGCTAATGATCTTTGGCAGCATATGGTTCTTGCGCTGGCGTAAATGAGGGCCGCTTCTCGGTTTCGCTCGATCCAATAGTTGGAGTAACTTCGCGCGCCTTAAGCACCAAAGTCTCGGTGTGCTGAGGGAGGAAGCGGGCCTGTTGGCGGCAAGAATTCAATCGGGCTGTGGGCGTTCGGCGTTAGCCTTCGATACGCCTGATTCGGACCCGGCTGGGATCGAGGGTACGGCGCTTTAGGCTTGTGGCGTCCTCGATGGTGATGCGAGTGCGGGGTGGCGTGCCCTCCACTTTGAGGATGCGTGCTAGGCCGTGCTGGCCGACTTGGATCCAGTCGCCTCGTTGGAGGGGCTGAGTGCCTGACGATGAGTCCCGAGACGGGGTTATTTTGGTTCCCTGTTCGGTGCCGACCACTGGGTTCACAGCCGGAGACGCGGTGGGCGCAGGGGACTCCTGGGGAGAGTGCGCGGGCAAGTTCTCGGCAAGCCACGCTTCTGCCGTGATGCAGGCGTTGCAGGCGCAGCAGGGCTGCTCGGTGGCGTCCAGGTCGAAGTGCGCCGCCAGGCTGGTGCGGATGCAGGGCTCGTCGTTGCTGGCTAGGGTGGCTAGCTTGAGCAGGCCCTTGAGGTCGCCGTCGAGCTTCTCGGCGGAGCCCACGAAAGCGGGCAGGTCACTGGGCATGAAGGCGGGGTTGACGCGCAGGTCGTGGCGCTCAAAGCTGCCATGAATGGCGCCGACGACCTCGAGCCAGCGCAGGGAGATCCCGGCTCGGTTGTCGCGGCGGTTCTTCACGAGCAGCTCGGAGACTAGGTCGCCTTGGTCCTTGGTGGCGACGCGCTCGCCCCAGCTCTCGAGGATGCTCCAGACGCTGAGCACGAACTCGCGGTCGGGGTTGGCCCAGCGCACGAACTCCTGTTGCACGGCCAGGTCCTCGGGGAAGAACAGGGTCTCGCAGAAGGAGGGCTTGCCGTCGCGACCGGCGCGGCCGACCTCTTGGGTCCAGGCCTCGATCGTGCGGGGCACCTGGGCGTGCAAGACGAAGCGGATGTCCGCCTTGTCGACGCCCATGCCGAAGGCGTTGGTGGCGAGCACGATGGCGGGGTTGCTCTCGTCCGATGCCATGAAGCGCTCCTGCATCGAGCGGCGCTCTTGCGGCGATAGCTTGCCGTGGTAGACGAGGCTGGGAATGCCCATGCGGGCGAGCTCGTCGTGCAGGTCTTCGAGATCGCGGATTAGCGTGGAATAGACGATTCCTGGCCCAGGAAGAGCTCGAATGCGCTTGGCGAGGTGGGGGATCTTCTCTTCGGCCAGGAAGATGCGCTCGAAGCCAAGGTACAGGTTCGGGCGCTCGATTCCCGTGCGCACAATGTGCGGATTGTCAAGGTCGAGAGCACTGGTTATGTCCCTTGCGACGCGCTCGGTGGCGGTAGCGGTTAGCGCGATCGTCGGGGGATTCCCCAAGCGCTTCTTGTACAGTCCGAGACGCGAGTAGTCCGGGCGAAAGTCGTGTCCCCACTGGCTAATGCAGTGGGCCTCGTCCACGGCCAAGCGCGCCACGGGCAGGTGCTTCTCTAACTCTTGGAAGGCCTTGGAGCGGAAGCGTTCGGGAGTGATGAACAGCAGGTCGAGCTTGCCATCTACCGCGGCTTGCAGACGCGCGGCACGCTGCTTGGAGCTGACCGACGAGTTCACATAAGCCGCCCGCACACCGCGCTTCTGCAGAGCGTCGACCTGGTCCTTCATCAGGGCGATCAGGGGACTGATCACCAGCACCAGTCCGTCCAGGCACAGGGCGGGCAGCTGGTAAATCAGGGACTTGCCCGCGCCCGTGGGCATGGTGGCGAGCACGTCGCGGCCGGCGAGTACCGCGCGGATCGCATCCTCTTGATGGGGGCGAAAACTCGTTAGACCGAAGCTCTTCTGCAGCACTTCGAGTGGGTCCCGGGCGGTGGTCATAGGGCAGGTCTTGGCTAGCCCAATTCGCTGGCTAGCCGTTCGACTACCTGCAGGGCTTCGACTTCGCTGAGCCCGTCCATGTTGGCGGCGACTTCAGCGAACAGGGCTCGCGCTTCGTGGTCCGAGGCGCGCCCGCTGGTGACGCGGTGCACACGCCAGGCGTGGTGCAGGCCGATGGCGCCGGAGCTGAAGAGCAACGCTAGGCCGGCCACGGGCATGACCTCGCCGATCACCACCGCGGCACCGGCTAGGGCCAGCTTGGCGCCGGGGCTCTTCTCGTTGGCGAGGTCCGCTTGGATCGCTTGAACGGCGTCGTCCACGGCCGAGTGGACAGCGGCCGGAGCGGGCTCATGGGCGGTGGCGCGAAGGTGCGCGAGGGGCAGCTCGCGGTGCTCACGCGGGCCGCGGGCCCAGCGCGTGAACGGGTGGTCCGAAGTGATGGAGACACTGGACGAGCGGTGCGCAACCTGGAGCGCTCTAGGGTCCGCAGGCAGACCAGTCCAGGTCAAGCGCATCCCACTGGGCGCAGTCTCGTCGCGCACGCCGCTGTAGAAGCCGACCAAGAGCTCGTTGTCCGCACCTTGTCGGTTCATGGTCACGGAGCTCACTACGAGAAGTTGGCTCGGGGCCATACTGGGGTTGCGCCGGCAGTGTTCGCTCACATCGAGCATCGCCTGGCGGGCTTGAAGTCGCGCGTTGACGACAGAGGCGAGCAGGGGCCGGTGCTCGCTCGGTACGACAGTGGTATCCCGCAGCATGCCCAGACGATCCATACCCTCGCTATGGAACATGAGCTCAAGATCGCGCAGGAACGGCAGGCTCATCCCATCGAGCAGGCAGCCCAAGGCGCCGCACGAGATGCTCGTGTCGTGCTCGCGCTGGAGCAGGCCGTACTCGCGCCCGTGGCTGTGCTCGAGATAACCCACGTGGGTGCTGGTCTTGATGATGAGCAGGGAGCCGTCCGTGCCCAAGGCGTTGAAGTGGCCGGCGGCAAGGGGGGCGGATCCCCACTCGTAGCGTGCGCCTAGGTTCGCGGTGCGCATGGGCGAGCGGCGGGCGTAGGTGCCCTCGGCGAGCTCCCGGACCACGGTGCTGACGAAGTCGTCGGCGCCCTCTTTCTCGCGGGAATCCGAGCAGGTCACGTGCAAGGTGGCCACGTACTTGGCACCCGCGGAGCGAGCCATGGTGACGATCGCCCGGCCGCTGGCGCCGAGTCGATGTTCCTCGCCGACCAAACCCGCAAGATCGCGCGTGGGGAGCAGGGGGACCGTGGGGGAGCTAGGTGTAGCCATCGACAGATTGTAGATGGCTGTGCCCGCAAGGTCCAAGACACACGGGGAATCCGGCCCGCTATTCGTCCGAGCGCTTGAGCCGACCGCGTTGGCCTTCTAGGCGCTTGATGTCCTCGTCCGAGAAGCCGTGCTCGGACTCTTCTAGGGTGTTATCGATCTGGATCTGGGGTCGGTGGGGCGCGCCTGGGCGCTCTTCGTATTCGGCTTCAGGCACGTCCCAGGCTTCCCCGGGAGCGCGCTGTTGGCCGAAGCCCTGGCCGTTTTGGGCGGCGCGGAAAAGGTCCGCTAGAGGGTTCGCACCGGGCTGTCCACCCGGGCCAGCCTGGCCGCCAAATTGGAACATGCGACCAAGCGGGTTCTCTCCACCGGACATGTGCCGCAGCCTGACCATCATCAGCTCGCGTCCGCCCATGAGCCAGATGAAGACCGCGATGAAACCGAAGGCAAAGAAGCCAAAGAACTCACCCTGGAAGAGCTGTGCGAAGGCGATCACTAGCAGGCCGATTGCCAGGTAGCGGCCGACGCGCACCGCAAGCTCCGTGGCTTGTAGGTAGCCCTTGCGCTTGACCAAGAACGCGCGCAGAATGCGGCCGCCGTCCATAGGGAAGGCCGGCAGCAGGTTGAAGCTGCCGAGCATCAAGTTGAAGGTGGCCCAGCTCGAGACAAGTGCCCAAGTGAGAGACACCTGCTCGGGCGAAAACACCGGCATGCCATTGGCCAGCAGCAGGAACACGGCGGGCAGGGCGAGCACAAGATTCGTGAGCGGCCCAGCCAGTGCGATGATGAGCTCTTGCTTCGGCTGCTCGGGCACGATGTTCATCTGGGCGAGCCCGCCCCCAGGATGCAGGGTGATGCCAAGCACCTTGACGCCGAGCATCTGAGCGACAACCCCGTGGCCGAGCTCGTGGAATAGCACCACTAGAACGAGCAGGCTAAGGCCCAGCAGAGCGCCCAGGCCATTCCAAAGGAACGCGAGCAGGATTA
>JBLHWM010000122.1:0-9413 GCA_047629095.1 Planctomycetota bacterium | reverse complement strand
ACACGACCGAGGCAATCCAGGCTCTGGCTCTTGCGGATCGCTTTGCGCCGGACACGACCGAAGCCGCTGGCCTGCGCAGCGACGTGCGCGTGGACCTGGGCGCTGCCCACATGGTCGCCGGCGGGCTAAAGGACGCGGAGCGCGCCTACCGCAACGCTCTGAGTGCAAACCCCGACAACCAGAAAGCCCAGGCGGGCGTGCTGACCTGCGCTCACCTAACGGGTGACCTCGGCACAGCTGCGCTGACCGGATTCGTGGACGACCAAGTGGCCTTGGGCCCAGACTTCCTGCTGGCCCGCGGGCTCAGCAACATGGAACTGGCGAACTACCTCGGCGCCCGGGACGATCTCCTGGCCGCTGCGAAGTACGCGCCTCTCACCAGCCACCTGCCCCTGCGCGCCCTCTCTCGGCTTGCCGAGCTGACGAGCAACGACGAGGAGGCCATGGACTACATCGAGCAGGCCCTCGAGGTCTCTCCCGGCGACGCCTGGTCCCAGTTCCAACTTGGCCGACTGCTCTTGGCCCGGGACGATGTCGATGGTGCCGAAGCGGCCCTGAACGGCGCACTTGCCGCTGATGTGAGCTTCGTGGATGCGCTTGTGCTGTTGGGCGACATCGCCATGAGCGGTGGCGACTTTGACTCGGCCGAGCGCTACTTCGATCGCGCCTTGCGCTTGGAAGAACCTAGGGTCGAGGTCCAGATCCGTCGCGGCTTGAACGCTCTCTATCGCGGCGACATCTACGGAGCCCGAAGCCGCTTCGGGAGCGCCCAAGAGATCGCCGAAGACCACCCCGTCGCAATCGCTGGACTCGCCTGGTGCGAGTACCTCGACGGCGAGGGCGACGAGGCTCTGAACCGCTTGGCTGGCCTGGATGACGGCCGCCGTTTGTATGGCGAGGAAGACCCCTGGCGCATCTGGGCCCAGTCCCAGAAGGAGCGCATTGAAGAGCACCTTGCGAAGGGGCGTTGGGTCGACGATTTCGCGCGCAACGATCTGCGCAGCGTGTGGCTCGTGGAAGAGGGCGCTGGTCCCTTGGTTGAGCTCGAGGACGAGGAGCTTCACATCTCGGGGCAGTTCCAGGGCAATGGAGAAGTGCGCGTGTTCAAGTCATTCCCCGCCGTGCAGTTTGTCTCCTTCGCCGCTGACTTCACGATCTCGGCAGACTCCGCCGCCAGGGCTGGCCTCTTCATTGCGAGAGAGCAGCAGCGCGGTGGCAAGCGAACGGTCAGCGCCCAGGTGCGCGTGCACCGCCACAAGGACGGCAGCCTGCAGACCCACGTGTTGCGCAACGGCCGTCCCGACGAGGGCGCCCAGGACGTGACATGGATGGACTTCCCCGCTGGTGAGACCGTGCGCTTGCGCATCGAGCGCAGCGGCTCGGACACGAAGGCCACGGTGAACATCTTCGTCGCCGGCGTACCCGTGCTCGAGGACGTCCCCATGAGCAGCATTGGCAAGTCCACTGCAGCTCTGTCCGTGGGCTTCTTCTCCGAGGGCGAGTCCGGACGCCGCATTGATATGACCGTGGACAACGTGGAGATCGTGCGCCGCGGGCAGTAAGCGCCCCCGGACACCCAACTCAATCGAACTGCTATGAAACTGCGAACCCTTCCCAACCGCGGCACCCAAGCTGGCTTTACCCTTGTCGAGATCTTGGCGGTCATCGTGATCCTCTCGATCCTGATGAGCGTGCTCGTGTTCTCTTTGGGCAATGCCCAGCAGACCTCGAACGCGAAGCTGACCGAGGCGCGCATGACCTCCATCGGCGCGGCTCTTGGCACCTATGAAGGTGACATGGGGGACTATCCCATGAGCCACTTTGCCGACGTCTCTACCTCGTCGGCGAGCGCGACGAACCAGGGCATCGAAGCCTTAGTGCAGGCTCTATGGAAGGAGCCCCTGTTTGGGCTCGGCCTCTCGGACGACCTGCTCGCCAACGTGGACGGGGACCGTGCGAACAGCGAGCCGCTGCTCGAGATCATCGACATGTGGGGCAACCCGATTGCCTACTTCCATCGCACGGACTACGGCCAGTTCCAGACCTACATGACCGAAGACGGCGAGACCGGCGAAAAAGTTGAGAGCGATGTGGTCGCTCGGCGCCACCCCGTGACTGGCCGTTGGGCGAACCACCAAAAGTTCCAGCTGATCTCGGCTGGGGAAGACGGGCGCTTTGGAACCGACGACGACCTCTGCAACTTCAAGACCGACTAATCGCACCCCATGCCACGCGCGCCCTTTCATAAGTCCCAAGGACTGACCCTGATCGAGCTCTTGTTCACGATGGTGATCCTGAGCATCGTGCTTGGGCTCGGCGTGGGAGCCTTGACGGGGCTGAAGGCGCCCACGCAACAGAACACAGGGCTCGTTCGATCGGTGCTGCGCGCCGCCGCCAACCAGGCCATCTCCCACGAGGCGGGCTGCGCCGTCACCTTCGATCAAGCCGCCGGTGCCATGTACCCCAGCGAGCTGCGCGTCGTCGGCACTTGGCACTTCGAGGACACGAACCTCAACGGCGCCTTCGGGCTGAACGGCTCGGGCCCGGGCGTGCGCATTGTGGACGATGGCTACATCGGCAAGGCCATCTCCCTGCAGGCCAGCGGCGTCGAGGCTAACTTTGCGGTCAAGCGTGACCCGGCCTTCGATTTGACCGAGGGTTTCGTGGTCGAGCTTGCCCTGCGCGATCCTATTGGCAAGGGCGGCCGCGTGCTGCACATCGGACACATGGTCGGCATCGACCTAGAAGCTGGCGGCGTTGTCCGCGGCTGGATTGCCCCGGACTTTTCGGGTGGTAAGCAGCAGGCCGAGACGACCGAGTCCCAGGCCGCAAGGGCGACACACCTCTTCGTGGAGAGCCGTCCCGGCACCGTGCTACCAGGGGCCTGGATACGCGTGCGCCTCGAATACGACCGCACCATGTTAACTCTGTCCGTGGACGGGACTAAGGTGGACGAGCTCGAATCCGATGCTCCTGTGCGCGAGCTGGTCGGCGACCTCGGACTCTCGTCCAAGGAGCGCGACGGCTTCCGCGGCGACGTGGACAAGCTCGTGGTCTCGGCGATCTCGGCTATGGAGCCCGTGATGCTCGGGGACGATGCGGCCTTCACGAAGGAGACCCCCAAGCGCGTGGTGTTCCACGGCGGCGGTGGTCTCGATCCGACGGTTCACGACCGGCCCTTGGAGATTGGTATCGAATTCATCGACGGACAGCGGGGCACCGTGAAGGTCGGCATCTTGGGGACAGTCGAATGATGAGCAAGGCAAACAACCTACAAGCGGACGGTCGGGGTAATCAGCGCGGTGGCTACGCCATGCTCGCGGTACTGCTGGTCTTGATGGCGCTGCTCTTCCTCGCTGCACCCTTCCTGGCCACGGTGCGCAACTCGGACCAGAGCAGCCGCCGCGCCGCGGACCGCGTCGAAGCTGGCTTGGCCCTGGACAACGCGGCGCGCTACGGGCGCTCGCGCCTGGGCGGCACACACAGCGCAGCGGACGAGACCCCGGGCTACGATTCCGAGGACGAACTCTATGTGCGCAACACCCTGCCCGGCGAGTTCCTAGGCGCGTCCGGCGAGGGCCGGGCCGTAAGCTCCACGGGCGCGAGATGGGACCTCGAGGTCGAAGACCTGGCCGGGCGCATCGACCTGGACAGCGCGTCCCCCCATGTTCTCGCCAACCTGATGGACATCTCCACGCGCCTCATCGAGCCCTTGACCGTGGAGGCCACCAAGATCAAGACCGCGTCCACCGAGGGCTTCCCCGACCAGGGGGTGATCTGGATCGCGGGCGAGATGATCAAATACGGCGAGCGCACGGACAGCGGCTTCACGAAGCTTGTGCGTGGCCTCGGTTCGGTCACGGAAGACGACAAGGTTCAACCCGGTCCGCTGCCAGCGCGCAACTCCGTCGCCGGCGCGGTGGTCCACGATCAGCGCGCCTGGGCCCTGCCGACCTGGCGCCTGCTCGGCATCGACGGCACGGACCCCATGCACCAGGAGCCGCGGGTGCTGGACGCGATGGATCGCCTGGCCGACGTGGGTGAGTTCGTGCTCGATGGCGACTGGGATCAGTCCGCCCTGCAGGGCCTGGTCACCCAGGGCGGCGTCTGGGGCAGCTTCGGCACCGGCCCGCGCTGGCAGCATGCCACGCGTCTGACCCGTAGCATCATTCCCCTGGAGCAGGACTCGATCCAAGTGGCCAACGCGCGTTGGTTCAACGCCGGCAGCACCATCCGTATCTCCGGTGACGGTGTCTCCGAGCTGGCCCTGGTGCGCACCGTGAGCGTGCGCAATGGACGCGTCTTCCTGGACCGCGCCCTGGTCAACGAGCAGAGTGCCAATGGCGCTGTCGTCGAGGTGCTCGCGCGTCGTCCAGTCAACATCAACACAGCCTCCCCGGCGGTGCTCAACGCGCTGCTGGTGAACCTGCAGCTCGCGGGCCGCAACTCGCGCATCACCAAGGCCGAGGCCTCCGAACTGGTGGCCGTCATGATGGAGTCGCGACCCTTCACGGGCTTCGAGGACTTCGTCCAGCGCATCGTATTGCCGTCCGCCGGCTTCGCGGCGCTGCCCCCCGGCTCGCCCGTCATCCCCGAGGCCTTCGCCAGCGTGGACGGCGCAAGTGCCGGTGGCATCATCGACGAGGACGACGCCCTCGCGCTCTACCGCAATGCTCTCAACGCGAACGACGCCGAGCTGGGCTATGCGACCATGCCGTTCTGCTTCTCGTCGCGGGATGTGTACCTGTTTGACCTGCGCACTTCGGTCACGGCGCCCAGTGGCGTCCAGCGCATCGAGCGCGCCCGGGAAGAGGTCATGCAGGTTGCGCCCGCCGGCGACCTGCTGCGACTCTGGTCGAGCCAGGTGGACTTCGATGAAGAGCTGCGCCTAACACGGGACGCCGCCCATTGGGCTACAGGTCCGAACGGCACCACGCGCGTGGATGGCTACCTTGGTAGCACGCCTCCGCCCCGGGCCCAGGCCAACCTCGGCAGCTTCGGCTTCCGCCCCGACAACGACGGCGTTCGCCCGGCCATCGAGAGCTCCTTTTCGAGCAAGGAATCGGACGAGGGTTTCATCCGGCCTTGGCCGTCGCGCATCGAAGACGCTGCCCCGTTCGCGGGCCGGATCGAGCACTTCGACTGGGAGTCCGAATCCTCGGGCACTGCCGATGGCCGCGACCTGGCGATCGCACCGCTCACCTATCCGACCGAACATCCGACCCTGCAGTGGACCGCGGGTCCCGGGGACTTCTTGCGTCCGATCTACTTCTCGGCCTGGATTCAGCCCCGCACAGGTGGCGGCGGCTACTTCCTGGACATTGCAGGCGGCGCCAAGGAAGCGGACCGCATCAGCCTGTTTATCGAGGGCACTGATCTCGTGCTGCAGGTCAAGGATGGTGGCGGCGATCACCCCGACACGGTCTTCAAGGAGCTGGCCGAGGTGCGCTATCCCCTGGACGAGGGAGCCGGTCTTCCGGCCGACGTCTGGAGCCACGTCTCCGTCGAGGTCCGCGGCAACCGCCCGGACCAGATGCTGATGCTAGTCGACGGTCGCCCGGCCACAAAGACCCCGGGCCTGACGCGCCTGACGAGCTCGATCTCCGAGAGCTCAGGCACCATTCCGGTGGAGTCCACCGAGGGCTTCCCCGACCCGTGTGTGATCAGGATCGGCGAGGAGCTGATCGAAGTGCGCGTGAGCAGCTCGACCAGCTTCGAAGCCCAGCACATCACGACCGGCGAGTTCGCGGGTTTTGGCGGGCGCCAGGCCCGGGAGACGTTCACCTCGTCGAACTTCGCCCCGCCGCTGATCAACAATGGTCTAGGTAAGGACGTGAGTCACTCGAGCGGTATGGCCGTGCAGCTCTACGGCTACAGCCTGCCCCTGGTGACGACCGTGCAGCCCGTCGGCTCCGTTCTACAACAGGACCTCGGCGCCTTTGCGGTAGCCCGTGCCGTGATGGCCATTGGCGGCGACCAGGGTGATGGGGACTTGATCGATGTGATGCTTGATGGGGGCGATAGCCTCGAGATTGGCCGTGGTATGGAGGGTGCCTCCTCGCAAGTGAGCGCCATTATCTTGGAGGCTGCTGATCCCGGCCGCGAGGTGAGTGAGGTCATGACCGCATTCAGTCAAAAGGGTGGCTATGCTGCGATCATTCAGCTCGGAAACGGAACGGCGAACTTCAGTGCGGAAGGGGAGACCCCTCGTCCCGCCAACGTGACCACCAACGAGACACCGCTCTTCGGAATCGAGATCGTCCACTACTCGACCTGGGAAGGAACCCAGCTGCTGATCGATCGCCGCGGGGACCAGAATCAGGATGCTCTCGCGGCCCTCTTCCTCGACGAGGTCGGCGCCACTTACTTGCAGCCGCACGCCTTCGTGTTTGGATGGAGCCCGAACCTGATCGTGGTGGCGGAGCAAGAGTTCCTCTACAACAAGCTCGAGCTGCAGACCTTCGTCGTCCCGATCTCGGTTCCGATCCCCGGTGCCGGTGGCTTCGCTGGTTTCAACTTGCCGGCCGTCGGCCAGAGTGAGCTCGCTCAGATTACACGTCTTGGATCCGAGACCGAGATGACCGAGTGGCTGCGCTACGACGACATCACCCAGGATGACCTGATTCGGTCGGAACCCGCAGCGCTGCTGCGCTTGGCCGACGCCGTGACCGGTGGCGGCCCGACCCTTGAGGCGGAGCTACCGACTCCTCCTGGCGGCGGAGGCGGAGGCGGCGGAGGAGGCGGAATCGCCTTGCCCATCGCCGCGCCGGGCCCCGTGGCGGTCGCGCCGACGGTGCTCGGACCAAGTGCTAAGCCAGCCGTACTCGGCGCCTTCTGGGACAACACCATGGGCGTTCCCGACGAGAACAACTACTACATCTCGAACGCGGCCCAGAGCCAGTTCCAGTTCCGCGGCGTCTTTGGCACCTACAGCCACGAGCATCCGGCCGGCACGAAGATCCTGCCGGTCTATCGCATGAACGATGGGGGGCCGGACCGTGGCTGGCCCGGCCGCTTCGACAAGGCTTTCCTGCACGACGAGAACCCGACGAATCCGGGCTTTCCCATGACCGTGCACCGGGGGTTTCGTCCTGAAGAGTACGGCTTCAGCACCTGGGAGCCGACCCCGGATTCGAATGAGAATCCCCTCGGTGCGGACCTGGGCATCGAGCTCACCTACTTTCCCGAAACGGGCCTAGCCCTGAACCAGGTCTACGTGGGGTTCACCGAGCAGGCCACGATCCTGATCAACCCTGGGGGCGTAGCCTCGACCCCGGGAACCTTGGCGAACTCGGGCTTCCCCGACATCCGCGAGACCCCGCGCATGACCCTGTTCCCCTCGGGCGAGCGGCCGCGCTTGGTGGACTCGGCAACCCTCGGCGGCGAGGCCCAAGGCGGTAACAACCCCGATGCCCTGATCGACGAGGCCGTCTTCTACTCCACGACTTTCGGCGGCTCCTTAGCCTTGTCCTCCGGTGTCAACACCGGCGACGCATCCCTCGGCGCAAGCATGATCTTGGTAGAGGAGTTGGGCGCCTCATCGACGTCGCTCCAGGTCAATCCCTTTGCGTTCCGGCTAGCTGGAGGAACCGTATATGACCAGAGCGGCAGCCTCTCGGGGCTGCCCTCGGATGCCGGTCTCTTGCGGATCGGGAACGAGATTCTCTGCTATTCGGACTTTGACGCGAGCACCGGCGTCCTGGAGATCGCAACCAATGGTCGCGGCCTACTCGGCACGCGCGAGCAGGACCACGCCATCTCCGAGCCCGTGAGCTATCTCGGCACCATACCGGTCAGCTTGATGTCGGTTCCTGCAAGTGCCGAGGACAGCGAACTCATCGTCGCCGACACCGGCGGCTTCGGCCAGACCGGTCTGGTCCTTGTGGGGGAAGAGCTGGTGCACTACACCCGCGTCGGCAACAACGCCCTGGAGATGCCCACATCTAGCGACACGCCGGGTATGCGCGACCGCCGCGGCTTCGGGCTCTTCCGCGGGCGCTTCGGCACTTCCCCCGCGAACCACGCCAATGGCGTGCCCGTGATCGGCCATCCCTTCCGCTATTGGGACCGCTGGACCCCCGGTGGCGATGCGCCCGAGATGTCCTACTTCGGCTTCGCGGCCCAGCAGGAGGACGCCTTCTGGAAGAGCATCTTTTGGAAAGCGACCAACGAGCTCGAGGGCGCCGAGGTCGGCTGCCTCGTACGCAATGATCCGACCATTCCCTGGGACTCGGATCCCGCCACCACCGCGGGCCTGTGGCTCTTCGACAAGGGCATGATCGAAGAGGACGGCAACCCGCTCGGATTCCAGGCCGACTTCCTAGAGGCGCGCCTGTTCGTGCGCTACCTACCCGGCGCCTTTGACGTGGTCGAAGGCCTCAGCCACGGCTGGAAGCGCGCGCCGAAGATCGACCTGGTCGGCAGTGCCTACCTTGCGCCAAGCACCGTCATCGAGAGGAAGTGGAAGTGATGCCTTCGAACAAGCACGGCTTCACCCTGATCGAGCTGATCCTGGCCATGGGTCTCTTCTCCCTGCTGATGATCGCGCTCCTGCAGCTGATCGACACCAGCACATCCCTGTGGCAAAACGTCGACGCGCGCCGAGAGAAGACCGAGTCGTCCGGCGGCATGGGCGAGCGCTTGGCCAGGGACCTCTCGACCCTCGAGGCCGGCCAAGAGGGCGACTTCCTTGCGGACTGGGGCCTGATCGAGGCCGACGGCGACAGCGTGCCGACCTTGACGGCCGCGCGCATGCGCTTCGTGCGCCGCGCCTCGTCCTCGGAGCTCTCGCGCCTAGTCGAGAGCCAAGCCGTGGACTTCACGCCCGAGGAGCTGGCCGAGCTGGCTGCTTTAGAGGAAGAGGGCATCCTGGAGAGCCTGAAGGACTGGAGCCGCATGAACCGCGGTCTGGTCGAGGTGACCTGGTTCCTGTGCGCGGACGATGTGCCGATCATGCAGGGCGAGATTCCGCGCTTCCACGGCAAGCTGATGCGCGGCATGCGCACGATTGACCATAGCTCGAGCATGTCCTTCTTCGACGAGCGGGTCTTCATGACCAGCGGCCGGCCCATCGCCGAAGCCGCAGGCGTCATCGAAGAGGTCGCAACCGGCGTGCTCTGGATGAACATGGAGTTCGCGACCCAGACCACGATCACCGACTCGGACTTTGCCAAGGGCGCCGTGCCCCGGGCTTGGAAAGCGGGCGAGTTGATCACAGACGGCGCCCTGAGCTGGGACGCCTGGTCCCTAGGCCGCCCGAGCATAGACATCTGCGACCGCAACACACCCGCGGCCGGACTCGCCCCGATGGACGCCCTGGACACCAACCCCCAGCTGCCCCGGCGCGTGCGCGTGACCTTCGAAGTGCAGCCCGAGCGGGACATCCTGCGTCGCACCACCATGCGCGCCGCCAT
>JBLHWM010000121.1:0-9514 GCA_047629095.1 Planctomycetota bacterium | reverse complement strand
AGCCCGCCTCGGTTGTGGACGTGGGCTGCGGGTCGGGCATGCTGCTGAAGGCGTGCCGCCAGCGCGGCATTCGCGCCACGGGCATCGACGCTGAGGGGCCGAACCTAGAAGAGCTACGGAAGGCGGGCTTCGAGGTCAGCGAGGGTTCAGCCTACAGCTTGCCCTTCGAGGACAGGTCCGTGGATTGGCTCTCCTTGCGACACGTCCCGCATCACCTGGAAGATCCCAAGCGAGCCTTTGCGGAGCTGCTGCGAGTGGCCGGGCGCGGGCTTCTCTTGGCCGAACCCCACTTCGATGTGAGCGAGCTGAGCCAAGCAGGTGCAGAATCCCTCGATATCTGGGAGAAGCGCCAGCATCGCCGCCGGGGCATGGTCCATGACGAGGTGTACGATCTGGGGTCCCTACTCGAGATGATGCCGGCGGGATACGAAGAGCACTTCCAGGTGGAGGCGCATTGCACGCTTCGCCTGCGCAACCGCGATGCGGGAGAGTTTGCCGGGGAGGCAGCGGAATTGCTCACGGGCCTAGAGCCCGAACATGAAGAATACGTCGCGCTAAAAGGGCTCATGCGCGACCTGGAGCAGACGGGCCTCTCCTGGAATGGCTCGCTGCTCTTGGTCTTGACGCGCAGATAACTTGGGCTGCTAGTAGCCGTCGATTCGGCGCGCTCGGACGAAGTTGGTGATCAGGTTGAACACGGACAGGTCGCGGATGTGCTCGGCGGCTTTCATGTTGCCGCTCCACCATTTTTCCTTCCTCGTCTCGCGGATCTTCGCAAAGCTGATCCCCATGTGGTCGATGGCATAAGCCATGCGATCCTCGTCGGTCTTGAGCCCCGTGGCTTCGGCCAAGCCCTGGGCGTCGAAGTGGTTGACGGAGTCCAAAATACGTCCGTGCCCCTCGCGGAACCAGGCCGTCAAGTTGCCCTCGCCCCAGCGCTCTGCACACTCGGCACTGTCGACTAGAACCTCAACGCGCTCGGGCTCCATGACCTCGATCAAGTGGGCGCCGACGAGGTTGTAGATTGGCACGACGCCGGCGGGGAAGACACCCTTGAGGTAGCTGTTCTCCGGATCGCATGGACTCGCGGTGACCTGGTCCATGACCTCGCTGCTAGTGGGGAACTTGCGGATCGCGCCGGGGGCGACGCGCTCGATGGTCTCGTGGATCGCCCAGCAGGAACCAAAGAGGTAGCCGCCGCACTTCACGAACCACTGCAAGCGCTCGACATCCATGGCCTGCATCTCGCCGGTGCAGTTGGAGACGAAGACGCCGGCCGCATCGAGTGCACCCTCGGTGATCTTGTTCGCGGTCGTCTTGCGGTGCTTGATGCCAATGAAGTCGAGCACAGTCTCGATGTGGTCGCCGCGGCTCTGGAACACCATAACGTCGAGTCCGGCGAAGATCTCCTCAGCCGATTCCGAGTAGCCGTACTTCTCTCGACGCTCGTTAGCTTCCTTGGGTGTCTCGAGGCGAATGCGCTTCTCGTTCTCCTGCCACCAGGCTTGCCAAATCTCGATTTCCGGGCCGAGGACGGGGCCCTTCGCGATCGACTTCAAGAAGCTGTAGGCCGTGCGCGCGACCAGAGGCTCCGGGTCGGCAAGCAGCGCGATCAGTGGCGGGATGGCTTTCTTGTGCATGGTGTGGCAGAGCCCAACGGCGGCGGCGCCGCGCATGCGCCAGCTGTCCTCGCGGCGGCTCAAGGCGGCGAGCTCGTCGATGCAGCTCTCGGCGCGGGTTCTGCCCAGGGAGACGGCGGCGCAGGCGGCCACGCCCCAGGACTTGTCGCCCAGGGCTGCGATCAGCGCGCCTTGCACATCGTCCAAGCCCTCCTTGCCGAGTGCGACCACGATGTCCTCGCGGACGGCAGAGTCCTGCTCGGCGCCAAGCCGCTTAACGAGCCACGCTCGTTGCTCGTCATCTGTGACTGCTTCCAGTACGAGACTAGCTGCGACAGCGGCGCGGCGAACACGCCCGCTGGCATCGGATTCGGCGAGCTTCTGGACCGGGGCAAGGCACGACTCCTTGTCGCCGAAGCCCAGTGCGCGTGCGGCTGCGGCGCGGGTTCCGACGTCGCTGCTCGCGAGGCTGGCGACAAGTGCGTCGGCCGCGTCTTCCGGCTCGAGGGCCTTGGCAGTGATGCACTTAACTAGGAGCCGCGGAGCTCGTGAGGACACGGGGCCATTGGCGACTGCGCTCAGGGATTGGATGGCGGCCTTGGCACCTGCTTTCGTATCGGACTCGGCGCCGAGGCTGGCGACTAGGGCGGCGATGGCGCGCCGCTCGATGACATCCGAGAGGCCTGCGGTTTGCAGCAGCGCTTCGATGGGCTGGGTGAGGCCAGCTTGTGGGTCAGCCACGATGGCGTCGAGGGTTGCGGCGACGACGGCCTGGTAGGGCGACTCCAGCAGCTCTTCGGTTAGCTCCTTGCGCTCGCTGGTTGCGCAGAGCACGAGGGCGCGGGCGGCTGCGGCTCGGGTTAGGGTGTCCTTGGCGTTCAGCAGCTTGGCCAGGGCCTTGGGAGACTTGGGCTTCTCGGCGGCCATGGCAACAAGGGCGTAGGCACCGCTGGTCTTGACGGCGCGATCCCCGGATAGTTTCTTGGCGAGCTCCTTGAGGGCGGCCTCGCTGTCGATCTTACCGGCGGCCAGGGCGGCGGCGGTGCGGACGCCTTGGGTTGGGCCCTCCCAGCCCAGCTTGGCTAGATCCTTGAGGCTCTTCTCGCGGCCGATGTTGCCGAGGGCGGTGGCTGCGATGGTGACGATCTCCCAGTCGTCGTCTTTGAGGGCTTTGGCTAGGAGCTTGCCGGTGTCGTCATCCTCATCGGTGGTGATGGTGGCGAGGCGCTTGACGGCGGCAAGGCGGACCTCCACGTCACGGGATTTGATGTCCTTGGCGTCGTCGAAGGTGCTGATGGCGATGACGCTGCCACTGGCTGCGAGGTTGCCGTTCGCGGCGGGATTGCTTGGCTCTTGTGGAGTAGCTAAGAGCAGGGGGGCGAGAGCTATGGCGTGGAGAGGATTCATGGGGTTACTTTACGGGGTAGAAGCATGACCTTGTTTGTTTTGTCGTCGGGTGGTTTGGGTTTCGAGGCGCTTTGTCCGCTAGAGAGCTTCGGGAGGGGTGAGGCGAAGTGCGCACCGTCGCTCTGCCCGACCTAGGGGACATTCGGCGCCGTGCACTTCTCGTCGCTTGGCCCACAACCTTCGTGCTGCACAGCTCGCTCTTTTCGTTGGTCCCCGCGGTCACTCGGGTGTAACGGGGACGGGGTGAAGCTTGACGGTTGAGGAGAGAGTGCCGAGAGTGAGGGAATGAATGATCCGACTTTGAATGTGAATGTGCCTGAGCAGGTTGTGGTGAAGCGGCGGCGGTTTCTTCGCACGACCTTGATCTTTGGGGCGGTGGTGTTCGGTGTGACTTCGGGGTGGACTCGGGGCATTACGGACATGGCGCCCCAGATGCGGGGCGAGGGGATTGCGGTCAAGGTGAACCCCAATGAGCACGCGGTTCGGCTTGGGGTTTGGGATGGCGAGCTAGCGGCGGTGGAGGGGTCTGGTTACCAGATGACCCTGCCGGGGGTGGCGGAGGTCTTTCGCTTTTCGAAGGCTTCGCAGACCCTGGTGATGGAGCAGAAAGAAGGGCAAGTACCCACGGGGCTCGGCCGCCTGAGGGTGCGGTCCCGGGATGGGTCGGCGTTCTTCTTTGAGTCGGTCGAGCTCGAATATCGTGTGACAGAGATGGGGGCGGTGGACTTCCTGCGCTCGAGTGCCGGTCAGATGGAGCGAGCCGAGGCTTGGGTCATGGCGATCTCCCGGCCGGTGCTACGCGACGAGTTTGGTCGCTATTCCGTCCAAGAGGTGATGGACGCCGTGGTCTGCGACGAAGCCAGAGCGAAGTCATTTGTTGCCCTTAACGAGCAGTTGAGCGCCTTTGGTATAGAGGTGCTGCAGCTGAACATGGGCAAGCCGAACTTCGACCGCACCTACGAGCTAGCGATCAACCAGCGCAAGGTAGCGGATCAAGAGGTAGAGAGGCTTGGGGAGGAGCTGTTGCAGAAGGTTCGCGAACAAGAACAGCAGCTCGTCAAGGCCAACAAAGAGGTTGAGGTCCGGGGGAAGATGCTCGAAGCAGAGCTCGAACGCGAGCTGGTCGAGGCGGTGACAAGCACCCTGACCATGCGCGGGTCAGCAGAGAGCTACGCAGTGACTCGCAAGTTCGCAGGGGAGGTGACGAAGGCCAAACTCGAGGTCCAAGCTACCTCCCTAGCGGAGTCCGGCCGCGCCAAGGCCCAGGCCTTTGTGGCCGAACTCTCCGCCCTCGAGGGGCGCGGCGAGATTGCGATTCGCGAGCAGCTCGTGGCAAATCTATCCAAGGTCATCTTCAAGTTGACCCCATTCACAAGCGATCCCGATCCCGACCGGATCGACCGTGTCACTCTCCCCCTAAGCAAGGCAGGTCTCTAATGGGCTGGAAAACAAGCACAGCGAAATTCACCTGGAAGATCGGCAAGCCCTTCGTGCTGCTCTGGTTGATCTGGTTGGTCTCGGGCTATGTGGCTGGGAAGGTTCCCGGGCTGTTCCTCGTGCATGTGCAGCCCTGGCAGGCCGCCGTGCAGCAGGGGAACTTCTCCGGCGGGCTAAGTGAGCAGGACCTGTCACCTGGTTTACATGTGAACATTCCCGGCTTCGACAGCGTGCACCTTGTGGATATGGGGCGCCGCATGACGAGCTTTGGTGTGGTCTCCGACCCGAAGAGCCTGAATGCGATCGACCTGCGAACAGCCGATGACAACGCCGTTGCTTTGAGTACGGCGATCCTCTGGAAGGTCAAGCCCGGGGCGGCGCACTCGATCGTGGCCAAGGCTCTGGTAGAGACTCTGCCGACCCAAGTTGCCCTGACCACGGCCGAGGTGCTGCGCCGAGAGTTTGCGACGATGGGCTCGGAGGCTTGGTTTGACGCTGCGGGTCGTGTGCTGTTGACGAAGGAGATCGAGCCGAAGCTCGCCGTGGAGCTCGCGGCCCTTCACGTGGATCTCGACGGCATCTACATCCAAGGCCTGGCCTTCTCTAATGACTATGAGGTCAAGCTCCAGGAGAAGCAGATCAACCACCAAAAGGGCCTGCTCTTTGACGCGGTCTCGCGGGTCGAAGAGGCCAATGGAGAGGTCGGCAAGCTGGTCAACGAGACCGAAGCCAAGGTCCTTCAGTTGATGGCGGAGTGGAACCAGGAGCGGGAGACTAAGCGCATCGCCTCCGGCCTGGAGAAGACGGCTTTGATCGCCGCAGCCAAAGCCTTCGCGGACACGACCAAGGCCGACGCCGACGCGGCCTACGAAATGCTTGTGGTCCAGGGGACACTGGCCTTCAACTTGGCCTCGGAGCAGTCCAAGCGCCTCCAGCTAGACGCCCTGGACAGCGAGGGCGGGCGTATTTGGCTGGCGCGCAAGGCTGCGGGTCAGCTCAATGTCGAGCACGTGTGGCTGGATTCGCGGGATCCCAATGTGCCGTCCATGATGGACCTCGACGAGATGACCAAACTGCTGCTCGGGGGCGAGTAGCGGGGTCTACTTCGCCTTGCGCACGAACTTGGTCAGGATGACGATGCGCGTCCCGTTGACGCGCCCCTCGATGTGCTCGGCGTTGTCGTCGACGACCATGATGTTGCGCACGGCGGTGCCGCGCTTGGCGGTGAAGGCAGCGCCCTTCACATCGAGGTCCTTGATCAAGGTCACCGTGTCGCCGGTCTCAAGTAGAGAGCCGTTGCTATCCATGTGCTTGACGGCGGCAGCGGAGCCCTCGGCTTGACCAGTTTCGGCCCAGGCGAGCACGTCCTCTTCCATATAGATCATGTCCAGGAAGCCCCGGGCCCAGTCTTGATCCCCGAGCCTGTGCAGCATACGCCAGGCCACAACCTTCACGGCGGGGACCTCGCTCCACATGCTGTCGCCCAGACAACGCCAGTGGTTGGGATCGGGGGCCGCCGCGCCAGTTAGCTGGTCGCGGCAGATGGCGCAACCAAGGACATTGTGTTCCGCAGCGCGATCCGTATGGGGCGTAACGGTAAAGGCGTCCAAGGTATCGGAGGCGCCGCAGAGCTCGCAGATCGAGTTCGCACGTGCTTGAAGTTCTTGCATCTTAGAGAGTTATAAAACCTAGGTTTAGTTGCCGTCTTCGGCCGTTACTCGCCTTGGAGCTGCTTGAGCTGCTCTTTGAACTTCGCGAGCTCTTCTCCCTCGCTCGCCTCGATCAACTCTTGGCAGACCGTGATGGCGCGGGGCGTGTGGCCCAGCTCGGTAAGGCAGGCGAGCATGCCCTTGAGGTTGCGCAGCTCCGAGCCGCGCAGACCCAGGGACTGGTTGATCAGGCGCGCGCGGGACAGGTCGCTGAGACCGCCCTTGGCATCGCCAAGTTCGAGCTTGAAGCTGCCGGAGCCACCCAGCCCCATAGCGCAACCCCACCAGTCGCCGAGGGGCAGGGCTAGGGCCGTGCACTCTTCGGCGGCGTCCCGGGCGGCTTCCAACTTGCCTTCGCCCTTGGCTTCATAGGCGCGACCGTTGGCGGCCTGTCCGCCGCGGAAGGCGGCCTTCTCGGCGTCATTCCAGGAGCAGAATGCCGAGGCGTAATCCAAGAAGATCGGCCGGTCGAAGGCCTTGGTCGCAGCGGCCGCGCCGAACATAGCGCGCGCTTGCAGGCCCTCCATCGCGGCGGTCTTCTCTGGGTCGAGCCCACTCTCCCAGAGGGCAAGGCTGCCCTCGAGATCTTGGTCGATGGCGCTCAGGGCTCGGTACTCGTTCTCCGTCCACAGCGCCACGAGACCATCCATGTCGGCGGCCTCCGAGAGAGCGTGGTATTGCTCCACGATGTTCATCGGCTTCGCCGCGTCTTGGGGGGAGTTGAATGCGGTGGCGGTGAGGCCGAGGGAGAGGGCGATGAGAAGAGTGGGGAGTTTCACGGCTAGGATTCCTGCTGGTGGGTCGGGTCGGGATGTGGCCCTGCAGGTTGCCATGGACTCCAGGGACTTGGAAGTGCAAGGGCCCGGAATTGAGAGCGCCCCCGGCAATGCCGGAGGCGCAAGGAGTGACACTTGGCCGGCTCTACTCGCTTTCGTCTTCCTTGAGGGTGCTCTCGAGGCCCTCTAGCATGGGGCGCATGGCCTCGAGCATCTTCTTCGCCTCTTGGACCGTGGACATCTTGTTGCGTGCCGCCTGGCGCTGGTCGTCGGCTTCCCCGGAGGCCATGACGAGGGAGGTCTCTAGGGCTTCGATGCGTTCGGCCTGCTCCGCAGACTTCTTCGATGCGTGCTCGAGCTCACCGGCGAGGTCGGACTTGGCGGACTCGACTTGGTCGAGCACCTTCTGCAGCTCGTCGCGCTCCGCATGCTCTTGTTCGAGCTTGGCCTCGCGCTCTCGCTCGCTCGCCTCGGCCTTCTGTAGCTTGGCTTCCAGGTTGGCGCAGCGCTGCTCGAGCAGCTCGCTGGCTTGCTTAACTTCGGCGTCGCGCTCGATCATTTTTGCCTCAAGAGCATCGAGCTTGTTCAGGGTCTCGGCCTCGGCTGCCTTGGATTTCTCCTGGGCTACCCTCCTCTTCTCGTTCGCGAATGCTGCGCTAACTCTAGCTACCTCGAGCATGGAATCAGCCTTGGTTTCGGCATCTTCCAAATCCAGCTCGAACTGCAGGATCTTGGCCTGCAAGTCCGCGTTCTCAGCCATGGAGGAATCGCAGGACGCTCGGCTCAGCTCCAGGTCGGACTCAGAGCCCTTGGCCTTCGCCTCCGCTGACTCGTAGGCCTGCTCGGCAATCTCCAGCCTCGAAGCCAGGTTCTCACTTTGCTCTTCCAGGGACTTAGACTTCTTCGCTAGGTCCTGACTTGCGGAGGTAGCCGAATCCAGCTGGGCTTGTAGATCGCGGGACTCGTCCGCGTGGGACGTGACGCGGTCCTCGAAAGCCTGGCGCGCGTGTTCAAGCTGCTCCTCGAGAGCACCGATCTTCGTCTCGGCATCCTCGGCGCGGCAATCCGCATTCGACGCGGCGGCCCGCTTCTCCTTGAGTTGCTTCTCCAGGTCGGCGACGACAGCCGAGGAATCCTGGGACTTGGCGCGCAGTGCCGCGAGACTCTCGGCGATCTGGTTCGCTTCAACAACGAGCTGCTCGTTCTTGGTCGCGGCCTCTTCCAGGTCGCTCTTGGCCTGCTTTTGGGCGCTTTTTAGATCCGCGCGGACCTGCCCTAGCTCCCGCTCGCGCTGTTCGAGCTGCATAGCCTGGGGTTCGAGCGCGCCAATCTTCTGCTCGAGGTTGGAGATGCTCACCTCGGCCTGGCTCTCCGCTTCGTCCAAGCGCTCGCGCCAAGTGCCCACGAGCTCCTCCTGGGTGCGAAGCTCGTCCTCGGACGGCTGGAATCCAGCGACTGCCTGCTCCAAGAGCCGCGCCTGTTGGGCGCTGGTCGCCGCCAGCTCGGCGTGCAGTTCGCGCATGCGTTCGAGCTCCTTCTCGCGGCGCTGAAACGAGCGCATCAGGGGGTCGCCCTCTTCCGAAGAATTTGAGTCGACGTACTCTTCCAAGGTGTCCTGCAGGCTCTTGATAGTCGTGCGCTGGTTCTCGAGGCGGCGCTCGTAGCGCTGCTCCTTCTCACCGATGGCGTCGAAGATGGAGTTGACGCGCTTCTTGAGGGACCCGTACAGGAGCAAGCTCGATTCGATCTCCCCGGTGACCTGGTTGTCGAAGGCGTCGAGTTCACTTTCGTGGCGGCCCTTCAGGTAGCCGCGGGTTACGAGGGCGCTGACAAGTGAGCTGCCAGCGGAAATGGAGAGCGAAATGAGAAGGCTCATTGAATACGAAAAAGAGGGGGGCTGAGTAGTGCGGGGAGCGCTGGTGGCTCGTCTTACCTAGTTCGGAGGGCCGCTGTTTAGATCTTGAGGGGATATCAATTTTGAGTCCGCTGGGACGGCTGTCGCGATCTATTTGCGCGAGTCCGGGGACATGGATTAGGATGTGAGCTCGACTTTCTTGTCCGCCCCGTCTCCTCCCTAACGAAGCTGTCCTATGACCTCGTCCGACCCAAAGAAGTCCAAGCTGTCCGAGTCCCACAAGGCCCGCCGCCAATTCCTAAAGAACGCCATCGCCCTCGGTGGCCTTGGCGCCATCGCGAGCGCGAATCCTCTGGGCAAGCCCTACGCCGGTGCAGATGACCGGGCCAAGGCCGTTCGCGGTAAGCCCTTCAAGGTTCTCGGTGCGGACGAGACGATCCGGATCGGCGTCATTGGCACCGGCGGTATGGGCACCGGCCACTGCCACGCGATCGCAAACCTCGCGGCTGCGGGCCGCGCGAATGTGCAGATCGTCGCCGTCTCGGACGTGGCGATCCCGCGCATGAACGACGCGGCCGTGGTCCTGTCCGAGAAGCAGGGCATCGAGGTCGCTCAATACCAAGACTATAGGGAGCTGCTCGCACGGGACGATATCCACGGCGTGCTGATCGCGACCCCCGAGCACTGGCACGCGGACTGCGCCATCGACGC
>JBLHWM010000120.1:0-9631 GCA_047629095.1 Planctomycetota bacterium | reverse complement strand
TCGCCAAATGGCTCACCGATGACGGCGTCGACTTCGTCCACGTCTCCAACTGGGACAGCTTCAAGGCACCGGCCAAGCACCCCGAGTCCGAAAAGATGCTGACCACCTGGTTCCGCGAAGTTGTCGGTCCCGACATGCCACTGATGGCTACAGGTGGCGTCTGGACGTCCACGGAGGCGGATCAGGTTCTAGACCACGGTGCGGATATGGTTGGCCTTGCACGGGCCGCCATCGGGAACGAGAGTTGGCCCCACGACGCGGCTCGTCCCGACTGGGAGCCGGCGCGACCGCCCTACACCCCCCAGCACCTTCGCGATGCGGCTATCAGCTCGAGGATGGTCGACTATATGCGAAACTGGCCGGGCTTCGTGACCGACGGTAAGTGACGCGTAGCGGGGCCACTCCAACCGGCTAGTCCCCAAGGGGACATGGCCGATTTACCCTCTTTCCAATTGGGCTAGGCCGCGTTTGGACACTTTGCGCAGGAGCCAGAGAACTGCGAAGGTGGCCACCAGCCCAAGGACCAGCACGCGCTGGTCGGCGGCTTGCGAGAGGTCTAGTTCGGTGAGGCTTGACCCGATCCAGACAACGGCGATGACGCGCGGGGCCAAGCCGAGTATAGAGCCAGCCAAAAACGGCAGGAGGCGAATCCCCGTGGTCGACATCAGCAGGTTGGTGGCGGCAAAGGGCACGACGGGCGAGAGTCGGATGAGCGCCAGCAGCGCGATGGTTCGCAGAAAATGGCCCTCTCCAAGTTCACGGTGGACGGCTTCCGCGCGCGGGTGGTGCGAGAGCGCCTCTACCGCCTTGTCCCGCAGGAAGAACCGCAGGGTAACGAAGCCCAAGGCGGCGGCCATTCCGATTCCGAGCAGGGCCATGAGCGTGCCAAGACCAACGCCAAAAGCCATACCTGCCAAAAGAGACGAAGCATGGGTTGGCGTCAAGGAGTAGGCGGCCAGAACTGCGGTGAGCGCCAGGAAGGTCGGGATCTGGACCGCACCTAAGCTGAGGAAATCATCCAGCCAAAATGAACCCGTCGCAGCCAAGACGAATGCACCGAAAATGGGCCCGAGACCTGTGAACAGGGCAACTGGCCCCACAGCGCCAAATCGCACGATGGTGTCACGGATTGAGCGGAGCATGGATTTGTTGGGACAAGGGCTGAGCGTCAGGAGCAGGTGGCTCGACCCTGTAGGTGACGAACGGTGATAGAGCATTTTATCATCTAACTCAACGGACAATAAGCGGGGATTATCGCCAAGCCTGCTCTGCGGCCCCGCCCTTACCAAACTGAAATGGCCCTCGACTTTTCAGTCCCAGCCACCTTCATTGCCGGTGTCAAAGGCCCCATCCCAAAAGGTCTCTAGGACTAGATTCGACCTGCGGTCAAGGTTCCATAAGTGCCATGCTCCTTGAATCCGCCGGCTCCCTTATAGCCAAGGATAAGTCTGCCTGCCGATGCGAGGCAGCTCGAGCAAAAACGAGCTCTTCACCCGACGGGGGCACAATAGCCGCTCTACGTGACTTGATCAGGACAGTTGCGTGAGGCTCTCCTGGTTGCGTCGTATTCTCAGAAGGTGTTCAGATAACTGCGAAATAGACAGGGGGGTCAGAGTAAAAATGCCGTAAGTATAGGTGAGGCTTGATTAAGAATAGACACCACTCGACGCTCACAAAAAGAGACAAAAAGACTATGATTACTTCATATAGTAGGCCGCAAACCCAACCCGCATTCCGAGACAAGAACAGCCGTTCAAAATCGAATGGCCATGTTTTGGACTTGCTTTATAACCCGGCACTGGCGCTGCGATTTGAGACCAATTCCTTGCCCATCCCTAGCCAATTCGAGGTGTCCATTTGACCTCGAGTAAGCGTCGATTCTTCCGTATTAACGACACTCTGGGGGTGGCGTGTCGGCCACTCACTCCAAGGGAGTTAGGCAAGGCTGCAGCGGGGGTCGCATTAGCTCCAGTGGATGCTCTTAGCGTCTTAAACCTCTGCAATGAGGCTATCTCCACGCACTCAAAAGCGCTGCATAAGCGTGACAAGTTGGCTGCCAACCTGATCGATGCATTGAACAAGAAGCTCGACTCGGTGCTAGACCACCTTGAAGTTGCCGATTCCATGCTGAAAGGGGTCTCTCACAAACTACAACTGGTCAATATCAGTGCATGCGGTGCCGCCTTCATCCGCGCCGCGCCGCTATTGACTGATACGTGGGTCAGCCTTAACCTGCTGATGAAACCCTCCACACTAGTGATCACGACCTACGGCAAGATTGTAGGCTGTGAGCCCTGTGAAGGCGGATTCTATGTGCGAATCAACTTCGAGAACATGGAGGCCGCGATTCAAGAGCCGCTGATACAGCACTTGATGAAGCGCCAAAAGGAGCTGCTACGGGGCGGTCAAGCCCTGAGCTAAGCGACGGGCCCTCTGCGCCAAGCGCTCAACCCAAATGAGGCCTCGCCAATAGACTCTGCGGGACCATGTCGCGCAGTTCGCCGATATTAAGCCTGCCAGGTACTAGCTAGAAGCGCTCAGCGCTTCCGTGTGTAGTCCACATGCATATTCATGCCTGGAATCGGCATGGATGGCATCATGGTCGCGGGACAGCTCGCATAGACAAGGAGCAGGTGTGCTGCCCCCTATCGGTCATGGCAAAGACCATCTCCCTAACGGCAAGAATCTTACCCAGCGATAGCCGGCGGTCCATCTTTGCCATGGAGGGCTTCGGGGACTGGCGCCTGTACCTCCGCAAACTAAGCGTGCGCGACAAAGTCACTTGGGACCACTAGGCACCCCCACTCATGCTGTTTTGGTTGCAATAAACGTCAAGCGATTGGAGAAGTCAGCCCGCACAAAAATGCCATGTTCCGTGCGGCTCCAGTCGGCGACTTTGGCTGATCACCGTCAGAAACGTGAAAATTGTCGCCCCCTATGCTGCCCTGGGCGGCTTTTTGAAAAAAACATACAAAAACATGGGCTCTGTCCCACAGCAACGCCGTTTACTATATTTGACGGCCCACAATGCATCATACCTACTCATAAAACTCGAGACATAGGCTTAACGGACCATGAAAAATTCGAATTGGACCTCGCTCCATGCATGCCTCACACAAAAGGTAAACACGCGGCCAAGCCCGGTTCCCCCTATTGCTGTACCCCACTCCTCCCCCGCGAGGGGCTCAGCTACGGATCCTGAACCCGAGTCATTGATGGACAGCGGGGAGGTACTCAATTGAGTAAAGAGCAACGCCGATTCTTCCGTATCAACGACACCTTGGGTGTATTCTGCCGCCCATTGAGCCCCAAAGAGTCTGCCGCCGTGTCAGCTGAAACAGCCTTGAATACAGCCAATGCCCATAGCTTGATGGCTACTTGTGATAGGGAAATATCTAAGTCCTTAATGGAACTGCGTAGGCATGACAAAGTCACAGCCAATCTAATAGACGCGGTAATTAGGAAACTTGACTATGCATTGCATATGTTCACCGTTGAACAAAACGCCCTCAAAGAGATCAGACACAAGCTGCAAGAAGTCAATATCAGCGCTTGTGGGCTCGCCTTCATTCGCGACAGGCCGCTGTCGCCAGACTCCTGGGTCAGCCTAAACCTGGAGCTGAAGCCTTCGAATCAAGAGATTGTGACCTACGGAATAGTTGTAGGCTGCGAGACCTGTCCCGGTGGTTTTTATGTGCGAATTAACTTCGAGCAAATGGCCGAAGAAGATCAAGAAGCACTGATTCTTCACTTGATGCAGCGCCAGAGAGTGCAGCGCCGAGAGGCCTGAGCCTCTATCCTCCAGGCAGCCAGAAGGCAATCTCAGGTCGACTGCTTGACCATAGCTCTGCGCCAAGTGTCCGCCACGCCTGGCTGGCCCCCTAGCGCTTCCGGATGTAGCCCACTTGCATATTCACGTCGGGAATCGGCATGGAGGCATCCTCTTCGCGCACCACTACGTAGACGAAGAACAAGTGCTGCGCCCCATCGATCATGGCTACGGTCGGCTCCCCAACGGCAATGATCTCGCCCAGTCCAACGCCAGTGGACCCGGCGAGTACAGTTTCGCGGGCACTCCAATTGTTGTTGTCCGCGAACGAAGCCTGATCGTGCAAGCCCGTGTATTCGTTGAACACCACGGACGGGTTTTCTAGATCGTTCGAGATCGCGTAGAAGAGTTCGGTGCCCGTGAAGAAGGGCTGTGTCTCGTTTTCGGGTGCCGCTTGGTTGATGTCGCTAGGGAGTTCGAGCTTGGTCCAAGCCCCTGCGGGAAATGCACCGGAGTCCAACAAGTGGACCGAGAGGTTTCCGCGGTCGCCCCCCGTGTCGTATTCGTCGTCAGTCCAGACGGAGGCGATGGACCCACCCTCTTCGTAGACGTGCGAGTTCCCTTGGGTGCCGGCGTTGCCCTGGGTTCCCACATTGCCAAGCTCGACTTTTTGAGCGATGAAATCCGTCCCTTTGACGGGCGGGGTCCCGGGAGTCCCCGAGTAAAGGTACGAGCCCAGGCGTGTGTCGAATCCCAAGACGATCTCGGCTGCGTACAGGTCAAAACCACTCTCCACGTCCACGTTACCATCCCCGTCCAGGTCGATGGTCGGCCCGTCACTCGGATCATTCATGGTGAGCAGGGTGGTCGCCGTGCCGTCCCCATTCAATCGAAAGCTCAGGCCATACGGGTTGATGATGCCATCGTTCTCATCATAAAAAGCCACGTAAAAGGGCTCTGCGTAGGAGCCGTCCGCCTGCCTCGCGAAGCCGTAGAACATCGTCGACGGGGCATAAATGACCGTCTCCTCGATGCCGATCCCCCAGGATGCCGCGTTGTGCAGGTTGACTCCATTGATGATCCGCCCGTCAAAGAAGCCAGGGCGCTCGGGAGCCGAGTAGGGCCCAATGCTCCCGTCGAACCACTCATGGGTACAGCGATTTAGAGTGCCCAGCGGATACTCCAGTCGGTGCCCCTCGCATCCACCGATTGATCTGGGCAGATCGAAGGCGATCAAGGCGCTGAAATAGATCGGTCCGTACTGCACGAACAGGTAGCTTCCGTCGGCGGTAATGGTCGGCCCGTCCTCGTACCCCGGCGTGTTCACCAGTCCCTCCACGCTCATTGGTTGCCCCCAATCTGGGTGCACGGTGCCCAGCACAATCGGTGTGCGTGTGACCAGCTGGTCTTCGTAGCCAATCGTGACTGGTAACTCTCCTGTCTGCGATGGCGTCAGGGTCGCGGAATACTCACCACCAGCGAGCTCGATCACGTCGGAAGCAGACCCGCTGGCCAGCTGTAAGGTGATCTCTTCGGATGCTCCCAAAACCGCTTCGCCGTCTCGACGAATACTGACAAGCACTTCGATGGGAGAGAGGCCCGGGGCGTCTGTGCGCGCAAAGTCAACCTCTAGGGAGTAGACGTGAGCAACAGGGCTGGAACTGCTGGAACCACAACTCACGACGAGCAACCAAAGGAAGACGGTAGGGACCCAGTGTTTTCGCATGTCCTAACCTAGCACATCGGCAAACCTGGATTCGGTGGCTTTCGATTCCAACTCCAGCGTATCCCCAGGCTTTGGGACAGTCTCTTTGCTACGGCTCAATAGCGAAGAACTCAGCCCATCAAACTCACCATGGACAACGCTTGCTGAACCATCTCTGGGCCAACATCCGAAATCCGGCGTACGGGTAGGCGTGGGTGCGATAACATCCGACTATGGTTTATAAGTATTCGGGTCCCTTCCAAGGGACTTGGGGCAACTTCTGCTGTCACTTCCTCGCTGTTGTAGTCGCAACATTTTCATCCTGTGGGGGAGATCCGCCGCCGAGCCTATCTGCGCCCTTTACGTTGGACTCCCGTTTAGGGAAGAGCCCGTTTGAAGGAGGCGTGGTGGACCTGACGGTCGACTCGGGACTTCTGCTGGTAGAGTCGGGTTGGCACACTGCCGACTCCGAGGCCCCCTCCGAGTTCGGCTTGTGGGCATCCTCTGAGGTCGCCGAGATTTGGCTGCCCAGCCTGGAGGGCAAAGGGACCTCGCTCGAGGTCACAGCGAGTGCCCCGCAGTTCTTGCCCTTTGAATTCAAAGTGTCTTTCAAGCTCAATGGGACCGCTATTGGTGACCAGGTGCTAACCGGCTCTCAGGAGGAATTCTTCCTGGCGCTCCCTCCAGCGCTGCTCATTCCTGGCATGAATCGACTCGCGGTGAGGTCCTCGCATGTGGAGTCGGCTCGCACCGACAACAAGGGAACCGATACACGCTCCCTGGGTGTCAACTTGGTGCGGGTACGCATTACCGACGGGCAAGCTGGAGCCGGGCGACTTACTCGCATTGTCATCCCCAGCGATGGAGTCCTAGAGGCAGACACCGGCCAAGATGGGCGCGTCGTGGTTCAGGATATCCACTCCCTCTTGGAGATCGGCCAGGCCATCGTGCCAGGCAAACTTCGCCTTGAACTTGAGGCCGAGGTCGGGCGCGAAGTGCTCGTTAGCTGCTGGGGAGAAGTCAGTAACTTGACACTTCAGGGCACGTGGCGCCCGGCGAACCTGGTGCTGATTGTCTGTGACACTCTTCGTGCGGACATCATCGCTCAAGTCGAAACACCAAGCCTGGATGCACTCGCGGCGGAGGGTGTTCTCTTCCCGCAAGCTTTCTCCCACGCGCCGATGACCCTGCCGAGTCACACGGCCCTCTTTTCCTCCCGCTATCCACACGTCTCGGGTGTCGTAAACAACGGGCAAGAGGTACCGAAGGATCTGCCCCTCCTATCCGATTGGATGAAGCGCAGCGGGTACGAGACCCACGCCGTAGCCTCCCTGGGCACACTTTGGCTTGGACGACCCGGGATAAGCTTGGACAGGGGATTTGAGACCTTCCAGCATGCGCGTGGCAACGATGCTCGAGGTAGTGAGAGCGTTCCACTGATGCGGAAGGTCCTCGACGAACTCTCACCGAAGGGCAGTCCGTTCTTTTTGTTCGCGCACTTCGCAGACCCCCACGAGCCCTATCGGGATTCAGCCCCCATCGAGTCTCCAGGTGAGATCATCTTGGACGGCGAGGTCATCGCCGAGTTCAATCCACGCAACGGGCCCCATATTGACCACAACGTCGTGCTGCCCGCTGGTAAACACCGCATCGAAGTGAAGTGTGACTCGATGAAGATCGAGGTTCGCTCTGTGCACGCTTGGAACAGAGGCTTATGGAAGGGCTGGCTCAAGAAAGAGCTCATCGAGGGCGAGCTCATGGTGCCCACGAATAGCTTGGTGGCAGAGTTCGAACTAACCACGGAGGAGGCTGTCCAGCTCCAGATCTGGGTCGCAGACAAGACTCCAAGAAGCGAGGTTCCAAGGCGCTACAAGTTGGAAGTCGCGCGGGCCGACAAGGCGATCGGCGAGCTAGTGGCCGCGCTCAAGGAGCGTGATCTATGGGACCGCAGCTTGGTCATTTTCACCTCGGACCACGGCGAAGCGTTGGGCGAGCATGGCTCGTACGGCCACGTGCAGACTCTCTATGACGAGCAGGTGCATATCCCGCTGATGATCAAGGCACCCGAGGAACTTCACTGGGAGGGAATGCGGTCACGCCTCGCCTCTCAAACCGGAGAGCTTGTGCGGCATATTGACCTTGTCCCCACGGCGCTCGACATGCTGGGCTTGGGAGAGCTGCCCGGCCAAATGGGGCGCTCGCTTCTGCAGGATGCCGCGCGTGTCTTGGTCACGGAGACCCACGCGCCGGAAGCAAAGCATGACAAGTACGCATGCCGCGACATTCAGTACAAGCTGATCTACACTCCGGAGCTCGACAAGGTCGAGATGTATGACGTCGTCAAGGATCCCGGAGAGCTGACGGACATCTTTAAGGAAGCGGGAAGCAAACGGGCAGAGTGGCTCACACTCTTGAAGGACACGGCAGCACGCTGGAAAGAAGGCGGACGCATCGAGGTCGACGAGAGCGAGCTCGATCGCCTCAAAGCGATGGGCTACCTGTAGCGAGTCCGGGCGGCCTCCCCCACCCAAACTGGGCTCAGTTGGCGCTTTGCTACACGGTCTGTGAGGGCTTGTTTCGAGCCGTCATGCGCCACAAGACTGGTAGCTAGTCTGGTGGCCCGGGCGGCTCCGCAAGGGGGCGCTATTCCCATTCGTGATGTCCTAGACTTGCCCCTTGGCCCAGCCGCAAGTCGCCTCCCGCTGATTCCCATCGGACTTGATCCCAGGCGCCGATTCGGCGAGCCGTTGGGCTCCTACGCCTCGTGAAGTCCATGCCCCTAGATGGGGGCCATCATGACCCGTGGGATCCCAGAAACCCTGGATTCGAATCGCTTGCGGGTCTGCTCAGCCCAAACCCGCTGCTGCCCTGAGCAAGCGCCAGAAGCCCGCTTTCGCAGCTCTAGAGCGGGCTTTCGAGGCTAAAACGCGACCTCGCCCGGGGAAGGAACTCGCATTTAGTGGCGCGCCCTCGGTGGGCGGGATACCTTTGATTGGTCAAGGCGCTCAAGCCAGCGTCCAGCGGACGGCCCCAAGGGTTTCGACCCTGTCCCGGAGACCATTCTTCCACAACCCACCCCCAGGGATTCCCATGCGCCGTCCGAATCTAATCCTCGCTATCGTTGCCGCTTCCGGCCTGCTCGCTACCCAAGCCGAAGCCCAGTCCACCGCTCGCCCCCTGCCGGCTTTTCGCCTGAGCTCACCGATCACATCCGTCGCAGCGGGCTTCAACAACAAGCTCATGACGGCCAGCGGACCGACCACCGGCGGCTTCATCGAAGCCTCGGCACCCGCCGCTGACGGCAACACTGTCCTCACCCCGATCCCAGCGGACGTGCTACTTATGGACGAGTCCGTCACTGGCGAGTTCAGCAGCCTGCGCCTCTTCGCCGAGGCCCGCAACGACGCCAGCTTCAGCGACATCGTCGGCGGCATCGACACCCAGCGCGCCGGCTTCGACGCCACCCTCGGCCGCACCTTCAGTGGCAACCGCGCCGTAGCCCTGCACCTGTCGAACGAGTCCTCCTTCTACAAGCTCGACAGCGGCAGCGTCCTGGTGCCCGGCTCGGACAAGCCCTTCAACGACCTCTTCCGCACCAGCGCCGGTCTACAGATCGCCATTGAATCGGACGAGCACTTCTCCTGGCTCGCAGGCGTCGAAGCCACGATCTCCGGCGACGACCTGGTTGGCCCCTTAGACTCGCTGACCTTCGGCGGCCTCGGCGGGGTGCGCTACTCGATCAACGAAGACGTGGCCTTCTCCTTCGGCCTGGCCGGCGAATCGCGCATCGTGGACGACGCCTGGGTGATCCCCTTCTTCGGCATGGACTGGAACCTGAGCGAGGACACGACCTTCCGTATCCAGGGCTCGGAGCTGCGCCTAGAACACCAGCTCACGGAGACCCTGCGCGCCAACTGCGGCGCGCGCTACGACGTGCGCCAATACCTGCTGAACGGCTCGTCCCCCGTGCCGGGCGGCGTGTTCCGCGACGAGGAGATTCGCGTCACCGCGGGCCTCGATTGGCTCTTCTCCGAGGACGCTATGCTAGGCATCGAAGTGGGCAAGGTGATGTGGAACGAGTTCACGGTGCTCGACCAGGGCGGCGCGCTTGTGGGCACGACCGAAGCGGACCCGGCGCCCTACATCGGCTTCAGCTT
>JBLHWM010000119.1:0-9692 GCA_047629095.1 Planctomycetota bacterium | reverse complement strand
GCGAAGCCCTGTTCGCCGACCTGCGCCAGAGCCGCACCCATGCGGAGGAGCTGCGCGGCAAGGCCGAGACCAAGCTCGGCGAGGTTGAGCAAGAGCGTCGCGGCCTGCGCGAGGAGCGCGATGCCCAAGCGCGCCAAGTCAACCTGCTGGCGAAGGAGGCTCAGCAAGGCATCGAAGGGCGCCTCCGGGAGGCGAAATCGTACCTAATGAAGTCGCGCACGCTCCTGCCCCAGATGCCCAAGGTCGCGCGCAAGGAGATGCAGACTATCCTCGATAGCCTAGAGGAGGCCCTCGAGGGCTCGAGCCTGGACGACCTGCGCAAGGACTTCCTTGACGGGCTAAAGAAGGGCGACCACGTTTGGGTGCCGCGCTACCGCAAGCGCTGCCAGATTCGTCGCATTTATAAGGTGAAGCGCCGGGTGACGATCCTGGTAGGCAGGGCCGAGTTCGAGGTCGGATTCGAGGAGATCTCGACCTACGACACGATTTAGCGGGGTGGAGCGAGGGGCTACGACGGCTGAATCTTGCCAAATATGCAGTGGGGGGCGCGTATTTGGCGTCCGGAGCCTCTTCCGTCAAGGGGGAAGGAGAGGCAAAGTGCCACAGCTCCACCCCAGCTAGCTGGTTACCCGTCCTAATCGGGCAATCGCCCCGGGCGCACAGCATGACTCTCCTTAGCGAGGTAGCTCCACGACACAGCCAGGCGCAGCGCCTTGTCAAGCGACCGACTTCGGACGAATCCCTAGCATGTGGACAAGAAGTTGAGGGACTTTAGGAAAAACCCGCACGGGAGGTTGACCTTGCCGCACCGCTCCCTATGATTCCCGTCCCCAAGTGCGAGAAGCCTCCACTCGGGACAACAACCTTGTAAGCCAGCGTGGCTCAATTGGCAGAGCTCTTGATTTGTAATCAAGCGGTTGCGGGTTCGAGTCCCGCCGCTGGCTCCATAGGCATGGCTAAGGCCATGCGCAAGCACGAAAAGAACACTCCGGACCTAGTCCGGAACCGGCCTGGCGACTTGTCGCCTAGCCTGCTCACTGAAAACGAGACCTGGACCGGAAGATGACGGAAGCGACGCTCCGCTGAGACCGCCACACACACATTTTTGTGGATGGGGCCCTCACGTTGATGCGACGCGTTTGGACCGCGTTCCGGCCGGTGTGCAACTCTCCCATGGGGGAATACTCAAGCGGCCAACGAGGCCAGACTGTAAATCTGGCGGCCACGCCTTCGCAGGTTCGAATCCTGCTTCCCCCACCATATATAAGACCTTGGAACCATTGACGTGGTGCACCAGGGGCTTTCGCAAGGCTCGCCTTTGGCGCGCGCGGCGATGGGGGACTGAGCTGCACACGGGCCATCGCAAACCCAACTCGTGATCAAAGCCGGGGGCAGATCCCTACACGCTCATGCGGGCGTAGTTCAATGGTAGAACCTTAGCCTTCCAAGCTAATGACGACGGTTCGAGTCCGTTCGCCCGCTCCACTCCCGATGATTCGGTCCAGACTAAGCCCCGCCCCTGGGGTCCGGCTACATGCCACGACTCCTGGGCGTTGGCTGCTGTAGCTCAGTGGTAGAGCACTTCATTGGTAATGAAGAGGTCGCGGGTTCAAATCCCGCCAGCAGCTCCATTTCAATAACTCAAATCTTCTGCACGCCCCTTGGGTCGTGCTAGTCACCCGTCGCGCTCATTCGATCGCGTCAACTCAACCCCTGGGCTTCGGCCCACTTTCGGAACTCCCGATATGGCTAAGGAAACCTTCGAGCGGAACAAGCCGCACGTAAACATTGGCACCATCGGTCACGTCGACCACGGTAAGACCACTCTTACGTCGGCAATTTGCCGTCACCAGGCAAATCGTGGCCTCGCCGAGGCTAAGAACTTCGACGAGATCGACAAGGCCCCTGAAGAGAAGGCCCGCGGTATCACCATCTCGACCACACACGTCGAGTACGAGTCCGATATCCGCCACTACGCTCACGTTGACTGCCCCGGTCACGCCGACTACGTCAAGAACATGATCACCGGTGCTGCCCAAATGGACGGCGCTATCTTGGTTGTGTCCGCTGCTGACGGCCCGATGCCCCAGACGAAAGAGCACATCCTGCTCGCCCGTCAGGTCAACGTGCCCCACATCGTGGTGTTCATGAACAAGGTCGACCAAGTCGACGACGACGAACTCCTCGACCTGGTCGAAATGGAGATCCGCGAGCTTCTCGACAAGTACGATTTCCCCGGCGACGACACCCCGATCATTCGTGGTTCGGCCCTCGGCGTCGAAAACGCACTCAACGACGGCAAGCCCGTCGATGACGCCGCGTTCGTCTGCATCAACGAGCTCATGGAGGCATGCGACACCTTCATCCCCGAGCCCGTCCGCGAGACCGACAAGGACTTCCTGATGCCCGTCGAGGACGTGTTCTCGATCGAAGGTCGTGGAACCGTCGTGACCGGCCGCGTTGAGACCGGCATCGTCAAGGTTGGCGAGACGATCGAAATCGTCGGCATGGGCGAGACCGCAACCACCACCTGTACTGGTGTCGAGATGTTCCAGAAGATCCTCGCCGAGGGTCGCGCTGGTGACAACATCGGTGCCCTTCTCCGTGGCGTCAAGAAGAGTGACATCCAGCGTGGTCAAGTTCTCTGCAAGCCAGGAACCATCACCCCGCACACCAAGTTCGAGGCGCAGGTCTACATCCTGTCCAAAGACGAAGGTGGCCGTCACACGCCCTTCTTCTCCGGTTACCGCCCCCAGTTCTACTTCCGTACAACGGACGTGACTGGAACTGCTAACCTTCTCGAAGGCGCTGAGATGTGCATGCCCGGCGACGACGTGAAGCTCGAGATCGAGCTCCTCACACCCGTCGCCATGGACGAGCAGCTTCGCTTCGCTATCCGCGAAGGTGGCCGCACCGTCGGTGCTGGTGTTGTTACCAAGATCATCGAGTAGATGATCCCCTGCCGGACGCGCCTCCCACTTCCTGTGTGTTGTGGGGGGCGCGCCTAGCAAACCCCGCTGCGCGACCCATTTCGGGGCGCCGGCCTAGGACAAAGAGAATCCAATGAAGACCAAAGAACGTTACGTGTTCCTCGTGTGCTCCGAATGCCGGAACCGCAACTACACGACCCACAAGCGTCAAAAGGCGGTCTACAAGCTTGAGAAGAATAAGTACTGCCGGTTCTGCCGGAAGCACACGTCCCACCGCGAGCGCAAGCTCTAAGGTAGGCCCCCTTCAACCGCACCCAACTCCTGGGTGCGACTCAAGCACCGCAAATCTCACCCCGATTCCACAATGATGAAAGCCTATAAGAGCGAACAAGGACGAATGGTCCGCATGGGAGCGTTTTGGACGCTAGCCCTGCTGTTCTTGTATGGCTGCATGTCTTTGAATGTGACGCTCTATGCGTTCATGGATAGCATGCAAACAGACATCGGTCAGATTCCAGTCCTTGGCTGGAAGCTAACGGGGGCCTTCTTGGTCTCGACCGGTCTCTTCCTTGTGGGATTCGTTTTGCTCTTCCGCTGGCACCAGACCCCCAAGGTGGCCGACCTCTTGATTGAGACGGAATCCGAGCTGCAAAAGGTGACCTGGGCGAAGATGCCCGAAGTGATCAACTCGTCTATTGTCGTTATCGCCTTTGTGCTCTTCCTGATGGCCTTCCTGGCCGGATCGGATGTGGTGCTCAGTAAGATCTCAGACTACATCCTTATGGGAGATCGCTGATTATGGCTGCCTACGAGTGGTTCTTTGCTCGCTGCCAGGCCGGTCGTGAAGACTCGGTCTGCAAACAACTGATCAAACGCCTTGCCGCCGCCGGACTGGAGGGGAATATCCCCCAGATCCTGGTACCGGTAGAAAAGGTGACTGACCTTCGCGCTGGTAAAAAGCGCATCGTCAAAAAGAAGCTCTACCCGGGGTACCTGATGATCCAAGCGGATCTGTCGGACCCCGAGTGTCCCGAAGCAATCAAGGCGCGTTCGACCCTCAAGTCAACGCGCGGCTTCGGAGAATTCCTCGGGATGGGTGGCGAACCCACCCCGATCCCCGAGGACGAGGTTGCTTCGATCCTCGCTCGTATGAGCGAATCCGAAGATCGTCCTAAGGTGGCCATTGGCCTCAAGAAAGGCGATGTTGTAAAAGTCAAATCAGGGGCCTTCGATGGCTTCGATGGAGCCGTCGATGACATCAATCCGGACAAAGGTACAGTCCGAGTGATCGTCACCATCTTCGGTCGACCGACCCCTGTCGAATTGGAGTACTGGGAAGTGGAGGCCGTCTAATTATGGCCAAAGAACTGACAGCAAAAATCAAACTGCAATGCCCTGCGGGTAAAGCTACACCCGCTCCGCCCGTTGGCCCCGCTCTAGGTGCCCACGGAATCAACATCGCCGGATTTGTGAAGGAGTTCAACGATCGCACCCGCGATCAAATGGGCCTCATCATTCCGGTGGAGATCTCGGTCTATAAGGACCGCAGCTTCGACTTCATCTTGAAGTCCCCTCCAGCATCAGTGCTTCTTAAGAAAGCAGCTGGTCTGGAAAAGGCCGCTGGCCTTGTGGGACACATGATGGTTGGGTCGGTGACGCGAGCCCAAGTGGAAGAGATCGTCGAGCTCAAAAAGGCCGACCTCAACGCCCGTGACGTGGATCATGCTTGCCGCATTATTGAAGGCACAGCACGCTCCATGGGTATCGAGGTCAAGGGCTAATCAAGGATCACTACTATGGTTAAGCAAAGCAAAAGGATGCAGGAAGCCATCGCCGGAATTGACCGGTCGAAGGTTTATGAGGTAGCGGAAGCCCTCAACCTGCTCAAGAGCCTTCCTTCGGCAAAATTTGATGAGACGGTCGACATTGTCGTCTGCCTCGGAATTGACCCGAAGAAGTCCGACCAACTCGTGCGTGGAGCCGTGTCTCTACCCAAGGGTATTGGCAAGACCATCAAGGTCATCGTCTTCGCAGAAGGCGATAAGGCCGATGCGGCTAGGGAAGCTGGTGCCGACGAAGTCGGTAGTGGTGACTTGGCTGAGAAGATCGCCGGTGGCTGGATGGACTTCGATGTCTGTATTGCCAGCCCCGATATGATGCGTCACGTCGGTAAGCTCGGCAAGGTTCTTGGCCCCCAGGGCAAGATGCCGAGTCCGAAGTCTGGCACCGTTACCCCGAACGTGGCCCAGGCCGTCGAGGAGTTCAAGGCCGGTAAGGTCGAGTTCCGAACCGACGCCGGTGGCAATGTTCACGCGGGTCTCGGCAAGCGTTCCTTCTCCGTGGAGGACCTCGAAGCCAACCTAAGCGCCTTCCTCGATAACCTGATCGGCATGCGTCCTGCAGTCGTCAAGGGCGAGTTCGTGAAGAAGATTTCGATCAGTACCTCCATGGGCCCCGGCGCATGGATCCAATACGGAGCCTAGAACTATGCCGAATATCGTCAACAACCTCGGCCTAGCCGAGCTTAAGTCCGCTTTCGGTGACGCCGAGGGCATGCTCTTTTTCTCCATGGCCGGATTGACCATGGAAGAAAACGAGGTGCTCCGCGGTGCCATGTTCGAGAGTGGGGCCCAAGTCCGCTTGGTCCGCAACCGCCTTGCCAAGTTGGCGCTAGCCGACCGTGGCATCGAGGTCGCTGCCGGCACCTTTACGGGTAACGTGGCTATCGCTTGGGGAAACGCCGAGGCAGCCATTGGTGCCGCTAAGATCGTTTCCGAGTCCAAGAAGCTCCGCAAGGCCGGCAAGCTGGATGTTCGTGGTGGCGTTCTCGAGGGGAATCTCCTCGATGCACGCGACGCGGCCGCCCTGGCTAACGTCCCTGATCGTCTCACCCTTCAGGCTATGTTGCTCGGAACCATCTCTGGTCCCGCCCGCAGCCTTGCCACGGTGCTCGATGCAAACCAAAGCTCTTTGGCTCGTGTGCTCCAAGCTCACGTCGACCAAGGGGAGTAGCGTTCCGGCGCTGCAACAGACAATTTTCAAACCTTAGTCTTTCTGACTGAGGTCCTTCAGAATCAACGATTCAACTAAACCCTCCTAAACCGAGAACTTATCATGTCCGACGAAACCAACGTGGTTGAGCTCGAAGCTGGTCTTCAAGAGATCGCTGACAAGCTTGATGCCCTTACCCTCCTCGACGCTTCCAAGCTTGTGAAGCACCTTGAGGACAAGTGGGGCGTGAGCGCCGCTGCACCCGCTGCTGTTGCTGCTCCCGCCGCTGGCGGAGGCGAAGAAGCTGAAGAGCAGACGTCCTTCGACGTCATCCTTGAAGCTGCTGGCGACAAAAAGATCCCCGTCATCAAAGAAGTCCGCGCCATCACCGGCCTGGGCCTCAAGGAAGCTAAGGCTATCGTTGACAGTGCTCCTAAGGCCGTCAAGGAAGGCTGCACCAAGGAAGAAGCCGAAGAGCTCAAAGCGAAGCTCGAGGCTGCTGGAGCAAGCGTCAAGCTGGCTTAAAGCCGAACTTGACTCTCTCCCGAGACTTACCGTCTCTGTTTGACCCGCACGGGCACCACCAGTTTGGTGCCCGTGTCGGGGACTTTTGTGTCGAGCGGAAACCCATCCCGTTGCGCCTATTTGGGCAGCGCGTTTGCGGAATCTGATTCGAAGGCCATTCTTCGTGGCCTAAGGGCAGGAGCTATTCGCTCCTGTTTACACCCATAAATGCAGGCTCTGCCGCCTGCCCCCCGTAGCCGAGCTAGCTCCATGCCTACGACTCTTTTGCCGTTGCACAGTTTTGGGAAGTACCCGGACATCGTCCCACTTCCCAATCTGGTCGAAATCCAGACCAAGTCCTATGACGACTTTTTGTTGTCGTCAACGCCTCCGGGCAACAGGCCCGACACGGGCTTGCAGGCCTTGTTGCAGGAAGTCTTCCCGATCTATTCCTTCGACAAGACGATGTGCCTTGAGTACGTCAGCTATGACCTGGGTGCACCTCGGTACACCATTGAGGAATGCCGGCAGCTACGCTTGACCTATGGCTACCCCTTCAAGGTTCGCCTGCGTTTGGTTAAGGAAGAGCCGATTGAGGAAGAAGTCTATCTCGGCGAAATCCCGATCATGATCGGCGGCGGCGAGTTCATCGTCAACGGCTCCGAGCGCGTGGTCGTGAGCCAGCTTCACCGTTCACCCGGCGTGGACTTCAGCATCGACAAGGCAGTCACGGATCGCAAGCTCCACAACTGTTGGATTATCCCAGAGCGCGGCTCTTGGATCGAGCTCAACGTCACCAAGAAAGAGCTGCTTCAGATCCGGATCGACCAGTCCGGTAAGTTCTCTGCGGTGAGCTTCCTGCGTGCCCTCGACGAGAACCTCTCGACGGACCAGGATATCCTGCGCACCTTCTACGACACGACTGTCGTGAAGAAGCGTAAGGGCCAAACGGAGAACGCCTTCGCTAAGAAGATCACTAACCGCATCGCGGTGGGTGACGTTGTTGTGCTCAAGACCGGTGAGGTCCTCGTGCCTTCTGGTGAGCCCATCTCCGAGACGGCAGCCATCGAGATTTCAGCCAGTGATTTGGCCCAGGTGGAGATCGTCAAAGGCGATATCGAAGACCTGGACATGCTGATCATCAACTCGATGAAGGATGACCCCACCTGCCGTAGCCACGCGGATGCACTTCTGCGCATCTACACGCGGCTGCGTCCGGGCAATCCGCCCCAGCTGGAGAAGGCTCGCGAGCTCTTCCACGAGAAGTTCTTCGATCCCCAGCGCTACCGCCTAGGCAAGGTCGGCCGCTTCCGTCTCAACCGTAAGTTCAATCAGGACATTGCCGAGAACATCCAGGTTCTCCAGCCCGAGGACATTCTGAACTCGGTCAAGTACCTGCTCAAGCTCCGCTCCGGCAAAGGGCTTCTCGACGATATCGACAACCTCGGTAACCGTCGCGTCCGTAGCCTGGCCGAACTGGCTGGCGAGGAATTCCGCAAGGGTCTCCTCAAGCTGCGTCGTACTGCTCAAGAGCGTATGAACATGGACCAGGGCGACGGAGTCTCTCCTCGTAACCTGATCAACTCGAAGACCTTCTCGAGTGCGGTGGACTACTTCTTCGGTAGGGGTGAACTCTCCCAGGTCGTTGACCAAACCAACCCACTCAGCCAGTTGGCCCACGAGCGTCGCCTATCAGCACTTGGCCCAGGCGGACTTAACCGTAAGCGCGCCGGCTTCGATGTGCGTGACGTTCACCTGTCTCACTACGGGCGCCTTTGCCCGATTGAGACGCCCGAGGGCTCGAACATTGGCCTGATCTCATCACTTGCTCTCTACTCGAGCTTGGATGACTACGGCTTCCTCGTCGCCCCTTACCGCAAGGTCAAGAAGGGTAAGCTGACCGACCAGGTCGTCTACCTGCGCGCCGACCAAGAGGAAGGCCAGGTGATGGCACCTGCTGACGTCAAGATTGACGACAAACTGAACCTTACGGACGAGCGCGTTCTCGCCCGTATGGATGGTGAGAACGTTGAGGTCCCGCCCACAGGCGTTGACTACGTAGACGTCTCGCCTAAGCAGATCGTCGGTATCTCCGCTTCGTTGATTCCGTTCCTCGAGCACGACGATGCAAACCGTGCCTTGATGGGCGCGAACATGCAGCGCCAAGCCGTGCCGCTTCTGCGCACCGAGCCGCCCCTTGTGGGAACCGGCATGGAGCGCTGCGTGGCCGAGAACAGCAACCTGCTGGTCCGCGCCAAGAAGGCGGGAACTGTCACCTACGTGGACTCCACGGTGATCATGGTGGACGACGAGGAGTACACCCTCGATAAGTACCGTGGACTCAATGAGCGCACGAGCCAGAACCACAAGCCATGTGTCCTGATTGGAGACGTGGTGGAGCAGGGAGACCTTCTCGCTGATGGTGCTGCGACCCTCGGTGGCGACCTTGCCCTCGGCAAGAACCTCGTAGTGGCATTCATGCCCTTCGACGGTTTCAACTATGAGGATGCAATCCTGCTGTCCGAACGCCTTGTGAAAGAAGACGTCTTCACCTCGATTCACATCGAGGAGTACGACGTCGAGATTCGCGAGACGAAGCTCGGTAAGGAAGAGTTCACCCGCGACATCCCGAACGTGGGGGAGAAGGCTCTGGCCAACCTCGACGACAAGGGTATCGTTCGTATCGGCACCATGGTCAAAGCGGGCGATGTGCTCGTTGGCAAGGTTGCCCCGAAGTCGAAGAGTGAGCTGACCCCTGAAGAGAAGCTACTCCACGCGATCTTCGGTCGCGCTGGTGTAGACGTGAAGAACTCGTCCCTTACGATGCCCCCGGGCAGCCGCGGGGTCGTGATCGACGCGCAGCACTTCACCCGTCGAATCAACATGACCGATCAAGATCGGCGCATGACCCTCGACCAGATTCGCGACGCTGAGAAACGCTGCCTTTATAAGCACCGTATCCATGCTGCAGCGATGCTGAAGGCCGTCACCGAGGCCCTCGGTGACGACGTCCCGGACGACATGACCGGTAAGGCTGTCATCATGGATGACACCGCTACCTTTGATGAGTTGCGCCGCGTGAAGCTACTCTGCCAGTCTGCCGCCGACGACGCCGTCGCCGATAAGACTCGCAGCAACGCATACGAGGCTATCTCCGAGCACCAGGTCAAGATTGACGCGGACGAAGCTGAGAAGACCAAGTTGGTCAACAAGCTGAGCCGTGGCGACGAGCTGCCCACCGGCGTGCTTGAGATGGTCAAGGTCTAC
>JBLHWM010000118.1:0-9708 GCA_047629095.1 Planctomycetota bacterium | reverse complement strand
CGGGAGAGGTCTAGATCCACGCGCTTCGAGAGCGGCGGCGGGCTGTATTCAGAGGAGTACTTCATGGGACAATTTGCTCGCAACGGGAGACCACGATATCGGTGGCTCCACGGGCCTTCAGTTGGGGGATTAGCGATGGGATCGAGCGGCGCTTCACCGCGGCGCGGACGGCAAAGCCAGCACTACCGTGCAGGCCCGAGACCGTTGGTTCGCGCATGCAATCCAGAGCGTCGATTACCTCTTCAAGGGCTGCGGGGGAGACGTTCAGATCGATCATCGCCCGGGTGCGCGCCTCGATCACGGCCTTCAGACAGAGCGTGAGGTTGTCGATCAGCTCGCGCTTGACCGGGTTGGCCATGGCCTGCGGACTGGCGTACAGTCGCGTGGAAGATTGCAGCAGCTCGTCGAAGACCCGCAGGCCGTTGGCGCGCAGGGTCGCACCCGTTGCGATGTTGTCCACGATGATGTCGGCGTCCTCGGGCGGGAAGACCTCGGTGGCGCCGTAGGTTCGCACTAGGGAGCCGCTGATGCCCTTCGATTCGATCCACCTGCGGGCCAGGACCTCGTACTCACTAGCGACCACTAAGGGGCCGTTTAGGAAGTCCGGGTTCTGGAGGCTCGCCTCGGGGGCAGCGGCGATCAGACGCACGGGATCGAGGCCCGTGTCGATGATCTCAACAAGGTCCGCCTCCTTCTCGAGCACCCAATCCGCCCCGGCGAAGCCAAGGTCACGGGTGCCACAGGAGAGCATCTCCACGATGTTCTGGGGTTTGAGCATCTTGGTCTCAAACCCTGGAATCGAGAGCGTTGGCCGGTAGCCACGCACACTGTTGGTGACGGTGATCCCCGCCTCGGAGAGCAGGGCGAGTACGCCGTCTTTGATGCGCCCTTTGGGGAGCGCGAACTGGACCGCTTCGGGTCGTTGCTTGGGTGTCATTTGGGGTTCCTTGTAGGAGAGGACCCCAGCAAAACGGTACTGCCTTAAACGACAACGCCGACCACTGGGGTCGGCGAAAAGCTCGTTCGATTAACTAAACGTGCTTCCTCACCTGACCCGGTTGGGGTGGTGATGATGCACGGAATGAATGGTCGAGAGAGTGGTCATGTCGGCGAGAAGCATAGCGAGACGGGCGGCATCGGGGACCGGGAATCCCGGGGATATACGCCACTAAAACAAAGAGCTAGGACGTGCGAAGCGTCGCTCTTTATTGGGATGTGTAGTCGGCCACAACCTCGCTTAGGAAGTCTGCCAGGGTCCGGCCCATTTGCGCTTCATAGGCGGATTCGATGCCCGCCTCGCCCGTCTTCGCCGCGGTGGTCAGGCTTGCGAGGAAGCGCTCGCCGTAGCGATTGGCTAGGGCATCCACGAGCACGACCGACTGGGTGTACGCGCGGCGCACCTTGTCCTCGTCCGTCCACTTAGAGAAGCTGCCGCCGAGCTCGGACATGGGCAGGAAGGCCTTGGCTTTGCTTCCAAGGAAGATCGACTTGGCGCGCCTGAGGGATGCCTCGCGCTCGCCCGAGAGCCACTGGGCGATGCCCTCGTTAAACCAACCGGGCACCGACCTGCCGCCGATGCTCTCGACGAAGGCGTGCACGAGCTCATGCCGCAGCAGGGGATCGAGGCCGTGGATCTCTTGGACTAGGTCCGCCACGGGAACGCGGATGGTGCCATCGAAGGCGCCGCCAGCCCAGGAGTGCAGGCCCGTGACCGTGTCGAAGTTGCTCCGGCGGTAGAGCACCACGTGCAGGCGCTTACCTTGGTTGTCGAAGACGGGGTCCGCACCGAAGAAGTCCCGCAGATCCGCATAGGCGGTCTCGAGTAGGTCGATGACGTCTTGGAAGCCGTTGGCTAGGTCCTCGTGGTTCGCGTCATAAGAGAGCTCGAAGTGCTGGGAGGTGTCCTGCCAGAAGTCGCTCTCCACGCCAAAGATTCGGTGCCAGCGTTCGAGCAGCTTGACGAGGTCCGGGCGGCGGTCGGGCTCGGCAAGGGTCAGGCTGATCTCGACGGCACGCTCGAGCTTCCAGATCGCCTCTTGGCGGTCGCCCTGCTCCCATAGTCCGCGGGACAGGCGAGACAGGGCTTCGACGAGGTGCTTGGCGAAGAGCTTCTGTTCGGGATGGGCCTCGACACAGCGCTCCAGGATCGCACACGCGGTTGCGTAGTCGCCAGCTTCGAGGGCATCCAGAGCTTTGTTGTGCTGCTGAACCCAATAGCGGTACCCGGTGGTAGCTTCCTGGGCGACTTGGGGTTCTTCGACATCTTCGGCGACGACTTCGGCGACCTCGGCTGAGCGCTCGGTGGGAGTGAACCCGGAATCGAAGGCAGTGCCCTCAACGGGCTCTAATCCGTAGGTTGGGCGCACATAGATGGCCGCGCCAACCCCGAGTGCGGCGGCGGCAAGAAGCATCAAGAGTGCATAGACGGCGGTCTTCATCGCTCCATCCCTGGGGCTTGCAAAGGAGCGAGCTGCTGCTCGGGATCCGGTGCCGCGAAGGAGCCGATTGTGCCCATGGTGTGGGGGTAGCCCGCTACCTTATGTAGGTCTTGCAGCTTGGCGTTGAGGTCCTCGCAAGCGGACTCGCCTAGCTCGCGACAGGCGATGGGTTTTGCACTTGGGCTGGTGCAGAGCGAGCTCTTATAAGAGGGGCAGGCGCGGGACCCAGACGATTGACTTCCGGGCACGGCGGCGGCAATGGCCTCGAACTCCAAGCGGGACACGTGCACGAGCTCGCCGTTTTGATCGTGGGGGCAGGCTGCTGTGGGCGCCTTGGATGTGGCGGTCATTAGCTCGCCGAGCTGGCGAACGACACGCTGCGTGAAGCCCTTTGAGGGAATGACCTCGATACCGGGGCAGATGGCCCGGGCGCGCTCGAAGGAGGCCGAGTCGTCGGTAACGGAATCCCAGAAGGGGAAGTCCCGGCACTGCTTCGGCCGCGCTTCGTAGACGCTGCACTGGTTGCCCGCTTCGAGTAGCTCACACGCGCCGTCCTCTCGGTCTCGAAGCGCACTGCGCAGCTCGCCCGTGCGAGGGTCGGTGAGCTCCCGTGTGTGCTTGGCGTGGAAGGTCTCGATGGGCATGCTCATGTGTGCGGCGATGGCCTGTTGCTCGGCCGGATCGACCCAAGCGACACCGCCGCGAACTTGGCAGCAGCGGCCCGATCGCTTACAGCGGAACCCGAAGCTCACCTCGGGGGCGGTTGCATCGACAGAGGTCCTGGGAATCCTCATCGAGACCTACCTTCGGCAGGCTGTGCAGCTCCGGTGAAGTCGCACTTCCTCCAAGCTAGGATTCTCTCCCCCATCGGACTAGCGACGGCGGCGCCCTGGACGCTTGCTTTGGCGCCGAATCGGCCGATTCGGGCTTGTCTTAGGCTTTTGCGCCTTGGGTTCGCCCCTTGAGAAGTCCAGATCCTCATGACCTTCGATTTGCCCCGCTACGTCCTCGATCAGCTCGCTCCAGCTCTGATATCTGTGGTCGGCTTCCTTCGCCATCATCTTCTCGATGAAGTAGGAGAGGTGCGGCGAGAAGTTGCGGCCGCGCAGCTCGGGGGATGACAGGGAGTCCATGACCTGCATGCGCAGGATCTCGCGGTCATCACTGCTATCGAAGGGCAACCGGCCGATCACAAGCTGAAACAGGGACACGCCCAGGCTGTAGATGTCCGAGCGCGAGTCCGCGCTGGCTCCACCGCGCGCTTGCTCCGGCGAGAGGTAAGCCACGGTGCCCACACCGGATTCGCGCTTGCCCGCAGCGCCGGCCTCGGCGGCGAAGCCAAGGTCGATCAGAACGACGCGACAGTCCTCGGTGTACATGATGTTGCCCGGCTTGATGTCCCGGTGCACGATGCCCTCGGACTCCAGGTATTCCAAAGCGCGCGCGGTCTCGAGCACGATCCCGAGCGCGTCCTTTTCGGGCATCGCATCGTGATCAGCGGTCATCGAGCCAAGGATCTCGAGCAGGGTCTCGCCCTCGACGAACTCTAGCTTGGAGAAGACCGTCTGGCCGTACTTTGCCACGCCGATGCCCTTCAGCAGGTTCGGGTGATCGAGGCGCTCGAGCAGGCGCGTCTCCTCGACAAACGCCTTGAGTTCAGCGGGCTTGGCGGCAATGTCTGCGCGCAGCACCTTCAGGGCCATCTCCCGACCAGTCTTCAGCTCGGTGGCCTGCCAAACGGTCGCAGTTCCACCGACACCCAAGCGATCGACGATCTCAAAGCCCGGAATTTCGGGGATCTCGCCGCCGTCGGTGCGGCGCATGCGCTCTACCCAGTCCGCGTCCTTCCCCCCCGCGGTCACCAGCAGCTCATCCAAGGTGGCGTCACCAGCTTGGAGTCCGGGCACAATGGCCGCGGCCTCGGCCTCGGTGAGCACGCCGCGGTGGACAAGCTTCGCAAGGAAGCGCATCTCTTCGGCGGCGGACGGCTGATTCGAATCACGGAGCATCGCACAAGCCTAGCTTTCCGAGATGGCGGCGGCTTCATCTGTTCGGGGCTAAATCCAACGCTTTGCTAACCGTGAATAGCAAGAACGGGAAGAAAAAGCTGCGACCGCGGTCAGCTGGGGCTCTATGGTGAGCCCCCGCGAAACCCGACCTTGACCACCTGATTCCGATGATTCGTCCTCACAGCACTACCGCGCTTCTCTTCGTACTTCTCGCCTGTGCCCAGCCCGCGCTAGGCATCCAGGAGGTCCCTCAGGTCGACCCGGCCATCGAAGTTGCGCCTCTCGAACAAGAGGTTGCGACCGAACAAGAGGTCGGCTCCCCGGATCAGAGCGACGAGGCCCCCGACGCTGGGGATGCCAGCGCGAATCCGGGCGACCCCAAGATGCTGCCGCCCCTTCCCGAGGGTGTGGCCGCGCGCGGCGGTGATGTTGAGGTCACCCTGGACGAGCTCGATCAGCTGCTGCTCGATCGCCATGGTCGCCGCCCGGAGGGCATCGACATTCTCAATCGGCTGCTCCAACGCGCCGTTCTCGAGGAGCTGGCAACGGCTGCGGACATTGAGATTCCGGACCAGGCTGTTGGCGCTAGGATGGCCGACCTGGACAAGCAGCTCAAAGCCGCGGGCGAGGGCGGACTCGCCGAGCAGCTGGTCAAAGGCGACATCAACCCCGACGTCTTTCAGGAGATGCTGAAAGTCTCCATGATCCAAGCGGAGCTGACACGCATCGCGCTTGGTTTAGAGGAGGACAAGCAGGCGTCCCCGGCCCAGCAAGATGCATGGCTGGAGGAGACCTTGACCAAGCGCGGCATTAGCGACTCGACGGATCAGTTCCCCGAAAAAGACACGGACACCGTGGCCGAGTCCGGCGCAGCGAAGGTCACCCTTGGCGCATTCAAGCAGCGGCTGCACAACGAGATTGGCACCAAGTTCGTGAAGCAGGCGTGCACCCAGCTCTTCTTTATGAAAGTGCTGATGGCCGATGCGGGCGAGATCGACTCGGGCGAGTGGTCCGAGGCTGTGGACAAGGAGATCCTGCGCCGGCGCGAGAACCACGCTCTCGATCCACAGTTCGCGGGCACCGGCATCAGCTACGAATCCAAGCTCGAAGCCCAGGGTCTCACCATCGCGGAGATGGCCGAGGACACCTCGGTGCGCGTGACCGCCCTGACCACCGTGCTGGCCCGGCGCGAGGCACTGGGGAATGCTCCCGACGATCTTGGCCCCGAGTCGACACTCAACGAGCGCATCGCCGCGGGCATGCTCGCGACTTACCGTTCCGAGCAGGACTACTTCGACGGCTACTACGGCATGCGCTTGCCCCTGCGGGTCTGCATGCTGCGCGCCGTGGCCGTGGCCAACGAGCTGGTGCCGCGCTCGGTGGACCAGGCCACGACTTATATGACCAAGCTGATTCCCGGCATTACTAGCGAAGAGAAGTTCGTGGAGCTCGTGCGCAAGCTCAGCGACGAGATCAACACGAAGAAGGTCGATGGCAACCTGGGCGTCTACGGTCGCGGGGATGAGCGCCTGCCCGCGGGCATGCGCAGCACGGCTTGGGAGTTCTTTGACAAGACCCAGGCCCCGGGAGTTGCGGGTCCGATCGAGGTCGCCGGTGGCGTGGCTCTGATCTGGGTTGGCGCTCCGATTCCAGCGCCGAACCAAGAGCAGCTGCTCGAAATCGTCGAATCCGAGCTCCAGCGACGGATATTGAACGGTGCTATGCCCGAGACTGGGCTGCACGTTTTCCGCTAGGGAAACACCGCTCTACCTGATTCTAAGCCGCGGACCCGAGCCCGCGATAGCCACGGCGCGCCCTTGGCTGTAGACTCTTGGGCTATGTTGATCGCCAAGGTAGTCGGAAGCGTCGTCGCGACCCAGAAGGACGAAAAGCTTGAGAGTCTAAAGCTGCTCGTATTGCAAGTTCAGAGCCACGAGAACAAACCCAAGGACCAGTACGTCGTGGCCGTGGATTCGGTCCAGGCCGGCGTCGGGGATACCGTGCTGTACGCCACTGGATCCAGTGCGCGCCAGACGACCCTAACCGACGGTCGCCCCTGCGATGCGGTGGTCATGGCCGTGGTCGACTCCTGGGATGTCGACGGTGAGAACGTCTACGAGGCGTGGGCCTAGGTGTACCTCGCCCGGGTTATCGGCAGGCTGGTTGCCACGTCTCGCTATGAAGGCTTGGACGGCGTTGCCTTCCAGCTGATCCAACCTTTGGATGAGCACGGCGCGGACACCGGTGACACCCAAGTGGCCGCGGTGCAGACCAGCGTCGTCAGCGCGGGGCCCGGGGACTTTGTGACCTGTGTCGACGGCCGCGAGGCCGCCCTCGTCCTGGACGAGACCTTCGTACCCATCGACGTCGCGATCATCGGTGTGGTGGAAGAGGCGACGCGCCTCGGCACGAACATCACGCCGCTAGCCCATGGAGCGGGAGTCTGATGTTCTTAGCCGACGTTATCGGTACGGTCACCACGCCCGTGCAACACAAGGACCTCGACGGCATGCGCCAGCTCTTGCTGCGGCCGGTCGGTCCCGACGGGAAAGCCGTGGGTAAGGTGCGCGTTGGCCTGGTGCCACCGGGCGGCTGCGGTGCCGGCGAAGGCGACCGCGTGATCGTCATGGATGAGGGCAATGGAGCCCGTCAAGTGACCGGAATCGCGAAAGCGCCGATCAAGACGATCGTCATGGGCGTCGTGGATTCGATCGAGTTTGGTCCCGGCGAGACCTCCTACTCCCACATGGATGCAACTGAGGTCAAGTCATGAATACAGCACGCGGAAACACTCCCCACGCCCACGAACCCGTTGGCGCTTCGGAAGACGAGATGCAGCGCGGGCGGCGCGCCCTCTGCGAGATCGGCAAGCTCTGCTACGGTCGCAACCTGATTGTTGGCGCGGACGGCAACCTGTCCATGCGCCTCTCGGACAACACGATTTTGATCACGCCGGCGGGCGCGATGAAGGGCTTCCTCGAGCCCCACCACATCACCCGGGTCGACATGTCGGGCCGCGTGATTGGCGAGGGCCCGCCCGCCTCGACCGAGACCGGTATCCACACGACCGCCTACACCGTGCGCCCCGAGATTCGCGCCGTGGTCCACGCCCATCCGCCCCATGCGGTGGCCTTGACCCTGGCCGATGTGGACATGCTGATGCCGATCATTCCCGAGGTCGTGGTGACCATCGGTGGAATCCCCACAGCGGAATACGCGACCCCCGGCACCCACGAGCTCGGGGATTCGATCCGCGAGCTCCTGCGCTGCTCGGACACCGTGATGATGCGCAGCCATGGCTCGATCACCGTGGGCGACAACCTGATGGATGCCTTCAAGAAGCTCGACATGCTCGAGCACACGGCCCGCATCCTATATATGACGCACACCTTGCGCGGCGGACTCGATCCGCTGCCGCCGGAAGCGGTTGAGAAGCTGCTCCGCACCCGCAAGATCTTGGGCGTAACGGGGATGAATACCCTCGAGAACCGCTGCGGCCAAGACGGCTAGCCCACGCCTGCCCCACCGGTAAGCCCAACAGGACCAACGCCCATGAACACGACCAACTGCACTGTTTCCGTGCTGGCCGCCATCGCCTTGAGCTCTTGCTCGAGCGAGGCCTCCGCTCAATACTCCGCCCCGGTGCCGACTGCCCAACCCGGCCCCGCTGCTCCTACCGCTCCCACCGAAAGACCTATGGAACCCTTCGTTTCCACCTCGATTGACGAGGGCCGCGAGATGCTTACCGACACCGAGGGCCTTGTGCTGCTCGATGTTCGCACCCCTGGCGAGACCGCGGGCGGGATCATTCCCGGCGCGATCCTGATCCCAATGGATGAGATCCCCAATCGCATCGATGAGATCCCGGAAGGGCCGCTGCTGGTCTATTGCCACGTGGGCCAGCGCTCTGCCGCGGTCTGCGATTTCCTGGCCCAGCAGGGTCGCACGGAGCTGCACAACCTAGAGGGCGGCATCTCCAGCTGGACTGGGGAGATCGTCAAGCCCTAGTAGCCCCATGGCGCCCTCAACTCGCGAAACCCCGATCGACTGGCTGCGCAGGTTGCGCCACCCCGCGCGGCCGATCGCCCGCGAGGACCTTGGCGTGTTGCGCCAGACAGCGTTCCATTTGTGGTTGGCGAACATCGCCTTCGGCATGGTGGTCATGGGCAGCCAGCTGCAGTTCATTCCCGAGAACGGCAGCATCAAGCTGTGGCTCTATGGGCTGTTGGCTTTGACCTCGACCACGGCGCTGCTCAGCGTCGCGCCCGGCATCCTGTGCCTGTTGTCGATCCGCATCTTGACCAAGTTCCGGGTGCTGCGCCTTGGGCACGCGATGATCTGGACGAGCTTCCTGATCCTGCTGTTTGTCGACAAGAGCATCTACAACCTGTTCCGCTACCACTTCAGCAGCCAGGTCTGGGATCTGTTTGTGACGCGCGGCTCCGAGGATGCGATCCACCTGGGCTGGCAAGTCTGGTCCGCGATCTTGACCGGCCTGGTGCTGGCTTCGGGCGTGCAGGTTTGGATCTGGGACAAGCTGATCGTGCGCTCAAGGCGTGACCCCGAGACCCTGCCCCACCTGCTCATGCGACCGGGCATGATGTGGTGTGGCGTCATCATCTCCGCCTTCTTCCTGGAGAAGATGATCTACGTCCAGGCGGACATAGAGCGTGACAAAGAGGTGATCGAGCTGGCCAAGCTGTTCCCCCTCTATCCCCAGCTCAACGTTGGCGAGATGGCCGAGCAGTTCTTCGATGTGGAGGTCACCGAGCGCGCCCAGCGCTTGACCTTCGACAGCTTCCTGTTGGACTACCCGACCACCATGCCGGTGCTCGACCCGAACGCTCCGAAGCCCAATATTCTGATCGTCGCCATCGACTGCTGGCGCGGCGACATGCTGAACGAGACCAACACTCCACGGCTCACCGAATACGCAGCCACCGGGCGCGAGTTCACGGACCACATCTCGACGGGCAATGCGACGCGCTTTGGCGTATTCGGCATGCTCTACGGCCTCTACGGGCCCTATTGGTTCCCAGTGCTCAACGAGCAGCGCTCGCCGGTCTTGGTGGACGTACTGCTCGAGAACGGCTACGACATGGAGATCTTCTCCAGCGCGTCGGCCAACTACCCCCAGCTGCGCTCGACAGCTTGGTCGGCCCTGCCCGGCAAGGTCCACGACGACCACGGCTCGGAAGTCCCCCCGTGGCGCCGGGATGAAATCGCGACCGAGAAGTGCGTGGACTGGTGGAAAGAGCGCA